>DXDD01000010.1 GCA_019115665.1 Candidatus Eisenbergiella pullistercoris | reverse complement strand
AAACCATCGCTGCTCAGGAAAAGGAATATGTGAATACGCTGAACATTCTTTCCGCACACCTGATCAACAATATGAATGCAGATTCCAGCCTTTCGCTGACCTATCTGTTTGAAACAGACACGGCGGATTTTTATTATTTCCTGAATGAAAAGGATTATACGGAGGATCTCTATGCATACAGCCTGTATGAGAGGGACTATATTTCGGACATGAACAGCAGAGTAACTCTGCTTGGAGACAGCATGATCGGAATCGGATTTCTGCCGTACGAAGCCAATGAGAACAGGCTCTTTTATCTGAGAAAATATGATTCTCTGGAGGTTATGGAAAATTACAGCGCATCCGAAAAGGGCTGGTACAGGTATATGGATAAAAATAACCAGCGGCCGGTTTTTACGCCTTCTGATCTGGAAGGGGGGACGGCAATTTCTCTGGTACGGACGGTAAAGGATATAGACAGACAGAAGATCATCGGATATGTCATCGTGGATATATCGCTGGATTTTATCCGGGAATCTCTGGATAATATAACGATCAGCCCGTACTCAGGGATTTTCCTGTATTCTCCGCAGAAGGAACTCCTGTTTGCAACCAGTCAGGAGCTGGTTCCTGTTGTGGAACGGCTGCGCGCCGGAGGGATGGATAATTATGATCTCTATTCTTTTACGGATGATGAATTCGGCTTTACCCTCTATTATCTCTCATCGAGAGTTGATCTGTACCGCAGCCTGACCTTTGCGGTGCTGCTGGCTCTGGCCTTTTATTTCGGCATGCTGGTCATAGCGGCGGTCCTGTTTGGGAAGACCCAGCATCGGCTGCGCAGTTCGATCGATCTGGTGCTTTCAACCATGGATAAATATCACGCCGGGGACTCGCGCATCCGATGTGATGCGGCGCAATGCAGCATCTCGGAGATTTCCACGATCGCAACGACATTAAATGAAATGATCGAGAAGATCAACCGGCATATTGATAATGAATATAAATTTAAAATGGAGCAGAAGGCGGCGGAATATCAGGCCCTTCAGGCGGAGATCAATCCGCATTTTCTCCATAATATTCTGAATCTTCTGATTGCGATGAACCGTGTGGGAGACCGGAGGATACTGGAGCAGTCTATCATTAGTCTGTCCCATATGTTCCGGTATACCTGCGAACATAACTTCAACAGCACGATCCGGCAGGAATTTGACTTTATTCAGGATTATCTTTTCCTGCAGAAATCCCGTCTGGAAGAGCGGCTGAACTTTCAGATCTGGCTGGAACCGGGAATGGAGGATTTTGAGATCCCGAAGCTTCTGATCCAGCCCCTTGTGGAGAATGCCATTGTACACGGAATCGAACCTTCGGAAAACAACGAATACATCCGGTTGTCAGCCTTTACGGCAGAAGCCCGCGGCGGAAGGCGATTCGCGGCGGTTATGGTCATTAACAGCGGAAGGCCCTACACAGGAGCGGATCAGGGGAAAAGGGTCGGCCTGAAAAATATAGAGGACAGACTTGCCATTTTTTCGCCGGACGCGTTTTTCATCGTCCGGGGAGGGATCGGAAAACCTACCAGATGCGTTATTTTAATTCCCATACAATAAAGGAGGAACCTATATGCAGGATTTAAGCTATCATTTTCCAACTCCCCGATTCCGGTTTCAGGAATTTGAATTTTCTGTTATGATTTATACATTCCGGAATGTTTATGCGCCGGATGAGGACGGAATATGTTTATACTGATCGCTGATGATGAAAAAATGCTGCGGCTGAGCCTGCAGTCCATGCTGGAGGAACTGTATCCCAACGAACACATTTATATTCATGCTTCCAACGGGGAGGCGGCTGTTACGCAGGTGCGGAAGCTGCCTCCGGATATCGCCTTCCTTGATATCAAAATGCCGCTTATGAACGGGCTGGAGGCGCTCGATCTGTGCAGAAAGATTTCGCCGTCTACAAAGTGGGTCATTTTAAGCGGATACGCGGATTTTGAATACGCGCAGCAGGCGATCCGAATGTCGGCCTCTTCCTATCTCCTCAAGCCGGTTGACCTTGCGACATTAAAGCATGTTGTGGATGAGATTGAAATTGTGAAAAAGCAGGAAGCGCTTCAGAACAATAAGCTGTTTACGCTGGATATTATCCGGTCCTTCAGCATGGCGGATATGCTCGGTACGGATGAGATGTCTTATCTTCCCTATGGGGAAAGAAACTGGACGATCTATCAGATTTATATCGACAGCCAGGAAAAGGAGCGTCAGTGTATGCTGAAGCATGAGCTGTTCTGCAGCATTGACCGCTTCTGCGAAGAGAATGCCGCGGTTTCGTATCATGCGGTTTTTGTCAATACGGACGGGGAGCTCTGCGTTGTCTGTGATGCCGTGGATCCTTCGCATCTGACGTTTTATATCAATTCAAAGCTGGCGGAATATCCGGACGGGCTGATCTCTTCCTTTATGGGAAAGGCCGGCTCGATCGAGGGAATTTATAAAGCCAGCCGGAGAATTTCGGAGGTTTCGGATGTGCGGTTTGTTTTTGACTGCAGACAGACGCGCAGCATAACGGAGATAGACTCGACAGCCGGGCTGGAAGAAATCCTTCATTTCAGCAGTGAAATAAACAGACTGATACGGAATGCGCTGGTCGGAAATCAGGAAAGCGTCAGGCAGTTCGCGGCCTCTCTGGAACAGGACAGCCGGATGGCTTCTGTATTTTATCAGATCAGCCATGCGGTTTTATACCAGTATCTGGGGAACATTCTGGCGCAGCCTTTCTGCGCGGAGTCCTGGTCGGCGTTCCTGAAGCAGATCTGTCTTGCGGCGGCGGAGCTGTCCCGGAAAAAACCGGTTTATGGATTTGATGTCACGGCGATCAAGGATTTTGTTTATCGGAATTACGGACAGGATGTCAGCATTGCGCTGGTCAGCGAATATTTTAATCTGTCGCCCGCTTATTTCTCCAGGCTTTTTCATGAAAGAACCGGACAGAAATATATTGACTTTGTGACAGAGGTCCGGATGGAAAACGCGAAACGGATCCTCAGCAGCTCTCCGGATGTGTCCGTACGAAAAACAGCCGCGGAGGTAGGCTATACGAGCGTGCGGCATTTTTCCAAAACATTTCAGAAATATACGGGGATGCTGCCCTCCAACTGGGGGATATGAGCCTGAGGACAACGGGAACGAAGTACATTAGGCGGCATTTATGCCGCAGTCTGTGCGCATCGCGTACCCGGTCAGCAAAAAAGGAAAGGATTTGGAAAATGAAAGAACGAGAATCGGCAGACCATTATTCCGATATTCCGGCTTCCGGAGACGGCATTGAGATGGACAGAACCCCCGCCATCCGCCATACGGCCGCCTTTGTTGCGCCGGATGCGGATCTTTACGGCGATATTACGGCGGGGGAGGACACCAGCTTCTGGTTCCATGCCGTGGTGCGGGCGGACGACGCGCCCGTTGTCATCGGGCGGGGAAGCAATATTCAGGACAATGCGGTGGTGCATGTGGACGAGGGCTTTCCGGTTCATATCGGAGAAGACGTGACCGTGGGGCATGGAGCCATCGTGCACGGCTGCGCCATCGGGGACAGAACCCTGATCGGCATGGGAGCCGTGATCTTAAACGGAGCGGTGATCGGATCGGACTGCATCATCGGCGCGGGCGCGCTGGTCACGGGAAAAATGGTGATTCCGGACGGCTCCATGGTCATGGGAAGCCCGGCCGCTGTGCGCCGCCCGGTCACGGAGGAGGAAAAGGCGGACAGCCTGAAAAACGCCCGGCATTATGTGGAGGAAGGGAAAAAATACGCGGCTTATTTCCGAAAAGAAAACGGAGATCAGGAAGCTGCTCCCTGCGCCGGCCTTCGCTGAAGCGCTGATGCGTCTGGCCCCTGCGGTGTCCGGGTCAGAAGCGGGGAGTCCCTGATCCATTTACGAAGTTCTTTTTTGGGTCAGCTTATAATAGAACATATACTGCTGCAGGATTCCCGCGTAGCCTTCATACCGGGAAAAGGGAAAGCCCTCCGGATAGAAGGCGGAAAGGATCTGCTTCATATGGGTATCGACGGGAAAGGCGTCCACATGATGCAGGGCGAACAGACAGATGCAGTCCGCTACCTTTTTCCCGATGCCGTACTCCTTCAGCAGAAGCGCCAGCGCGTCTTCGTAGGAACTTTTTCGCAGCAGGGAGAGCCATTCCCGTCCCTCCTGTCCGACGCAGCGCTGCGCCATGCGGAAGATATATTTGTCCCGGTAGCCAAGACCCAGCCCTTCAAGGCCGTCCGGCCCGCCTTCCAGAACCGCTTCCGGAGAAGGGAAGGCGTGAACGGATGCATCCGTCAGAGAGGCAGACGGGCTGTCCGGAAAGGCGTTTACGGGAATTTTTTCTCCATATCGTTCACAGAGCGCCTCCAGGCTCCGGCGGATCCGGGTGATGTTGTTGTTCTGGGAAACGAGAAAGCTGATGATGGTCTCCCACAGATCCTGCCGAAGGATCCGGATGCCGCGGCCGCAGCGGACGGCGGAAGTGAGGAAGGAATCCCCCGGATCTACCGACCGCCGGATCGCTTCATAATCCCGGTTCAGATCAAAATAGCCGTTCCAGAAGTCCGAAAATTCTTCTTCCGTGCAGGAAAAAGATACCCGCATCCGGCCTTCTGCTTCCGGCTTCTGCCGGATGAGGACGGCATGGCTTCCCGCTGCGGCGAGAAAGGTTTCGCCTGCGGCGGTGGAAAAGCCGCTGTCCCGGAGCAGGGGGCGGATGCGGAACACCTGCCCGGAATTCAAGATGGTCCTTATATCAAAATCTGTCAGAATTCTTTCGTACATAGGAATTTCCATTTCCTTCGGCATCATCGGAAGCAGATAAGGGGGCAGGCCAATGCCATGAAAGCAGGATGATGCATGGTTTCCGGGGTGCGCGGAGCGGCTGAATGCTAAATCTCCTCCCGCACCTGAAAAATATAAAACTTGAGATAATAGGACTCATCCGCCGCCCAGAGGATGGGATGGTCGCAGCACTGGGTGCCGAAATAGACCTGGCGCAGGCGTTTGTGGGCGCCGTGGGCGGCCTCGCGGATGGTTTTGGCAAAGAGCTCCGGATCCATGAAGTGGGAGCAGGAGCAGGTGGCGAGATAGCCGCCGTCCTCCACCAGCTTCATACCGCGCAGGTTGATCTCCCGGTAGCCCTTCACCGCGTTCCTGATGGAATTACGGGATTTGGTGAAGGCGGGAGGATCCAGGATGACCACGCCGTAGCGCTCCCCTTCGGCTTCCAGACGGGGAAGCAGGTCGAACACGTCCGCGCAGGTAAAACGGACCCGGTCCTCAAGGCCGTTTAAGCGGGCGTTTTCCTCCGCCATGTCGATGCCGGTCCGGGAAGCGTCCACGCCGAGAACGTCCGCCGCGCCGGCTTTTCCGGCGTTCAGGGCGAAGGAGCCGGTGTGGGTGAAGCAGTCCAGCACCCGCTTTCCGGCGCAGATCGGATGGATGGCGGCGCGGTTGTGCTTTTGATCCAGGAAAAAGCCGGTTTTCTGGCCGTCCTGCACGTCAACCAGGTATTTCACACCGTTTTCCTCAATCTGTACGCGGGTGTCGAAAGGCTCCGAAAGAAAACCCTTGAAGCGCTCCATGCCCTCCTGGAGACGGACCTTGGCGTCGCTTCGCTCATAGACGCCGCGCACCGAAACGCCGTCTTCGGCGAGCACGCGCCGGAGGATATCAAGGATCAGAGGCTTGAAGCGGTCGATGCCGAGGGCCAGGGATTCCGCCACCAGCACGTCGGAAAATTTGTCCACCACAAGGCCGGGGAACCAGTCCGCTTCTCCGAAGATGACGCGGCAGCTTCCGGTATCCACGGTCCGCTTCCGGTATTCCCAGGCGCCCCGCACCCGTTTTTCCCAGAAGGCGTCGTCGATTACCGTATCTTTTCTGCGGGCGAGAAGGCGCACCGTGATCTTTGAGCGCCGGTTGAGAAAGCCGGTTCCCAGGAAGAAGCCGTCGAAGTCCAGCACATGGACCAGCCCTCCGTCCTGGATCTCCTCTCCCGCGGAAGGGGAGAGGGAAGAAATTTCATTGTCATAAACCCACATGCCGCCGGCTTTCAGGGAGCGGCCCGCCCCTTTTTTCAGAGTAACGGTTCCTGTTATGGTGTAGAGTGTATTCTGCATGCTTACCTCCGGTCCGTAGCTTTTTTCTCGTTTTCTTTTATCGATTCCGCTTGTAAGTGTATCATATTTTCATTATAATTTACAGTATCATGATAAATGCGGAAATACCGCTGAAATACATCAGAACGGGGGTTTAAAAGCGCGTATGATTCTGGAAAAATACTATGAGAATCCGGAAGTCCTTCATGTGGGATGCGAGGAGACGAGAAGCTGGTACGTGCCGCTGGATGAAAAAGAGAAGGAGACGGGGAGGCTCCTTTCCAGCGTGGACTGGCGGTTCGGCTATTTTCCCTGTATTGAGGAGGTGCCGGAATTTTACAAAAAGGATTTTGACGAGGAGAGCTTCGGCAGGCTGGAGGTGCCCTCCTGCTGGCAGATGGCGGGCTACGACCAGAAGCATTATACCAACACCCGCTATCCGTTTCCCTGCGATCCGCCCTATGTGCCGGATAACAATCCCTGCGGGGCGTATATCAAGGATTTTGATCTGGATAAAAATGAGGCGAAGAAGGAGCAGTTTCTTTATTTTGAGGGAGTGGATTCCTGCTTTTACGTGTGGGTGAACGGGAAATTCGTGGGCTACAGCCAGGTTTCCCACAGCCCCAGCGAGTTTGACATCACGGGGAAGACGAAGACGGGAAGGAACCGGCTGGCCGTTCTGGTGCTGAAGTGGTGCGACGGAAGCTATCTGGAGGATCAGGATAAGTTCCGCATGTCCGGCATCTTCCGGGACGTGTATCTGTATTTGCGGCCGAAGGCGCATGTGCGGGACTTCACGGTGACCACGCCCGTGGATTTTGAAAAGAATACCGCGCAGGTTGCGGTAAAGCTGGAGACGGCAGGAAATCTGGAGATCGTCTGCCGCCTGTATGACGGGCAGACGCTTCTGGGAGAGCAGACGCCGGACGCGGAAGGGAAGGTTTCCTTTGAGGTGGCGCAGCCGGTCCTGTGGAACGCGGAGGAGCCTTATCTGTATCTGCTGAAGATCGTCACGCCGGAAGAAGTGATCCGCCAGACCGTGGGGATCCGGACCATTTCCATCAGAAACGGCGTGGTCCTCATCAATGAAAAACCCGTGAAATTCAAGGGCGTCAACCGCCATGACAGCAGCCCGTTCACCGGCGCCGTGGTATCGAAGGTGGACGCCATGTTCGATCTGCGGATCATGAAGGAGGCCAACATCAACGCCATCCGCACCAGCCATTATCCCAACGCGCCCTGGTTTCCGGAGCTGTGCAGCGAATGCGGCTTTTATCTCATCGCGGAGGCGGATCTGGAATCTCACGGCGTGCAGGATCAGTACGGCGGCGGTACGGAGAAGACCTTCAGCCAGCTGGTGGAGGATCCTTCCTACCGGGAAGCGGTGATCGACCGTACCCGGAGGAACGTGCTGCGGGACAAGAACCAGTGCAGTGTGATCTTCTGGTCCCTGGGAAACGAATCCGGCATGGGGACGAGCATCGAGGAGGCCGGCCGCTGGGCGAAAAAGTACGATCCCACCAGGCTGGTGCATTATGAGAGCTGTCATTTCCAGCCCGAAGGCCATGTGAAGGACGAGTCCATGTTTGATGTGGAAAGCCACATGTATGTCTCCACGCAGTGGATCGACGAATATTTTGCCGCGCCCGGGGAGAAAAAGCCCTTTGTGCAGTGCGAATTTGTGCATGCCATGGGGAACGGCCCGGGGGACATCGAAGATTATATGCAGCAGATCTACAAATATGACGGCTTCTGCGGCGGCTTTGTCTGGGAGTGGTGCGACCACGCCACCTACGAGGGCAAGGCGGCGGACGGCAGGGCGATCTACCATTACGGGGGAGACGCCGGAGAATATCCGCACGACGGGAATTTCTGCATGGACGGCCTGGTGTTCCCGGACCGCAGGCCTCACGAGGGGCTGTATGAGTGGAAAAACTGCATCCGCCCCATCCGCGCGGAGCTGATCGACCGGAAGAAGGGGATCGTGCGTCTGCATAACATGCTGGATTTCAGGAACACGGAGGGCTTCGTGCGCCTGCAGTATGAGATCAAAAAGGCGGGAGAGCTGCTTGCGGAGGGAGCGCTGGACGTTCTGGACATCGAGCCGCACGGCTTTACCGATTATCAGATCGAGCTTCCCGGCACGAAAGAGGAGGACTGCTGTCTGCTTCTGACCTATTTCCAGGCGTCGAAGGATAAGCTGACCCAGACCGGTCATCTGATGGGCTTCGACCAGATCCCGCTTTCCGTATTTAAGGAAAAGGAGCTTCCCTTTGAAAAGAGCGCTTCCGGAGAAAAGGGCGGCGTGACGCTGACGGAGACGCCGTATGTCTTCTGCGTGGAAGGAAAGGATTTCCGCTACGAGTTCGGAAAGAAGGAGGGAAATTTCCTTCGCATGGAAAAGGGCGGCAGGCCCTGCATCACCGCTCCGGTGGAGTGGAACGTCTGGCGCGCCCCCACGGACAATGACAGATACATCATGACGGAATGGAGAAAGGCGGGATATGACAGAAGCACGGTGAAGGTATACCGGGCGGACGCGAAGGTGCGCCAGAATACGGCGGTCATCACCTGCGAGTTTTCCATTGCCGCTCCGGTGGTTCAGCCCTTCCTGCGCCTGCATGCGGTCTGGAGCGTCAACGCGGAGGGACAGGTGAAGCTTTCTCTGGAAGGAAAGAGGGATCCCGTCTTCCCGTTCCTGCCCCGGTTCGGCCTGCGGTTTTTCCTGCCCGAAACGGCGCGGGAGGAAGGCGGCGCGGCGGATGCCGGAAGCATGCCGGTAACCTACTACGGATACGGCCCGCATGAAAGCTACATCGACAAGCACAGGGCCAGCTATCTGGATGTGTTTTCCGCCACGGTGGACGCCCTGCATCAGGATTATGTCCGTCCGCAGGAGAACGGAAGCCATTATAACTGCCATTACGTGCAGGCGGGCGCTCTGCGCGCGCAGGGAAAGCGGCCCTTCTCCTTTAACGCATCCGTGTACACGCAGGAGGAGCTGACGGAAAAGGCGCACAATTACGAGCTGGTAAAGGCCGGCTGCGCGGTGGTCTGCATCGATTACAAGATGAGCGGCGTGGGCTCCAATTCCTGCGGACCCGAGCTTCTGAAGCAGTACCGGCTGGATGAAGAGGAATTTACCTGGGAGATGCTGTATTCCTTTACGGACGGGGAGTGAGGAAGGCTTCTGGCGGGGGCGGCCCGGTTCACGGGCTGCCCCCGGTGCTTTCCCTTTCGATGAGCCGGGTGGAAAAGGCGGCGGAAGGAGGGACGGCGCGGCTTTCGATCATGCTCTGGAGCATCTCGACAGCCTCTTTTGCAACTGCACTCCTCTGGATCTCCATGGTGGTGATCGGAGGCGTGCAGAACTGACTCAGAGAGGAATTGTCGAAGCCGATCACCCGGATCTCTTCGGGAATCCGATATCCCAGTCGCTGGGCGGCCTGCATGGCGATGCAGGCCAGCTCGTCATTGCGTCCGAGAATGGCGTCAACCGGACGGCTTTCAAGACAGCGCCCGGTCTGAAGAGCTACCTCTTCCCGGCTGCAGCAGCCGGTGACCACATTTTCTTCCGGCGCGTCTGACAGACCGAGCCGCTTCATTTCTTCCACAAATCCCCGGTATCTCAGATCATTCATGGTGCTGAAATGTCCGCTGCGGCTGTAGCGGTCGATATAGATGATATTCCGGCATCCTGCCCCGGACAGATACCGGACGCTTTTTACGGCCCCTTCGTATAACCCGGTATCGATTTTGGCCGCGCCATGGACTTCATGATAGTCGCGGTTGACGAGAAGGACAACGGGAATATCCGCGTCGATGAGCTGGCGGATAGATTCGATGGAAAAGCTGATGGAGCTGACGATGACGCCGTCGTAGCACCGGCTGATGATGTCGCTTACAAACTGCGGGGTGTTCCGGCTTTCGCAGAGGGAAATGATGTAACCGAGATCATAGGCGTTTTTTTCCAACTCTCCCAGAAGCAGGCTGAAATGCTCCGTGATCTGGTCCGTAATGAAAATGATATGATTCAGCTTTTTGCCCTTCAGGGCGCGGGCGATGGGATTCGGGCGGTAGCCCAGCCGGCTGACGGCTTCCAGGACCCGCTTCTTTTTTTCCTTATCCACGTAACGGTTGTTGTTCATGACATAGGATACGATGGTTTCGCTGACGCCCGCCTCCCGCGCGATATCCTTTCTGGTGACTCTTGTGCTTTTCTGGCCCATATCGGCTCCCTTCTGTCTGCGTATCGGTGAACTATAGCTTTGATTATATCTGCGACCGGATTTTAAGTCAAACGGATTGACATGGCCCGGGGAAAAGATTACAATATATACACACGTGTTTATACCGCTTTACAGGCCGGAATCCGGGCGGTATGGTTTTGAAGAAATGGAGGGAATCATGAGTAAAACAGACCGGAACAACGTTATCATCGTATATGCGGACGATCTGGGATTCGGGGATCTTGGCTGCTATGGAAGCCATCAGATTCCTACGCCGAATCTGGACAGGCTGTGTGAGAACGGGCTGAGGTTTACGAATGCCTACGCGACCTCGGCGGTATGCACGCCTTCCCGTTACAGCATCCTGACGGGACGGTATCCGTTCCGAAACGACAGGGCGCACATTCTGCCCGGAGACGCGGGATGTATTATTGACAGGAATCTGGATACGGTTCCCAGGCTCTTTCAGCGGGCCGGATATCATACGGGTATTGTCGGGAAATGGCATCTCGGGCTGGGGGACGGAAGCCGCCCGATCGACTGGAACCGGGATATCGATCTGACGCCGATAGACCTGGGCTTTGACGAATCCTTTATCTTCCCGGCGACGGCGGACCGGGTGCCCTGCGTTTATGTGGAGGGCCGCAGGGTGGCGAATCTGGATCCGGAGGATCCTATAGAGGTTTCCTATGAGGAGGAATGTCCCTTCGCGGATATCCCCACCTATCATAAAAATCCGGAGCTTCTCACCATGCGCTCCTCACACGGCCATGACATGAGTATCGTGGGGGGCATCGGAAGGATCGGCTATATGCGCGGAGGAGAGAAAGCGGTCTGGAAGGATGAGGATCTGGCGGAAACCTTTTTGAACAGGGCGCTGCGCTTCGTCCGGGACAGCCATGAGAAGGAGCAGCCGTTCTTTCTCTATTACGCGCTTCATCAGCCGCATGTTCCCCGCGTGCCGTCGCCCCGTTTTCGCGGCGCGACCGCGCTCGGCCCCCGCGGCGATGTAATCGCGGAGCTGGACTGGTGCGTGGGAGAGCTGCTGGATGAGCTGGAAAGGCTGGATCTTCTGGATCATACCATGATCCTCTTCTCAAGCGACAACGGTCCGGTACTGGACGATGGATATGAGGACGGAGCGTATGAACAAAACGGCACACACCGCGCGGCGGGCCCGCTCCGGGGCGGAAAATACAGCAAATTCGATGGGGGAACGAGGATCCCGTTTATCGTGAGCGGCCCGAACCTGGTTCACAGGGGCGCATCCCAGGCGTTGATCAGCCAGGTGGATCTGTACGCCTCCTTCGCCCATATGCTGGGCGTGCAGCCTGAAACAGACAGCGCGGCAGACAGCGAGGACATGTATACAGCGCTGACAGGAGAGGATCCCGTTGGAAGAGAAGAGCTGATGGTGGAGGACGTGACCTGCGGAAAAATGATTCGGTGCGGAAACTGGGCGTATCTTTCTCCCAGCGAGGGGGCTCCGTTTATGGGCGACGTAAGGATCGAAACCGGCCTGTCCATGGACCCGCAGCTGTACAATATGGATTATGATATCGGCCAGCAGACGAACGTGGCGTGGGATTATGAAGATGTGGTGAAGGATATGGAGGAGCGGATTCGGAAGATTTTGAACAGAAGATAGGACGCGGAAAAGAAGAGGTCGGAACAGAGCCGGGCGGATATGCGTGAAAGCGCGCCGTTGCCGGCTCTGTTTTTTTCGCACCTGCTTTGACCGTTATTTAACCCGTTACCCGTTATTTCATCCGGAAACTTCGCACATATTGTTGCAGAATAAAATTTTATCGTAAATCAATAAAAATATATTGACTTTCAATGTGAAGCATGCTATTTTGTTTTCAGAAGCCGGGCAGGCGGCCGCCTCGGGCGCCGATAC
>DXDD01000087.1 GCA_019115665.1 Candidatus Eisenbergiella pullistercoris | reverse complement strand
TCCCGGCCTTCCCGGTTCTCGCGGCCCTCTTTTCCGTCGCGTCCGTCTCTTCCGTTCCCGCTCTTTCCGGCCTTCCCATCCTTCCCGGCCCGTGCTCCTTTCCCGTTCCGTTCCGTCTGTCCGGCTCCCGGCATGAGCTCCACTTTCCCATTTCCGCCATGTCCCCCGGAAGCAGCCTCCTCCAGCCCATAGTCCTGGTCCGCTCCGTACATGCCGTAATACTTTCCGTAATATTTCCCGTAGTACTTCCCGTAATATCGGCCGTAATAGTTCCCATAATATCCATTGCTGCTCAGGTTCACCTTGTTCAGCACCACGCCAAGCACGCTGCAGCCCGCCTTGTCCAGCTGATCCTTTACGCTCTGGGCGAATTTATAGCTCACCGCGCCGCTCTCGATCACCATCACCGCGCCGTCGCACTGCTTCGCGATCACCGCTCCGTCGATCACGCTGCCAAGCGGTGGGGTGTCCACCACCACGCAGTCATATTCCCGGCGCAGATACTCCAGCAGCAGGCCGAAGGCCTCCCCGCCCAGAAGCTCGCTGGGGTTGGGGGGCACCGGACCGGAAAAAACAGCGTAGAAGCCCGGCACGTTGGTCTCGTACAGTACGTCCCCAATGGACGCCTGGCCGCTCAGGTAGTGGGACAGCCCGTAGCGGGCCGCGCTCACCCGGTACATGCTGCGAAGCACCGATTTTCTCAGGTCGCCGTCCACCAGCACCACCCGCTTCCCGCTCTCCGCCATGGACAGCGCCAGCTGAAAGGACACGCTGGTCTTTCCCTCGTTGGGGGTACAGCTGGTGACAGCGAACACCTTCCTCGATCTGCCTGCGAATTCCAGGTTGGTCCGCAGGGCTTTGTAGCTTTCTCTGGACCGGAAGTCCAGCTTTTCTATATTGTTCAGGTTTACCTTCTGCATCTCTTCCTCTATCCCTTCCGTTATCTCCCCGCGCCCTTCCGCTTCACCTTCCGGCGCTTCTTCTTTCCTTCCGTCTCCCCTTCATTTAAGGGGATTACCGCCAGCACGGACAGGTCCAGATACCGCTCCACGTCCTCCGTGGTCTTGACGGAGTCGTCCAGAAGGTATCTGACCACCAGAATGCCCATCACCAGCACCGCGCCGAGCATCCCGCCAAGCAGGATGTTCCGGGTGGTGTTCGGACCGGATGGCCCGGTGGGGAGGTTCGCGGTCTCCACCACGTTCACCGCCTGGATGTCCATCACGTTCAGGATGTGCTCGCTGGCCGCCTCGCGGACCGCGTTGGCGGTCTCCATGGCCCGCACCGGGTCGGTGTCCGTCACGGTGATGGCGATGATGCGGGTGTCCTCCGGCGTGGAGACGGAGACCATGCCGGACAGGGCCTCGTAGCTCAGAGGCAGTCCCATGGTCTGGATCACCTCCTCCAGCACGTAGCGGCTCTTAATCAGCTGGGCGTAGTCGCTGGTCAGCTGGGTCCCAAGCTGCAGGTCGCTGTAGGTGAGGGTGTCGCTTTCGGTTCTGTTGAGGATGTATACCTGGGTGGTTGACTGATAAGTGGGTGAAACGAGCAGACTGGTATACAGAAAGGCGCAAAGCGCCGTCAGCAGTGCGGCGGGCAGAATGAGGGGCAGATGATGCAGGAGCATCAGGCACAGACCGAGAAGGTCGATCTCCACTTCGTCATTCTGCCGCAGGGTCTTTTCTTCCATAACGGGTTCTTCTCCTTTGTGTTCCGGTTCTTGTTTCTCAGTTTCCCTGTAGGGTTCAGTCGTTTTCCTGCCAGATCTCCCGGTCCTCCAGCACAGCGGCCGGGTTATGAATCAGCAGACGGTCCCGCTCCTCCTTTCCGTACCGCTTTTCCAGCCAGTCGGCGAGGCGGGCGATCCGCGGGCCCCGTCCCTTTTCGTCGTGGGCGTCCGTGGCGATGAAGTCCGCGAGGCCGTTTTTCAGGAGCCTCCTGCTCCTGCTCTTATACAGAAAACCATTCTCTCCGGTGAGGGACGCCGCGTTCAGCTGGTACAGGCAGCCGGTGCCGCGCTTCAGTTCCTCCGCCCTGCCGCTCTCCGTCAGCTGCTCATAGCGCTCCGCGTGGGCCAGGATGGGAAAATACCCGAAGGCGGACAGGCGGTTCAGCCCGTCCCGGATGTAGGCGTAATTTTCTTCCGGAAAAAACTCCGTCAGGCAGTAGCGGGAGCCGGCCAGGGTCAGGAGCCTTCCTTCCGAAAGCAGCTCCTCCACGCCGTGACGGTAGAAGATCTCAGCTCCCGCGTACAGGCGGATCGGAATCCTCCTGCGGTCGATCTCCTCCTGAAGCCGGCGCATGCGCCGCGCGGTTCCTTCCGGGCTGACGCTGGGCCGGTCCGTGCGCTGGTGCGGGGTGAGGATGATCCGTCCGATCCCCTCCATGGCGGCGGTGCGGGCCATGCGCACGCTCTGCTCCAGGGACTGCGCCCCGTCGTCCACTTCGGGAAGGAGGTGGCTGTGGATATCCGTAAAGCTCTGGGCCGCCGGAGATCCATGGATATCGGTATGCACTTTGTTTCTCTGTTCCCCTGTAGGGTTTCCTGTGTTTTTCAACTTTTTTCCAAAATTTCCTTCATTCCACTACGAGATTCAGGTTGATTATATACTCATTTCGCGTATAATGCAAACTCTTTTTGAGTATACAGAGAAATTTACCTTGTCTTTACACTAAAATAATAGTAACGTCTCCGGTCCGGCCGCCGCTTCCTTCGGCCGGGCCTTTCCGACCAGACTGCGGAGGTAAATGGATGAGCTTCGGAGAACGGCTGAAACAACTGATAGATGAAAATGGGATAACACAGCGCCAGCTTTCCAGAGAGCTCAACATGGCCCCGACCACATTGAGCGGTTATGCGAACGGCTACCGGGAGCCGGATTTTTTCACGCTGACGCAGTTCGCGGATTATTTTCAGGTGTCTGTGGATTATCTGATCGGCTACAGCGAGCATCCGTACCGCACCCGGGCTTCCCGGGATCTGGCGGCCGAGCGGCTGCTGTATTATTATGAAAAGCTTTCCCCGGACAGCCGGGAGCTGCTTCTGGACGAGGCCCGGCTGCTTTTGAAATATAATCGTTCGGGCCGGAAGGAAACCGGAAAAAAGACATGAAAAAGCCTGTCAGACTGCATTTTTTCTGCGGCCTGACAGGCTTTTGGAAATCTCTGAGCTGGCTTACTTACTATGTAAGCCAGCTCACTCCTTATGCGCGGATCACAAATCCTTCTTTTCTGGGCTTGGGCTGAGGAAGGGGCTGATCAGAATAGCCGAGAATGCAGTTGCCGATTCCGATATAGTCTTCGGAAAGCCCCCATTTCTTCAGAAGCGCCTTCCCTTCCTCCGTCTCATAGGTCTCGCGGGCGCGGTGGATCCAGCAGGAGTCCACGCCAAGGGAAAAGGCGGCGTTCATCAGATTCCCCATCACCAGGCTTCCGTCCTCCACGCAGGTTCCCCGCCTGCGGTCGGCAAGGACCACCACCACCGTGGGCGCTCCGTAGAAGGGATCCCCGTCGGTTCCCATGATCTCCGCGTTGATACGCGACAGGGTGCGGATGGTTTCCGGATCCTGAACCGCAACCATGACTGCGGACTGCATTCCCATGCCGCTGGGCGCGTACTCGCCCGCCAGCAGGATCTGCTCCAGCACGTCCTCCGGAATCTGGTCCGGCTTGTAGGAACGCACGCTGCGCCGTTCCATCAGTGTTTTCAGGGTATCGTTCATAGTGTTCTCCTTTCTTTGCCGCCGATTGTTTTTCCGGCGGGCAGGCTCTTTTTGTTGCTGCTTTCGTTCTCAATCCCCTTTATCACCCTCTTCCCTGTTATAATACATCTTGTTTGCCTGTTTAAAAAGTTTTTTCAGTTTGTCATATCCATTTCCTCCAGATACCTTCGTTTTCTTGGACAAGTGAAGAAATGATATTATTCCATCTATATCAAATAGAAACCAATCCTCAATAGAACGCTTCGCCCTTATATGGATAACCTCTTGAACTCCATTTTCCTTAAAAGCAGCTTCTACTTCATCCCATTTTATCGGAGGTTTAGGAGATAGTTCAAAAACATCTGTATCTCTGCATAAAGCAACACTAAACTCACATCTTTCTCCATACTTAGGCTTTTCTTCCATTCGTCCTCTTCTGTCTGGCCTTTGATATTACACGTCTATAAAACTCAACCTCCGTATCACCCTCAACAAATAATACAAGGCATTTACTCATGTATATCACACTCCAGATAGTCTTCCCAATCACATTCCTCATCAGCTAACATCGAGA
>DXDD01000009.1 GCA_019115665.1 Candidatus Eisenbergiella pullistercoris | reverse complement strand
ACGGTTTTAAAGTAAGAATCCACGTTGTATAACCGTACAAAAAATTGTAAGTGACGGTTAAAAAAAGGATTTTCCGCTCCTTAACCGTACTTTTTGTTCCCATTTCGACATCCGTACGGATAAATACCTGATTTTCTCATCTGTAACCGTACTTTCTGGTTATCCGGTACGGGTAAAAACAGATTTTTTGAGTTTTCAACCGTATTACGTCACAAAAAATACGGTTCAGAACAGTATTTTCCGGGATTTGATCCGTAAAAAATGAATTTTTGTACGGTTACGAATCCATTTTTTTCGTTTTTCAACCGTACATGAGCGGCAAAAGATTTTTTGACCGAAACATCAGAATATGGTACACTTACAAAAGCGGCTGTACCCGCCGCCTGACCGCCAGGGGCCAAGCGGCAGGGAATGGCGTGCGCACCGGCTGCCATCCGCTGGCCGGAATGTAAGAGCTTCCTGCCGCGGCGGGAAACAGGGAATGGAGAAAAAGTATCACATGAAAAAACAGAAGACGAAAAAGGGTGAGTACGGATATCTGAAGCACCAGCGGAAGCGGGAGATCGCCAAAACAGCGGTCCTTTTCTGTCTTTCGCTGGCGGTCTATCTGTCCGGTCTCATCACCACCGGAACGAATAAGAACCTGCTGACCATCGTGGCGGTGCTCGGCTGTCTGCCCGCCAGCCGCAGCGCGGTGGGCATGATCCTGTTCCTTCGTGCAAAGGGCTGCAGCGAGGAGCTGCATGATCGGATCCTTCCCCATGCGAAGGGGCTTCCTCAGCTTTACGATGTGGTCCTCACCAGCTACGACGCCACCTTTGAGCTTGTACACCTGGTTTTTAAGGGCAACAGCCTGATCGGCCTTACCGTAAATCCCAAATGTAAAACCGATGCCTGCGAAAAGCATCTGAAGGAAATGATGGCCAAGGACGCCATAAAGGATGTGCGCGTGAAGATTTTTCAGGATACGCCCAAATATCTGAACCGCCTGGATCAGTTAAGGGAGCTTGCTGCGGAGGATACGCAGACTGGCGCCGTATTTTCTCTGATCAGGGCGATTTCCATCTGAATCTCCCTGAATCTCCATTCCGGAGCGCGGCAGCGGGGCGATGCCCGGAATACCTCCCGGCATGTGAAAGGAAACTCATGAGAGAAGTGACCATCGGCCCCAACGAGGGCGGACAACGGTTTGACAAATATCTGAAAAAATATCTGAAGGAAGCCGGAAGCGGTTTCCTTTATAAAATGCTCCGGAAAAAGAACATCACGCTGAACGGCCGCCGGGCGGACGGGAGCGAGAAGCTGAACACGGGAGACCGGGTCTGCTTCTTCCTTGCGGACGAGACCATTGAAAAGTTCCGGGGACCTGTCCCGGCATTCCGGGAAACCGGTTCTGCATTCCGGGGTTCCGGCCCTTCCGCGCCGGAGGAAGCCAAAAAGGAACTGCTTTCCATCCCCGTTCTGTACGAGGACGGCCAGGTGCTTCTTGCGGACAAGCCGGCCGGCCTTCTGACACAGAAGGCGCAGGCGCGGGATTACTCCCTGAATGAATGGCTGACGGATTATCTGCTGGCGGGCGGGAAGCTGAAGGAGGAGGAGCTTGCCACCTTCCGGCCTTCCGTCTGCAACCGGCTGGACCGGAACACCAGCGGCCTGGTGATCTGCGGGAAAACGCTGGCCGGGAGCCAGAAGATGAGCGAGCTGATCAGAGACCGGAGCCTGCGCAAATTCTACCGGCTTTTCGCCGCGGGAAAGCCGCCCGCCAGCGGACTTGCGGAGAGCTGGCTTCTGCGGGAGGAAAACAGCAATCAGGTCAGAATCTATGAAAAAAAACCAGCTGATTCCAGAGCGGTTCCCGTCCGCACGGGCTGGCGGCTTCTGGAAGCCTATGAGGACTGTTCTTTTCTGGAGGTGGAGCTGTTCACCGGAAAGACCCACCAGATCCGCGCCCAGATGGCGGCGCTTGGCTTTCCCCTGATCGGGGATGCGCGCTACGGAAACGAAGCCGTCAACCGGCATTTCCGCAGGGCAGGCGTCCGCTCCCAGCTACTGCATGCCTTCCGCCTGGAATTTCCGCCCCTGGACGGACCTTTCTCCGGCCTCAGCGAAAGAAGCGTCGTCGCTCCGGAGCCGGAGAGCTTCTTTCGCATGCGAAGGTTCTGTGAAGGGCAGACCGGCCCGGCAAAAGGAAACCGCCTGTCGAAAAAGAACATCTGAGCAGGACGCTCCGGCATGGAGGAAAAAATGGCAACATGGAGTTCAAGAGGCCTCCGGGGCTCCACCCTGGAGGAGCTGATCAACCGGACCAATGAAAAATACAGGGAAAGCGGGCTTGCGCTGATTCAGAAGATTCCCACGCCCATCACGCCCATCCGCATCGATAAGGAGCACCGGCACATCACCCTGGCCTATTTTGACCAGAAGAGTACGGTGGACTATATCGGCGCGGTACAGGGGCTTCCCGTCTGCTTCGACGCCAAGGAATGCGCGCAGGACACCTTCGCCCTCGCCAACATTCATGAGCATCAGGTACAGTTCATGAAGGAGTTCGAGACCCAGGGCGGCATCGCTTTTTTTCTGATCTATTATTCTCACCGGGACGAGTTTTATTACCTTCCGCTGGCCCATCTGGAATATTTCTGGGACCGGGCGAAAAACGGCGGCCGGAAAAGCTTCCGCCATGAGGAGCTGAACCCGGAATATTTTCTCCCGAAAAGGAGCAGCGTGCTGGTTCCCTATCTGGACATGCTGCAGAAGGATCTGGACGACAGGCCGGACTGAGAGAACCGGCGGCCCATTTTTCTGATTTTGGATCCCGGCCTCTGAAGCCGGAAGATCCGGAAAGGTCGATTTTTATGAAAAATCCCGTTACAACGCTCTGCTATATCGAAAAGGACGACGCCTACCTGATGCTGCACCGGGTCAAGAAGAAAAACGATCTGAACGAGCACAAGTGGGTGGGGATCGGCGGCCACGCGGAGGAAGGAGAGAGCCCGGAGGACTGTCTGCTGCGGGAAGCGAAGGAGGAAACCTCTCTGACGCTCACCTCCTGGCGGTTCCGGGGGCTTGTCACCTTCGTTTCCGACCAATGGGGGACGGAATACATGTGCCTGTATACGGCGGACGGCTTTGAAGGAGAGCTGTCGGACTGCGACGAAGGCTGTCTGGAATGGGTGGCAAAAAAAGACATCCCGAAGCTGAACCTGTGGAAGGGGGACCTGATCTTTTTCCGGCTCCTTCAGGAAAACGTGCCCTTCTTTTCCCTGAAGCTCTGCTACGAGGGCGACCGGCTCGTGGGCTGGCAGCTGAACGGAAAGGATATGGGAACGAAAGATTCCACGAAAGATTCCATGGGAACTTCCGTGGAGCTTCCCGATGAAGCGAAATGGGGCGAAATTCTTGACAGCTTACGGGAGATTTAGTATAGTATTAACAGTTTGCATCGTTATGCTACCATATTAGCAAAGTAAAGCGATGAAGCAAAGCTGAAATGCCGCGGTCGAAAGGAGCCGGCTGGCCCGCAGAAGCGGGAAGGAAGGAGCGGAAAATGAGCAGACCTCTGATCCACACCCCGGAAGGGGTAAGAGACATATATGGAACGGAATATCGAAGAAAGCTGATCGTGGAGGACCGTCTGCATCAGGTGCTTTCCTCCTTCGGCTATCAGGATATCCAGACGCCCACCTTTGAATTTTTCGACGTGTTCGGAAGCAGCATCGGCACCACGCCCTCCAGAGAGCTGTACAAATTTTTTGACAAGGAGGGAAATACGCTGGCGCTCCGGCCGGATTTCACCCCGTCCATGGCAAGATGCGCGGCCAAATATTTCATGGGCGAGAAGCTTCCCATCCGTTTTTCCTATCAGGGCAACACCTTCACCAACACCTCCAGCCTGCGGGGGCGGCTGAAGGAGGTCACGCAGCTGGGAGCGGAGCTGATCCAGGAGCCCTCCGTGCAGGCGGACGCGGAGATGATCGCCATGCTCGCGGAAGCCCTGAAGGCGGCGGGCCTCGAGGATTTTCAGATCAGCATCGGCCATGTGGAATATTTCAAGGGGATCTGCTCCCTGGCGGGGCTGGATGAGGAAACGGAGCAGGAGCTTCGGGACCTGATCTCAAGCAAGAATTTCTTCGGCGCGCAGGAGCTTCTGGAAAACCGGCAGATCCGCAGGGATTATATACAGGTGCTTCTGAAGGTCTACGACCTGTTCGGCCCGGTTTCCATCCTGGAGCTGGCGAAGAGCCTGGTGGACAACGAACGCTCCCTGCAGGCCGTGGAGCGGCTCCAGGAGCTGTATGAGGTGCTCTGTCAGTACGGGGTGGAAAAGTATGTTTCCTTTGACCTGGGGCTGTTAAGCAAGTACCATTACTATACAGGCATCGTGTTCAAGGCCTATACCTACGGCGTGGGAGACGCAGTAGCAAAGGGCGGCCGCTATGACCGGCTGCTGGGCCATTTCGGAAAGGATGCCGCAGCCGTCGGCTTTGTGGTGGTGGCGGACGACCTTCTGGAGGCCCTTTCCCGTCAGAAACGGCTTCCCGCCGCGGAAGCGGACGGCGTGCTCATCGTCTATGAAAAGAACCGTTTCGCGGACGCGCTGGCGCTGGCCAAGAAACGCCGGGCGGCAGGCGTTCCCGCCGAGCTGATGCCCGCTCCGGAAGCGGAGCCGGAGGAAGCCGTCCGGATCTGCCGGGAATCCGCCGAAGCCCATCAGCAGGGACAGATCCTGTATCTGGACGCCGACGGGGGCAGGAAGGACTGGCTATAAATATCTGCGCCAGTCGGAAACCCGGCGCGCCTGGCGCAGCGCATGCGCCGGTTTGGAGGTAATGTATGGAAGAGAAACGATATCTGACCTTTGCCCTCACCAAGGGACGGCTTGCGGAAAAGACACTTTCCCTTCTGGAAAGCGTAGGGCTGACCTGCGAGGAGATGAAGGATAAAGGCTCCCGGAAGCTGGTGTTCGTGAACGAAGAGCAGAAGCTGCGTTTTTTTCTCGCCAAGGGTCCCGACGTGCCCACCTATGTGGAATACGGCGCAGCCGACATCGGCGTGGTGGGAAAGGATACCCTGCTGGAGGAGGGAAGACGGGTCTATGAGGTGCTGGACCTGGGCTTTGGAAAATGCCGGATGTGCGTCTGCGGTCCGGAAAGCGCCAGGGAGCTGTTAAAGCATCACGAAATGATCCGGGTCGCCAGCAAGTATCCCAATATCGCAAAGGAATATTTTTATAATAAGAAAAATCAGACGGTTGATATCATCAAGCTGAACGGCTCCGTGGAGCTCGGCCCCATCGTCGGCCTTTCCGACGTGATTGTGGACATTGTGGAGACCGGCGGGACGCTGCGGGAGAACGGGCTTGAGGTGCTGGAGGAGGTCTGCCCCCTTTCGGCGCGCATGATCGTCAACCAGGTCAGCATGCAGATGCAGCCGGAGCGGATCAAGGATCTGATCGCCAGGCTCCGCGGGAAATTGGAGTTATAATTATGAAAATACTGGAACTTACGCAGGAAAACAGAAGGGATCTTCTGAACACGCTGCTGAAAAGAAGCCCCAACAATTATGGACAGTACGAAGCGGTGGTGGCGGACATCATCGCCAATGTGAGGGAGAAAGGAGACGAAGCCCTTTTTTCCTATACCAAAAAGCTGGATCACTGTGACCTCACAGTCCAGACGGTGCGGGTCACAGCGGCGGAAATCCAGGAAGCCCGCCGCCAGGTGGGCGAGGAATTTCTGCGGGTCATGGAAAAGTCCGCTGCGAATATCCGCGCCTTTCATGAAAAGCAGAAGAGAACCGGCTGGTTTGAGACGAAGCCGGACGGCTCCATTCTTGGCATGCGGCTTCTTCCCGTGGCCTCCGCAGGCGTCTACGCGCCGGGAGGGACGGCAGCCTATCCCTCCAGCGTGCTGATGAACGTAATCCCCGCAAAGGTCGCGGGCGTGGAACGGATCGTCCTGGCGACTCCTCCCGGCCCGGACGGAAAGGTTAATGCGGGAACCCTCGCCGCGGCAAGCGTGGCGGGCGTGGATGAGATCTACAAGATGGGCGGCGCGCAGGCCATCGCGGCCCTGGCCTTCGGCACGGAAAGCGTGCCCAAGGTGGATAAGATCACCGGCCCCGGCAACATCTTCGTGGCCCTGGCCAAAAAAGCCTGCTTTGGTTATGTCGGCATCGATTCCATCGCCGGTCCCAGCGAGATTCTGGTCATTGCGGATGAAACGGCAAATCCCCGCTATGTGGCGGCGGACCTGCTTTCTCAGGCGGAGCATGACGTGCTGGCGAGCGCCATCCTGATCACCACCAGCAGGAAGCTGGCGGAGCAGGTATCGGAGCAGATCGACGGCTTTCTCTCCACACTGGAACGCCGGGAAATCATTCAGAAATCCCTGGACAATTACGGCTATATCCTGATCGCCTCTGATCTGGACGCCGCGGCGCAGGCAGCGGATGAGATCGCCTCCGAACATCTGGAGATCCTCACGCGGGATCCCTTTGCCATGATGACGAAGATCCACAACGCGGGAGCCATTTTCCTGGGAGAATATTCCAGCGAGCCGCTGGGCGACTACTTCGCAGGGCCGAACCATGTGCTTCCGACGAACGGGACCGCCCGGTTCTTCTCCCCTCTGAATGTGGACGATTTCATGAAAAAGACCAGCCTGATTTCCTATTCCAGACAGGCGCTGGAGGCGGCGCATGAGGATATCGAGCTGTTTGCCAGGCGGGAGGGCCTTACGGCCCATGCCAATTCCATACGGGTACGGTTTGAGTAAAAAAGTTATGAATATAGATAGCAATTTCAGAGGAAATGCATATGTTGTTCAGGACGGCAGGGTCCTGTTGGAGCATGTATCCGGTTTTGCTGATCTGGTAAATGAAATCCCCAATACGCTGGATACAAAGTTTGCCAGCGCATCGGCAGGGAAGGTATTTGTCGCTGCAGCCATTCTGCAGCTGATTGAGCAGGGAAAACTGAGTTTTGAGGACACATTGGGAAAACTGCTCGATATTGATTTATATAATATCGATGTTGACGTGACAGTGGAACAGTTATTAAACCATACGTCGGGCGTACCGGATTATTTCGATGAAAGTACCATGGACGAATATGAAGACTTATGGCTGGAGTATCCGAATTATAAGATAAGACACAATAACGATCTGTTCCCATTGTTCATGGACAGGCCAATGATGTATCCGAAGGGAGAAAAATTCCAGTACAACAATTCCGGTTATGTACTGCTGGCGGCGATCATTGAAAAAGTGACGGGAATGTATTTTGATCAGTATCTGCAGACAGCTGTTTTTGATGTATGCGGTATGAACGGAACCGGTTATTATGAACTGGACAGATTACCGGCCAAATGTGCAAATAATTATATTTACTGCTCTGATATGAATGATTTCCGTACAAATATTTTTTCTGTTGATGTAAAGGGGACAGGGGCAGGCGGAGCTTTTATCACCATAAAGGATATCGTTTCTTTCTGGACAAATTTATTAAACGGAAAACTGATTTCAAAAGAGCTGCTCTCAAAAATGTTTTCCAAACAAAGCGGAGACGGCTCCGACCCGGAAGAAGGCTACTACGGCTATGGCGTATGGATTATTGACAATCCGGGCGGTAAAGATTTTGTTTATTTTCAGGGCTGTGATCCCGGTGTAAGTTTCTTTTCAGAATATAATCCAAATAATGGCATCATATCCGTTCTGGTCAGTAATTACGGGGATAATGTCTGGGAGGAAATGAGAAGGATCAGAAAAGAATTTTACAAATAATCGTCTGTTATGCGCAGGAGGTTCATGGATGGAGAAACGGAGCGCCGTAATCAAACGGAAAACGAAGGAAACGGATATTGCAATAGAGCTGAATCTGGACGGAAGCGGAAAAAGCGACATTCAGACCGGAATCGGCTTTTTCGATCATATGCTGGACGGTTTTGCCAGGCACGGCCTGTTTGACCTGACGGTGCGTGTGAAGGGCGACCTGCATGTGGACGGCCACCATACCGTGGAGGATACGGGAATCGTCCTCGGAAACGCCATCAAAGAGGCCGTAGGAGACAAGGCGGGGATCAGCCGCTACGGTTTCTTTATTCTTCCCATGGATGACGCCCTGGCGCTGTGCGCGGTGGACCTGTGCGGCAGGCCCTGGCTGGAATATGACTGCGGCATCGCAGCCCCCATGATCGGGGATCTGGACACGGAGCTGCTCCGGGAATTTTTCTACGCGGTATCCTACAGCGCGGGAATGAACCTGCATATCCGCATGCTGTCGGGAAGCAACGGACACCACATGGCGGAGGCCATGTTCAAGGCATTCGCCAAGGCGCTGGATATGGCATGCCGGAAGGACGGGCGGATCGAGGGCGTTCTCAGCACCAAGGGAAGCCTGTAACAGACAGAGGAAGCAAGGAGAGAGTACATATGCTGACGAAAAAAATGACAGCCGTGATCTATCTGGATCAGGGCAGAGCGGTGGCCGGCATCCGGGACAGAAGCGAGATCAGCCCGGACCCGGCAGCGCTCGCGCAAAGCTATGAGGAAAGCCGGTGCGACCGGATCCTGGTCTGCGACCTTTCCGAGGACGATGACGCCCACGAAAACGCCATCGACTGGATCCGGGAGATCTGCTCCGCCGTTTCCATCCCCGTCGCGGGCGCAGGACACATCCGCCGCATGGAGGATGTGAAAAAGCTGCTGTATGCCGGCTGCCGCCAGGCCGTCCTGGATTATGACAGGCCGGACAACCGGGCTCTGGCCAGGGAGGTGGCTCTTAAATTCGGCTCCGACCGTCTGTTTGCCCGCGTCGGAAGCGAAAGCGTCCTGGCGGAAGCGTCCGGCCTGCTGGAGGGGTATGTGAGCGGCCTTTTCCTGACGGACATCTCCATCCTGAAAACAGCCGCCCGCATCAGCCCGGTTCCCGTCTTTGCGGTTCCTCCGGATATTTCCCTGGAAAAGCTGATGGAGATCCTGAACCTGGAAAACGTGGGCGGGATCGCCGGAAAGCTGGTCAATGACAACATCCGCGAGCTGGATGCGATCCGTCTGCTATGCGCGGAGGCCTCCGCGGATGGCTTCACGGGAGGCTCCGCACATAGCTTTGCAGGATCCACGGCAGAGGCCTCCGCAGAAGGCTCCGTAACGGAACAGGGCTTTACGGAAAACGCCATGGCAGGACAGGGCGGAGGCAGCCCGGAGGGAAGCGCCGCAGGCCGGCAGTCCGAAGCCGGGGAGGGCTTCTCCTTCGTTCCCGGACGGCAGCCCGCTGTTTCCTGGCAGGAGCTGAAGAAAAATTCGGACGGCATGGTTCCGGTCATCGTGCAGGACTGCCGGACGGACGCCGTTCTCATGCAGGCCTATATGAATCAGGAAGCCTATGAGACCACGCTGCGCACCGGAAAAATGACCTATTTCAGCCGCAGCCGCGGAAAGCTCTGGGTCAAGGGCGAGACCAGCGGCCATTTCCAGCACGTAAAGTCCCTGTGCGCCGACTGCGACCTGGATACCATCCTGGCAAAGGTGGTGCAGATCGGCCCCGCCTGCCATACCGGCTCCTACAGCTGCTTTTTCAATGAGATCCTTTCCGCTCCGGACGGGGAGGGACAGCTTCCCCACAACCCCGCCAGGGTTTTTGAGGAGGTCTACGGCGTCATTCAGGACCGGAAGGAGCATCCTAAGGAAGGCTCCTACACCAACTATCTGTTTGACAAGGGCATCGACAAGATCCTGAAAAAACTGGGCGAGGAAGCGACTGAGATCGTCATCGCGGCCAAGAATCCCAATCCCAATGAGATCAAATATGAAATCTGCGATTTTCTCTACCACATGATGGTCCTGATGGCGGAAAAAAACGTCACCTGGGAGGAGATCATGGAGGAGCTTGCCAAACGGTAAGCCTCCCCGCTCCAAAAGCCGGACAGGAAGAAAGTTCTCCGGAATACCTTTCCTGTCCGGCTCATATTTTTTTATCAAGGAAAGCTTGCGCAAACGCTTCGGAGGCAGTATGCAGGATGCCAGAACCAGACGCAGGATGGAGCTTCTGCGGCTGATCCGCGAGGAAAACCACAGCAACAGGCAGCGGATCCGCGCCAGAGAAGAGATCCTTTATGGAAAGAGTGACAGCTATCAGGGAAACGATCTCTATGACAGAGATCCGCTGTATGATTCCCCCCTGGCCGCCGCGGAATACGGAGCGGGACAGGAGAGTGCCCGCGGCTCCTCCTTCGGCCTGCGCCTGGTGCTCGCGGCTCTGCTGTTCGGCCTTTATTTTTACAGCAAAACGCAGCAGGTCAGCATCCTTGGCCTTGACGCCGCACAGGTGGAGACGGAAGTGAGAGAGCAGGGTGAATGGGTGATTGACTTTATTGGTCGGTTTTTGTAATATTATTTCATCGGTGATTGACCGTTTTGGTCATTATACCTTTTGTTGACCAGTTTGGTATTGCTTGTTGCGAAAAGGAGAAACAAATGAAAAACGTCATCTCTTTTGACTCCGCAAGAATTGCGGAGGGATATAAAAAGCGCCCTTTCCTGCACGGTCAGGTGATCGAACAGTTCACAGAAAGAATCGGGCAGAACCGCTTTCACCGCGGGATCGACATCGGATGCGGCGCGGGGCTGTCCACGAAGGCATTGAGAAAGATCTGCGGCCATGTAACCGGCATGGATTCCTCAGGGGAAATGATCCAAGTGGCAAAGGAGGTGCTGGGAGAAGATCCGGCGGTTGATTTTTTTGTGGAAAAGGCGGAAAACATCTCCAGGGTATCTGAGCAGATGGATATAGTAACAGCCGCCGGAGTGGTGCAGTGGGTTGACAGGGATGCCTTCCTGAAGGGACTGGAGCCCCGGATGAAGGAGGGCGGTTATCTGCTGGTCTATGATTTCGGCATTTCCGATACCATGGAGGAGAATCCTTCTTATACAAAATGGTGGAAGGAATGGTATCTGCCGCATTTCCCCAGGCCGTACAGGGACGAACACCAGTGGAATCAGGAAGACGTGGGAAAATATCATTTCAGGATCTGTTTCCAGGATAGAATAACGCTGAAGCATATCTTTTCACTGGATGATTTTGTGGAGTTTATGCTGATCCAGTCCAACGTGAATGCCAGGATAGAAAAGGCAGGGCTGAAGCCGGAAGAAGTCCGCGAAGCTTTTATGCATTCTTTGGACAGGGTATTCGGCAAAGAAAAAAGAGTCCTGATCTTTCAGGGATACAGCTGGTGCTTTCAGAAGGTGACCCCATGAAAACCAATCATATAGGAACGGAATCAGCGCAGCATTTCATTTTCTTTTTCCCCCGGATATAGTATAATCCTCTTAATCGCTGAAGAAGACGGGGTGACGTTTTGGAACTGACTGAGCTTACGGCTTATGCCTGGGAAAAATATCATATCCGGGAAGAACACAGGTGGGCGGATCTGCCCGGCTTTTCGGTTCTCGCAGCTCCTGACACCGGGAAATGGGCCGCGCTCCTGATGCGTCAGTGGGATTTTGATACCGGAACGGAAATCCAGGTGTGTGACATCAGATGCGGAAGGCAGGTGCTTTCGGAAGCGCACGGTTCCTACCTGTCCTCCCCGTTCCGGATGAAAGGGAAAAAATGGGTCGGCGTTTCCTTTGACGACAGGACAGAGCCGGATGTGATCTTCCGCCTCTTTGACCGGGCGGTCCGTCCCGACGGAGAAGGCAGCTGCATCATCATACTGCAGGATGCGCCTGCGAAGTACGAAGCCGGATACCGGGATACCCCGCTTCCCCCTGCCGGAACACGGAGAGCGGCAGGAGACCGGCCGTCCCCATCGGCTCAGATATCCTCCGGCGCGCAGCCGTCCGATACCGCCCTGACATCCCCCGGCACGCAGCCGTCCGATACCGCCCGGATATCCTCCGGCGCGCAGCCGTCCCCCGTCGTACACATCTCACCCGACATGCGGCCGTCCTCCGAAGCATATCCGGCATACACGGATACCCCTCTGCCGGAAATCCCGGAAAAGCTCCGCCGTATGCAGCGGCTGTACGAATACGGAGACGGCTCCTTCACGGAAAAGTGCAGAAATTTTTACCGTCAGGGCAGATTCATGGAGGACTATGAAGACGACGCTCCCTGGGACGGGATCTACAGGCGCTATTTCCCCACCTATCATGATCTGAACCTCCGGCAGCTTCGAGGATATTTCACCTGGCGCACCCGCGTCAGAAAAGGAGAGTTTTCCCCCATTTCCGCATCCATGGCCTATCTGTACCTGTATGAGCTGCTGAACGGGATCGGAACCCGTTCGCCGGAGGATGCCATTGAAAAAATGAAGGCCTTTGAGGCCGGTTTCCTGGACGGAAGCATGGAGACCTCCGGCCGAAAAAGCCTGGAAGCGGAAAGAGCCGGTATGCGACGGAACCTGCGCCGCTGGATGCTGGACTATGCCGTGATCCATCACGTTTCCCTCACGCTGGCGCAGAGCTGCGCCGATCCCGTCCTGCTGGAAGGAGACGCCGCCCTTTCTGTCCTGCGGGATCCGGAAACTGCGGAGGATGAGGCGCTGTTTTCCGCGCTCTGCCTCCTGTCCGGGAAAAAGACAGAGCAGTCCCCTGTGGTGAAAAGGCTCGGAGAAAGAGGAAAGCGGCTGTTCGCAGAAGTCTGGCGCTTTGCGTGCCGGGCCTGGTCCGGAGAGGGACGGGATCTTTTCACGGCCTGCTTCGGCGAGAAGAAGGCCTTTTCCTGGCGTCCGCTCGCCAACGCTGTCTATTGGGAGGAGCAGGCGCATCCGGACGCCGATTATGCGCTGGATGCGTGCAGGACCTATCACTGCCGCGGCGGGATATGGCAGGAAAAGCGGTATGACCGGCTCTACTTTGACCGGAAACGGCTTCAGGGCCTTCTGCACGAAACGGACCGGCAGCTGCGCAGATATCTGAAAACCGGATCTTATCTCCGGGAAGATCCGGAGGAAAAATGGGCCTCGTCTTACACGGAAGCGGTCATAAACGCTGACCGGCAGGAGGAACTGGAAGCCGCAAGGCCCAGGATCACGATCGATCTTTCCCGGCTGGATCAGATCCGCCAGGACGCGGTCCGGACCAGAGACAGTCTTCTCGTCGAGGAGAACGCGGACAGGCCGGATGAGGCTGCTCCTGCGCCCGGATATCCTGCGGCTCCCGAACCGGACAGGCCGGACCGGGAGCCACCCGGAGAGAAGGCCTCCGTACCCGCCGCCTTCAGCGCCCCTTCCGCCGGGCCGGAGCATCCTCCTGCCGTACCGGAGCATCCTTCCGCCGGACTGGAGCATCCTTCCGCCGGGCCCGAATATCCTCCTGCCGGACTGGATCCTCTGCACGCACAGCTCCTTCTGGAGCTGCTTTCCGGGAAGCCGGTGGAGGAAACCATAAAAGCCCGGCGTCTGATGCCCTCCATTGTCGCCGATACGATCAATGAGGCCCTGTTTGAAGAGATCGGGGATAACGTTCTGGAATGCGACGGCAGCTCCGTTGCGCTGGTCGAGGATTACAGGGAGGATATCCTGCAGCTGCTTCAGCCGCCCGGAGATAAAGACAGATAAAGGAAAAGAAAATGGATCATAAAAAAGTACCGAAACGGATGGCGCAGGCCATTCTCAATTCCCTCAAGGGCGGCGTGGTTCCCCGGATCGGCCTGCCCTATATCACGGTGGGAAGGAAAAATGAAATCGAAGCTCTGCTTCACGACGTGGACATCATCGGGGAGGGCGGCGCGTCCTTCCGCTTTATCGTGGGGAAATACGGCTCGGGAAAAAGCTTCCTGCTCCAGACGATCCGAAATTTCGTCTGTGACCGGGGCTTTATCGTGGCCGACGCGGATCTTTCCCCGGAGCGGCGGCTGCAGGGAACCAGAGGGCAGGGGCTTGCCACCTACCGGGAGCTGATCGGCAATCTCTCCACGAAAACAAAGCCCGAGGGCGGCGCGCTGACGCTGGTGCTGGACCGCTGGATCAGCGGCGTGCAGCTGCAGGCCGTTCAGGAAACCGGGAAGGAGCCGGGCGATCCGGCGCTGACGGAGGCGGTGGATCAAAAGATCTATGCCGTCACCGCCGCGGTCAGCGAGCTGGTGCACGGCTTTGAGTTCGCAAGGCTCCTTTCTCTCTATTACCACGCCTATCTGGACGGGGACGATGCGACAAAGGCGAAGGTGGCGAGGTGGTTTCGCGGGGAATATACCCTGAAACGGGAAGCAAAGGAGGAGCTTGGCGTCAATCTCATCATCACGGACGACGACTGGTATGATTATCTGAAGATCTTCGCCGTCTTTTTCCGTCTGGCGGGATATGCGGGCATGATGATCTTCATCGACGAGCTGGTCAACCTCTATAAGATCCCAAACGCCGTCACCAGACAGTACAATTATGAAAAGCTTTTGACCATGTACAACGATACCCTGCAGGGGAAGGCCAGGTACCTTGGCATCATCATGAGCGCGACGCCCCAGGCGCTGGAAGATAAGAGAAGGGGCATCTACAGCTATGAAGCCCTGCGTTCCCGCCTTTCGGAAGGGAAATTTTCCAGGCCGGGCGCGAGGGACCTGCTGGCCCCGGTCATCCGTCTGGAGCCCCTGACGCCGGAGGAAATGCTGGTGCTGTGTGAAAAGCTTTCCGACATGCACGCCGGTTTCTATGGATATGAAAAGACCGTCGGAGACAGCGAACTGGCCGATTTTATCCGGATGGAATTCGGGCGGATCGGGGCGGATCAGAACATCACGCCCCGCGAGGTGATCCGGGACTTTATCGAGCTTCTGGATCTGCTGTATCAGAATCCTTCCATGACGCCGGAGGAGCTTTTAAAATCAGAAGAATTTTCCTTCGCGAAATCTGCGGCGGTTTCCGATGAGGCGGAGGGCAGCTTTATGGAGTTTACGATATGAATGTCTTTGAACGATACGCTCCCTTTATTCAGGATTACATTTACCGCTCCGGCTGGCAGGCGCTGCGGGGCGTGCAGAACGCGGCGGGAGACGCCATTTTTAATACGCAGGACAACGTGCTTCTGACCGCCTCCACGGCGTCCGGCAAAACGGAGGCGGCTTTTTTCCCCATTCTGACCCTGCTGGACGAGGATCCGCCCGCCAGCGTGGGCGCGCTCTATATCGCTCCCTTAAAGGCGCTCATCAACGACCAGTTCGGGCGGCTTGACGAGCTGTGCGAGGAGGCCGGGATTTCCGTCACCCGCTGGCACGGGGACGCGCCGCAGACGCAGAAGAGAAAACTGATCCGGAAGCCCTCCGGCATTCTGCAGATCACGCCGGAATCCCTGGAATCGCTGATGATCAACAAGCATATGGAAATCCCGTCCCTGTTCGGCGATCTGCGCTTTATCGTCATCGACGAGATCCATTCCCTCCTGCGCGGCGACCGGGGCATGCAGACCTTCTGTCTGATCGAACGGCTCTGCCGTCTGGCCAGCTGCAGCCCCAGAAGAATCGGTCTTTCCGCGACCATCGGCGACCCGGAGGCGGCGGGGCGGTTTCTCTCTGCGGGCAGCGGACGCCGGACGGTCATCCCCCGGTTTGACGGCGGAAAAGAGGTGTGGCGGCTGTCCATGGAGCATTTTTTCAATACGGAGCCCCAGGCGGACGAGGGAAAACAGTCCGTGCCGGAAACGCCCGCTCCCGAGCCCGCGACGGATACCGCCCCCAAAGCGGCCGATCCGGGCATGGGTTATATTTTCGAGCATACGCGGGGGAAAAAGTGCCTGATTTTCACCAATTCCAGAGAGGAGTGCGAGGCGGTCTGCCAGAGCCTGCGGCAGTACTGCGAGGCCAATCATGAGCCGGAGCGTTTTCTCATCCACCACGGAAACCTTTCCGCCTCCTACCGGGAGAGCGCGGAAGAGGAGATGAAGGACGACAACTCCCTCCAGTCCGTCTGCGCCACCGCCACGCTGGAGCTTGGCATCGACATCGGCAGGCTGGAACGGGCCTTTCAGATCGACGCGCCCTTTACGGTGTCCGGCTTCCTGCAGCGGATGGGCCGGACCGGCAGGCGCGGCAGCCCTTCTGAAATGTGGTTCGTCATGCGGGAAAACCATCCGGAGCCGCGGGCCATGCTTCCCGATCTGATCCCCTGGCCTCTGATCCAGGGCATCGCGCTGACCCAGCTCTATATCGAAGAGCGTTTTGTGGAGCCTCCCAGAACAGGACGGCTTCCCTACAGCCTGCTTTACCACCAGACCATGAGCACCCTGGCCTCCGGCGGAGAAATGACCCCGGCGGAGCTGGCTTCCCGCGTGCTGACCCTGTCCTGCTTTCACAGAATCTCACAGGAGGATTACCGGATCCTGCTCCGCCATCTGCTTGAGATCGATCACATCAGCCGGACGGAAAACGGCGGCCTGATCGTGGGCCTTACCGGGGAGCGGATCGTAAACAACTATAAGTTTTACGCGGTGTTTCAGGAAAACATCGAATATTCCGTGCGCTCCGGCCCGGAGGAGCTTGGTACCATCGTCAAGCCACCGCCGGCGGGAGACAAAATCGCCATTGCCGGAAGGGTCTGGGTGGTAGAAGAGGTGGACCACAAAAAGCGCGAGGTCTACTGCACTCTGGTAAAAGGAAACATCCCGGCCTATTTCGGAGACGTGGCCGGAGATATCCACACCCATATCCTGGAGCGCATGTACGCTGTCCTGAACGAAGAGAAAAATTACCCGTATCTCATGCGTCACGCGGTCTGCAGGCTGCAGGAGGCCAGAGACACCTTCCGAAAATCCGGCATGCCGGATCATCCTCTGGTGCATCTGGGCGGAAACATGTGGGCTCTGTTTCCCTGGCTTGGAAGCTATTCCTTCCTCGCCCTGGAACGGTTCCTGAAGATCCGCTGCGCCGGGCGGCTTGGCCTGAAGGGCCTGCAGGCGGCAAGACCCTACTACCTGCAGTTTACCATGAAGGTAACAGAAGAAGACTTTTACCGGATCACGGCAGAGGAAGCGGCGGCGGAATTCGATCCCTTGGAACTGGTCTATCCGAAGGAGGTTCCCGTTTTCGAGAAGTATGATGAGTATGTTCCGCCGGAGCTGGTGAGAAAGGGCTTTGCCCTGGGCGTGCTGGACGTGGAGGGCATGAAACGGCGGGTGAAGGGATGGACGGAGAGCGGAGAGGGACGGCTTTCCTAAAGCGGCTGACAGCCTGCGGCCATTTGAATTCTGCCTGAAATGTTAAAATGTAAAAAAATATTTTACAATCATAATGATAAATCTTTTGTTTTGGAATATAATAATGGTGAGAAAACAGAAGGAGGTTATCATGGTGAAATTTGATGAATTATTTGAACAAAGAAAGCAGGTGGCTTCAAAGTTAAAAGAGTGTATCAGAGATAAAGGTTACACGAAAGTATCCTTTGCCGGTAAGGCAGACATATCACGCCCGACATTAGACAGACTGTTAAATGGTACTGTTGATAACAAAAGTACATTTGACCGTCATCTGCAGAAGATTTTGAAAGTGTTGAATATGTCAGCAGAAGAGTTATTGCTTTACCATTCTGTATCTGCCAGGCCGAT
>DXDD01000086.1 GCA_019115665.1 Candidatus Eisenbergiella pullistercoris | reverse complement strand
TGCCTATATGACAGGTATCCTTCCTATTGCACGGAGCTATCCTGCGGATAGCACTCTGAAATCTGGCGATTTCATCGTTGACGCATCCGGTGAAAGCCTGCGGGCAGTCTTTCCGCCGGATGCGTCATATTCCAGCGGTTCCGAATTAAATATGTTCAGCGAATACTCCATGGCGACGGAGGAACGTTTTTCGGAATATTTCGGATTTACGGAAAGAGAGGTGGATATGCTGTATGAGCGTTACCGCAGGGAGAGAAAAGAACCGGTACGGGTAACGCGCGAGGGCCTGAAGGCATGGTATGACGGCTATCAGACGAAGGGCGGGGAGAGATTATATAATCCCCGTTCCGTAGTGATGTCACTGTCGAACAATAACCTTGGCAATTACTGGACCAGCTCCGACCCGTATGATGAGATTTTTTATTATATAAAAAATAACGTGGATGCCGTCAGAGACGATATTGCACGAATGGCGGCCGGCGAAGCCGTACCCGCAAAGGTGAAGGAATACGCGGCGACTTCGCAGGAACTGAGGACAAAGGAAGAAATTCTGTCGGCCATGGTAGTATACGGCTTTCTGAGCTATGAGGACGGAATGGTCTCCATTCCGAACAGGGAGCTGATGGAGCAGTTTTCGGAGATGATAAAGAAGGAAGCTTCTCTGGGATATGTGTACCGGCTGGCGAAAGAATCGGACAGGATGCTTCAGGCCACTCTGGCCGGAGATACCGGTACGATGGAACAGATTCTGGAATCCGTGCATGATACGGAAACCCCGATCCTTTCTTACAATAATGAAACGGAGCTCAGCGCAGTTGTGAATCTGGTTTATCTGTCAGCCAGAGACTGCTATCGTGTGGTGCGCGAAGAAAAAGCAGGGAAGGGATTTGTGGATTTCATTTTCTACCCGGAGCTGCCGCCCGCAAAGAAGGGTATCATTCTGGAGCTGAAAGTGGATCATTCGCCGCAGGAAGCGATCGACCAGATAAAAGAAAGAAACTATGTGCTCCGATTCGCGGGAAATGCGGGACAGTCAGGAAGAACACCGCGCGGAATCCTTCTCGTGGGAATTGGCTATGACAGGAAGACGAAGAAGCATTGCTGCAGGGTGGAGGAAATAACGCTTCCTCAATAAGGGAAGCAGAAAGGATTTTCATCCAAATGAACGGAAAAAAGAAAAGACTTCCAATCGGGATCGACAGCTTTGAAAAGCTCCGGTGTCATAAAAAACAGTGTCAGGCAATGCTGGAAGAAGAAAAGCTGGCCGCGGAAGCGGACCGGACGGCTGAGGTCTGACGCCGACGGCTCCGGGGCAGAACCGGAATCCTAAGCGGGCGCGGAGTCAGACCAGCCCCGGGAGTCAGATGAGCTCCAGAATCTCCGCCGCCACTTTGGGACGGTTCATGGTATAGATATGGATGCCGTCCGCGCCTTCCGCCTTCAGGCCGCGGATCTGCTCCGCCGCATACTCAATTCCGGCTTTTCTCAGGTCATCAGGATCGTCCGCGTAGGCGGCGATCATGTCGGCCATTTTCTTTGGAACCGACGAGCCGGAGAGGGATACGGTGGTGCCGATCTGTCTGGCCGTCGTGATGGGCATGATCCCGGCGCAGATGGGCAGGTTGATCCCGGCCTTCCCTGCAGCCTCGCGGAAACGGAGGAAGCTGTCGTTGTCAAAGAAAAGCTGGGTGATCAGAAATTCCGCGCCCGCGTCGCATTTTTCCTTCAGGTGGCGCAGATCCTCTTCAAAGCTTTCCGCTTCAAAATGCTTTTCCGGATAGCAGGCTCCCGCGGCGTGCAGGGAGGTGGTTTCCTTCAGATAGGCAATCAGGTCGCTGGCATGGGCGAAAGCGCGGCTTTCATACTGTTCGTCGCTCATGTCGGCGGGCCGGTCTCCCCGCAGGGCGAGCACATGCTTTAAGCCTTCCTTTTCCATCTGGGCGGCGACGGCGTCGATATCCTCTTTCCTGGAACCCACGCAGGTCATATGGGCCAGCGCGTTGATATGGAGCTGATTCTGAATGTAGGAAGCGATCTCCAGCGTTTTTCTGGATTTGCTTCCGCCCGCGCCGTAGGTGACGCTGATGAAATCGGGCTTTAACACCGCCAGCCTGTCCATGATGGAAAAGGCGTTGGCGAAATCATCCTCCTTCTTCGGGGGAAATACCTCAAAGGAGAGGGTGGTTTTCTTTTCCTTAAAAATGTCCTTAATCATGTTTTTCCTCACTTCTGCAACTCGGAACCGATCCCGTTTCCTGCTGCGGTACCTGCCGGCGGCCGCTGCTGTTCTGCCGTGTGCGGCAGAATGGTACATCGGATGTTGACGCATATCGAATAATATCGTACCATGAACCTGAGTGAAATTCAAGAATGCCGTTACAGACCTACGGGAAAGAGAGGACAGATACCATGGCAGGAAAAGTCTACCAGGTGCGAAATATCTATCAAGACCTTTATGAAGGAGCAGGAGGGAGAAAAGCATTTACGGCGCGGGTACCCGGTTCCAAAAGCATCACAAACCGGGCGCTTCTGCTTTCCATGCTTTCCGATGGGGACTGCATCCTGAAAGGGGCGTTGTTTTCCGACGATTCCCGCTATCTGGTGCAGTGTATTGCCGATCTGGGCTTTGCCATCACCGTGGAGGAAGCGGCGGAAGAGATCCGCGTGAAGGGGCTGGGCGGACGGATCCCGAAAAAGGAGGCTTCCGTTTACGTGGGAAGCGCCGGGACAGCCGCCCGTTTCCTGACGGCGCTTCTGGGGCTGAAGGAGGGCGTCTGGCACCTGGACGCTTCGGAGCAGATGCGCAGACGTCCCATGGAGCCGCTCTTTTCCTGCCTGAAGTCGCTGGGAACGCAGGTGGTTTACGAAGGAGAGGAGGGACATTTCCCGTTTACGCTCATAGTGGGGAAAAGGGAAGCGGAGAAAGTGGCGGCTTCGACAGCCGGCCGTCAGACGGTCACGGTGGACATCGCCCACAGCAGCCAGTTTTTAAGCGCCCTTCTGATCGCCTCCTGCTGCAGCGGAAGGGATCTGGACATCCGGGTGAAGGGGACGCACGGCATGGCCTACATCGATATGACGGTGAAGATGATGGAGCAGTTCGGGATTGTGCCGCAGCGTCTGGACGGTGTTTCAGAGAAAGCAGGTTCTGCAGGGACGGGAGGTTTCCGGATGGGACAGGGATGCTACAGACATCAGGTCTATGAGATAGAGCCGGATGTATCCGCGGCCTGCTATTTCTATGCCATGGCGGCGCTTCTCGGAATAGAGGGCAGAGTACAGGGCGTGCATTTTGATTCCCTGCAGGGGGATGTGGAATTTTTACGGATCCTGGGACGGATGGGCTGTGAGATGAAGGAAACGCCGGAGGGGATCGTGCTTTTCGGGCCAGAGAAGGGGAGGCTGAAAGGAGTGGAAGCGGATATGCACGCCTGCTCCGATCAGGCCATCACCCTTGCCGCCATCGCGCCCTATGCGGATTCCCCCGTGACCATCACGGGGATCGGGCACATCCGCTATCAGGAGAGCGACCGGCTTGCGGCGATTTCTCAGGAACTGACCAGGATCGGCATTCGCGTCCGGACCTGGGAGGACGGGCTGACCATCTGGCCGGGTCGTCCCGGGCCGGGGAAAGTCCGTACCTATGACGATCACCGCATGGCCATGGGCTTTTCCCTGACCGGCCTTCGCGCGGACGGGATCGAGATCGACGATCCGGGCTGCTGCCGGAAGACCTTCGCCGGATATTTTGAGGTGCTGGATCGGGTGCTCGGGGAGCTGGCCGGAAAATGATCCGCAGATCCGGTATGCCGCCGCATCTGCGGTTTGCTGCCGCCAGTCTTTTTAATCAGGAATGGGACGAATCTTATTCCTTCCCGTCCCAGCAATACGTACACAGCTTGCACCGGTCGATGCCGACGGAGTCGATCATGTCGTCCAGCCGGTTGTAGCGCAGGGAAGTGAAGTTGAGCTGCTTCCCGATGTTTTCCACCATGGTCTGATACCGTTCGGATTCCGGATCGGCATAGGCGTCCAGATCCACATGCCGTCCTTCTCCTTCCATGTCCCGGATGACCCGTCTGGTGATCAGATCCATCTCCGAGGTGGAACGGGAGAAGTTCAGATATTTGCAGCCGTAGAGCAGCGGCGGGCAGGCCGGACGGATATGAACCTCCTTCGCTCCGCTGGAATACAGGAATTCCGTGGTTTCCCGCAGCTGTGTGCCGCGCACGATGGAATCGTCGATCAGGAGCATGCTCCGGTCCTGGATCAGGTCGCGCACCGGGATCAGCTTCATTTTGGCGATCAGGTTCCGCTTGCTCTGGATGGTGGGCATGAAGGAACGGGGCCAGGTAGGCGTATACTTGATGAACGGACGGGAAAAAGGAATGCCCGAAGCGTTTGCGTAGCCGATGGCATGGGCCGTTCCCGAATCCGGAACGCCGGCCACGATATCCGGGGATACGTGGTCGCGGCGCGCCATGGAAGCGCCGCAGTTATACCGCATTTTTTCCACGCTGATCCCTTCGTAGGAGGAGGAAGGATAGCCGTAGTAAACCCAGAGGAAGGTGCAGATCTTCATATCCTTACCCGGCTGTACCAGGGTCTTCGCCCCTTCCGGCGTGATGACGGCGATCTCTCCAGGCCCAAGCTCCCGCACGTTGGTATAGCCCAGGTTCAGATAGGCGAAGCTTTCAAAGGAAACGCAGTAGGCGTTGTCCTTTTTTCCGATCGCCACAGGCGTGCGGCCAAGCCGGTCTCTTGCGGCGTAGATGCCCTTTGGCGTCATCAGCAGGATGGTCATGGAGCCGTCGATGATCTCCTGCGCGTACTGGATGCCCTCCACCAGATTTTCCTTCTGGTTGATGATGGTCGCCACCAGCTCCGTGGCGTTGATGGTGCCTCCGCTCATTTCCAGGAAATGGATGTGGGAAGAAAACAGCAGCCTGGAAAGGATCTCCTCGGTGTTGTTGATCTTCCCGACGGTGGCGATGGAAAAGGTGCCGTGATGGGAGCGGACGATCAGGGGCTGCGGCTCGTAGTCGGAAATGCATCCGATTCCGAGATTGCCCTTCATCTCATTGGCTTCCCGGTCAAATTTTGTCCGGAAAGGCGCGTTTTCTATATTGTGGATGGCGCGGTCGAAGCCGTAATCCCTGCTGTACACGGCCATGCCCGCCCTGCGGGTCCCCAGATGGGAGTGGTAGTCTGTTCCGAAGAAAAGATCGAATACGCAGTCTTCCTTTGATGCAACGCCAAAAAATCCGCCCATGCTTTTACCTCTCATTTCTGTATGTGATGCGTGTTGTTCTTCTGCTGCAAAAAGCAATCCAACCTAATTTTATCATGAAAAAACCGGCTTGTATAGAAATGGATTTCCCAAGAATTGCTTTTCGGCTGGCGGTGCGGTGCGTGGATATGAACGAAGGGAGCCGTGGAGAAGGGGAAATGTTTCACAAGAGAAAAGACGCGCGTGCGGGAAAGATATAAAAAACGACCAAAATCCTCAAAAAAGTCTGTTTTTAGACGGCGGAGGAAATAAAGGGGCTTGGCATCAGGCGGAGAGCGTAGTACAATAAAGAGTGGCGGGAAATCTGAGAAATTTCCGCCGGGATCGTGCAGCTGCCCGGTTCCTGAGGAAATCAGCCGCTGCCTGTACGGCAGAAGAAATGGGGATTAGAATGGACATTGGATCTGTGAATCATGAGGTGGCCTTCTGCAAGGTATATGACATGGCCACGAAGGAGAAGGTGGAGCGAATCCTGTTAAAAAACAGGATCTCTTACTATGTGGAGTGGGAAGACAAGGGTTTTGGGGGACTGTTCATGTTCCGGAAGCCGAAGGGAAGAACGGCCTGCGTATTCCGGATTCACAGTGACGAGGTGGCAAGAGCGAGAGAGCTGCTGCGTTCCGTCCTGGGCTCGAAAAAGAAAGAAACGGCAGAGAAGGAAGAAGGAGAAGACTGATGGAAAGAAAAAATGTATGGAAGACCTGGTCTGAGGAGCAGGTAAAGGCGGCGGACGCGTTCGCCAGAGAATATATGGACTTTCTGGACAACGGAAAGACGGAGCGGGAATGCGTGGACACGCTGGTAAATCAGATTGAAAAGGCCGGCTACCGGGAGCTGAACGAGCTGGTGGAAAAGGGAGAGAAGGTTAAGCCCGGCGACAAGGTTTACGCGGTGAACATGAACAAGTGCCTGCTCATGTACCAGATCGGAAAGCAGCCGATGAGGAACGGCATGAATCTTCTCGGCGCGCATATTGACAGCCCCAGAATGGATGTGAAGCAGAATCCCCTGTTTGAAGAGGAGAACATCGCCTATCTGGATACGCATTACTACGGCGGCATCAAGAAATATCAGTGGGTGGCGCTTCCCCTCGCCCTGCACGGCGTCGTGGTGAAGAAGGACGGCACCACGGTGGAGATCAATGTGGGCGAGGCCGAGGACGATCCGGTCTTCTTTGTTTCCGATCTGCTGATTCATCTGGCCGGAGAGCAGATGGAGAAGAAGGCGGCAAAGGTGATCGAAGGAGAAGCCCTTGACCTGGTGGTCGGAAATATCCCCCTGAAGGACGAGGAAAAGAACGCCGTTTCCGCGGGCGTTCTGAAGATCCTGAAGGAGAATTATGATATCGAGGAGGAGGATTTCCTTTCCGCCGAGCTGGAGATCGTTCCCGCCGGACATGCCAGAGAGGCCGGCTTTGACCGCAGCCTGATCCTGGCCTACGGACAGGACGACAGAGTCTGCGCCTATACCTCCGCAAGAGCGCTCCTTGAGGTGGCGGACGAGGTGACGGAGCGCACCGGCTGCTGCATCCTGGTGGACAAGGAAGAGATCGGCAGCGTGGGAGCCACCGGCATGCAGTCCCGCTTCTTTGAAAACGCGACGGCGCAGCTGATGGAGCTGGCAGGAGAGTACAGCGAGCTGAACCTGAGAAAGTGCCTGGCGAATTCCTGCATGCTTTCTTCCGATGTGAGCGCAGGGTATGACCCCTCCTATGCTTCCTGCTTTGAGAAGAAAAACGCCGCTTTCCTGGGAGAGGGCATGGTATTCAACAAGTTTACGGGCTCCAGAGGAAAGTCCGGCTCCAATGACGCGAACGCGGAGTATGTGGCCCATATCCGTGATATCTGCGACAGCTCTGATATCGTGTTCCAGACCGCGGAGCTGGGCAAGGTCGATGTGGGCGGCGGCGGAACCATCGCCTATATCATGGCTCTGTACGGCATGAACGTGATCGACTGCGGCATCGCCGTGCTCAACATGCACGCGCCCTGGGAGGCGACCAGCAAGGCGGATGTCTATGAGACCATGCGCGGCTATGTGGCCTTTCTCAAGAAAGCCGGGATGTAAGACATGGACGGACTGAAAACATCCGATTATTTTTATGAGCTCCCGCCGGAGCTCATCGCGCAGGATCCCCTGGAGGACCGTTCGTCCTCCAGACTGATGGTCCTGGATCAGAAAACGGGGGCGGTTTCCCATCATGTATTCCGGGAGATCCCCTCTTTTCTCAGGCCCGGAGACTGCCTGGTCCTGAACAACACCAGGGTGATTCCGGCCAGACTCATGGGCGTGCGGGAGGAAACCGGCGGCGCTGTTGAGGTGCTCCTGCTGAAGCGCCGGACGGGCGACGTGTGGGAATGCCTGGTAAAGCCCGGAAAGAAGGCGAGACCCGGCACAAGGCTTGCGTTCGGAGACGGACTTCTGCATGCGCAGGTGGAGGACGTGGTGGAGGACGGAAACCGTCTGATCCGCTTTTTCTATGACGGAATCTGGGAAGAGGTTCTGGACCGCCTGGGCGAGATGCCTCTGCCTCCCTACATCACCCACAAGCTGCAGGACAAAAACCGTTACCAGACGGTATACGCCAGATTTGACGGCTCCGCCGCCGCGCCTACCGCCGGCCTGCATTTTACGCCGGAGCTGCTTGATCAGATTCAGGACATGGGCGTGGAGCTTGCCTATGTGACCCTGCATGTGGGACTGGGCACCTTCCGCCCGGTGAAGGTGGAAAACGTGAAGGAGCACCACATGCATTCCGAATATTATCAGGTGAGCACGGAAGCGGCGGAGAAGATCAACCGGACAAAGAAAAACGGCGGCAGGGTGATCTGCGTGGGAACCACCAGCTGCCGCACCGTGGAAAGCGCCGCCGATGAGAACGGCCAGGTGGAAGCGGGCTGCGGCGACACGGATATTTTCATCTATCCGGGCTACCGCTTCAAGGTGCTGGACGCCCTGATCACCAACTTCCATCTGCCGGAATCCACTCTGGTCATGCTGGTTTCCGCCCTTGCGGGACGGGAGCATGTGCTGGCTGCCTATGAAGAGGCGGTGAAGGAGAGGTATCGGTTCTTTTCCTTTGGAGATGCGATGCTGATCCAGTGACATCAAAACCGTATATTTGTGAACAAAGAAAAAGCCGGAGGTTTCCATTTCCGGCTTTTGTGATATAATAAATGAAAAATAGAGCCTGATATAAGGTGCTTTTGTGTAGTGGATTAAGTATCGAAAGGAGAAGCATAAGTGCCAAAAGTTATTTATACGAAACGGGCTATGAAGAACATTAAGGCGTTGGATTCAAGAGTCAAAGACAGAGTCAGAGAAGGAATTGAAAAAATACCTTTTGGGGATATTAAAAAATTGCAGGGATATTCCAATTTGTACCGCCTGAGAGTTGGAGACTACAGAGTGATTTATGAAGTTTGGGACGAAGGAATTGTAATTGATGCCGTTCTGCCGCGAGGCGAGGCTTATAAAGGGCTGTAGGAGGTGATATTATGAGCAGAGACACGCTGCATAGTTTGATCGATATCGTGGACGAAAAGGAAATTGATACTGTATATCGCATTCTTCTGAAATTTGTAGAGGAGGATGCAGCTTCTCCTGATGAAATCGAAGCAATACGCCAGGCAAAACAGGATATTGCGAATGGGGATCTGTACTCCCATGAGGAAGTATGGTCCTGAAATAGATTATGGGGAGGGCGTCCGCAAAGGACGCCCTTATTGTATTCCGTCATGAGCTCCCGCCGTATACCGAATCTTCCGGCCAGTGATACAAAGCAGGAGCTGCATGCAGTGTTTGCAGTAGATGATATGGATCAGCGTTCCTTTCCGTAATACAGGATTCCCAGTGCGCCGGGACCCGCGTGCGTGCCGATGCTGGGGCTGACGTCGTTGATGAGGATGTTGTCGATCCCGGTCAGCTCCTTCACATAGGAGGCGGCAAGCTGCGCATCCTCCATGCAGTTTCCGTGTACAATGCCTACGGGAACGGTTTTGTCCGGATTATCGCCCAGGGTGTCGCGCATCCGTTCCGCCAGCACGCGGATGGATTTCTTGCGGCCGCGTACCGTACCGTTGGAGGCAAGCTTCCCGTCGGCGGTGATGGAGAGGAAGGGCTTTAAGTTCAGGGCGGTTCCCACTGCGGCTGCTGCGCCGGAGATCCTTCCGCCGCGCTTTAAGTGGAACAGGTCGTCCACGGTGAACTGGACGTTGATATGCTTCTTATAATCCTCCAGGAAGGCGGCGTTTTCGGAGAGACTGCGGCCTTCGTCCTGAAGCTGATGAGCCTTGAGGAACAGAATGGACTCCGCAAGAGAAACATTCAGGGAATCCACCACGACGATCTTCCTGTCGGGATAGTCCTCCATGAGCTCCTGCGCGGCCACGCAGACGTTATTGCAGCTGCCGCTTAAAGCGGAGGAAAAGGCGATGTGCAGGATATCGAAGCCCTCCTTCAGGATGGCTTCAAAACGCTCCCGGATGACGGCGGGATTGTTCGCCATGGAGGAGGGAAGGGCTCCTTCCCGCATCCTGCTGTAGAATTCCGCGGGCGTCATGTTTTTTTCGTCTCCGTACACCTCGTCGCCGAAGGCGTAGTACTGGGGAATGATCACCGCATGATATTTTTCTGCAAGATCAGACGGCAGATCGGAATTGGAGTCTGTAGTGATCTGATAATTTTCCATTGGAGTTCTCTCTTTTCTTCCGGTATCGGATATCTGGCCTGCGGACCGGCGAAAACGCCGTGTTTTTCCGCAGAAAATGGGTTTCCAAAACAAGCTGATTATAAGCTTTCGGGCAGAAAATGTCAACGGCGGGGAATTTTGCAATGACTTTTCTCCGGGTATGGTGTAGAATAAGAAAAGCAGTGAAACCCGTTGCTGTCTGAACCTGTACCCGCTGCGCTGCCGGGCGGTGCAGCCGGACGCGGAAGAGAAAGGTTGCGTTGAAAATGAGCTTCAGAGAAGATGTGTTTGCAAAGATCCTCACTTATATTACGGTTGCGGTGCTCCTTGGGGCCATGCTGGTGGAGGCGTTCGTGATCTATATGGAGCGCCGGGAGCAGGAGAGGCTTGAGGCGGAAGCGGTGTCCGCGCAGGAAGCCATCAATGAGCTGAGCGCGCAGGCCCACAGCCTGGCGGATCAGGTGAAGGAGCTGCAGGAATTTCAGGACAACTGGGAGGACTTTGTGATCCTTGCGGACAACGAGCTCTGCCAGAAAATGAGAGAGGACCTGTATCAAAGGCCGGAGGTGATTCCGCAGGAGGCGCAGGAGGCTTCCGCTCTGGCGGAGGAAGCGGATTCGCTGGGAGAAGCGCAGGAGACGGACGCTCAGGAAGAGGCTTCCGGACAGGAAGAAGGCTCCTCCCGCCGGCTTTCCCTGCATTTCGGCTTTCCGTCTCCGGAGAATAAGGAATGGCTTCTGCCCCTGAACCTGGGAAACGAGCCGAGCGTGGAATATCTGTTCTATGCAAGGGCGGAGGATGCGGAAAGAGGGAGATATATCGACATCCTTTTTGAGGTTCCCGTCAATCGGCCGGGCGGCGATCCGGTGCTGGATGAAGACGGTCAGATCATATGGGATTGCCTGGCCTATGACGCCGGGCTCGGCTGGACGCTTTATACGCCGCCGGAGGAAGATGCAGAGGAATGAAGCGATGAAAGCAATGGAAGAAATTTATGAGGAATTAAACGGTCTGATCGCAGAAGAGCGGTGGGAAGAGATCGAGACGTATCTGCAGGCGCGTATGGAAGAGGCGAAGAATGCGGAACAGCACGGGATCTACGTGGCGGCCGGCAACGAGCTTCTTACCTTTTACAGGCAGAGCGGGCAGTATGAAAAGGCGTTCGCCATATCAGAGGATATTCTCCTTCTGATGGAGGAGCTGAATCTGGAGGATTCGGAGCATTTCGCGCTGGTGCTGATGAGCACGGGGGCGGCCTGGGAAGGCGCCGGAGGGACGCGTGAGGCGGCGGGCTGCTATGCCCGCGCGGTACACATTCTGGAGAGAAAGAAGGCGGACGGGCTTCTGGCCGAAGCGCTGACCAGGCAGGGCGTGCTGCTGCTTGCGGACGGAGAGGGAGAAGCCCTCCTTCAGCGGGCGGAGGAGCTGTTTGAAAAAAGAGGTCAGGCCGGGAACGCCTGCAAAGACGAAGCTTCCGACGGCCAGGAGGCTGTATATGAGCTGACGGCGCTTTCCGGCCTTGGAGAGAGCGCGTGGCGCAGAGGGGACTATGAAGCGGCGCTTGCCTTTTATGAGAAGGGCGCGCAGAAGAGCGCCGCGCTTTCCGGGGCGTCCGAAGGGACGCGTCTTTTCTGGAAAAACTGTGCCGCGGCCTGCGCGGCCCTGAAGGACCCGGAGAAGGAGGCTCATTACCGCGCTCTTGCGGAACTATGATCCGGAGGAAATGCTTCTTGAAACATATGTTCGACCGTGCTATAATGACAAAAGCGGATCTGCTTCTGCTGGCCGTTTCCTGCGGCGCAGCAGTTCTTTTTGCCCTGCTTTTGGCGCTTTTCGGCAGAGGGGGAGAACGGGTGCGGATCCTTTATGACGGAAGACTGACGGGCGAGTATTCCCTGCATGAGGACAGACAGATCCCGCTTCATACGGAAAAGGGGGAGAATCTGCTGGTCATCCGGGACGGCGAGGCATGGATCGAGGAGGCGGACTGTCCGGACGGGCTCTGTATCCGGCAGGGCAGGATCAGCCGGGCGGGAGAGAGCATCCTCTGCCTGCCTCACGAGCTGGCGGTCGTCATAGCGGGAGCAGGGGAAGAAGACGCCGTGGACGGGATGGCGGGATAGCGGAAGGGAGGATGTGATGGGACGGGATCATACGATGCGGACGGCGCGGCTTGGCCTTCTGCTTGCTTTGGCTCTGATCCTTGGATATGTGGAGACGCTGGTTCCTCTGCCCTTCGGCGTGCCGGGGATGAAGCTGGGGCTTCCCAATCTGGCGGTCCTTCTGACGCTCTGCCTGTTCGGAAGCAGGGAGGCGCTTTCCGTCAACGCAGCCAGGGTCTGCCTGGCCGCTTTTCTGTTCGGCAGTCTGTCCTCCCTGCTTTACAGCCTTGCGGGGGCGCTTCTCAGCTTTCTGGTGATGGCGGCTGTGAAGAAAAATCCCCGTTTCTCCGTGACCGGAATGAGCTGCGCGGGCGGGATCGCGCACAATGCGGCCCAGCTTATGGTGGCGGCGCTGGTCACGGAAACGGCGCAGATCCTGTACTATATTCCACCGCTCCTTTTCTGCGGCTGCCTGACAGGCTTCTGCATCGGCCTGGTCTGCCGCGGGGTGCTTGCCTCCCTCGGCGGAGCGAAGGGCGGCCGGGGAAACGGCTCCGGCAGGGCAGAAGGAAGGCTCTGACGGCAGAACCCGGGCGGCCGGGGCAGTTCCATGGAACGAAAAAAACGGAGGAAAATCCATGTTTGCATATCTGATCGGACGGGTCGCCGGCGTGACGGAGGACAATCTGGTGCTTGAGGTGGGACAGATCGGCTTCAATGTGAAAATTCCGGCGAGTCTGCCATCCCTTCTGCCGCCTGTGGGCGGGGAAGTGAAAATATATACCTATACCTGTGTGAGAGAGGATGCCTTTCAGCTTTACGGCTTTCTCAGCCAGGATGAGCTGGACATGTTCCGCCTCCTGATCACGGTGAGCGGCATCGGCCCTAAGGGAGGGCTGGCCATCCTTTCCGTGCTGAGCGCGGACGACGTGCGGCTTGCCGTGCTGACGCAGGACGCGAAGGCGATCGCGAGGGCGCCCGGAGTGGGGCCTAAGACCGCCCAGAGACTGATTCTGGAGCTGAAGGATAAGATCTCCATGGAGGACACCTTTGTTTCCGGAGAAAGCGAGGCTTATGCCGCCGGGACCTCCGGCCTGACCGACGCCAGACGGGAGGCGGCGGAGGCGCTTGCCGCGCTGGGCTATTCCGCCGCGGAAGCGGCGCAGGCTGTCAGGAAGGTGGAGCATGGGGACGAGATGGATGTGGAGGAGCTTCTCAAGGCTGCCCTGAAGCATCTGTTCTGAAGGAATGGAGACTGGTATGGCAAGGGTCATAGAGACGAGCGTAACGGAAGAGGACATCAGAATAGAGAGCACCCTGCGTCCGCAGACGCTGGACGATTATATCGGGCAGAAAAAGGCGAAGGAAAATCTCCGGGTTTATATCGAAGCGGCAAAGCGCCGGGGAGACGCGCTGGATCATGTGCTTCTTTACGGGCCTCCCGGCCTGGGAAAGACCACGCTTGCGGGCATCATCGCAAATGAAATGGGCGTCCACATGAGGGTGACGAGCGGGCCGGCGATTGAGAAGCCGGGCGAGATGGCGGCGATCCTCAATAACCTGCAGGAAGGGGATCTTCTGTTTGTGGATGAGATCCATCGCCTGAACCGGCAGGTGGAGGAGGTGCTTTATCCGGCCATGGAGGATTATGCCATCGATATCATGATCGGAAAAGGGTCCTCCGCCCGGTCCATCCGGCTGGAGCTTCCCCATTTCACGCTGGTGGGAGCCACGACCCGCGCCGGTCTTCTGACCGCGCCGCTCAGGGACCGCTTCGGCGTGATCCACCGGCTGGAATTCTATACGGTGGAGGAGCTTTCCCGGATCATTATCCATTCCGCCGCGGTCCTGGGCGTTTCCATAGATGCGGGAGGCGCGAAGGAGCTTGCCAGAAGGAGCAGAGGAACTCCGAGAATCGCCAACCGTCTGCTGAAGAGAGTGAGGGATTTTGCCCAGGTGCGCTTTGACGGGGCGATCAGCCTGGAGGTGGCGCAGACGGCTCTGGATCTTCTGGATGTGGACCGGATGGGACTGGACCGGGTGGACAGGAATATGCTGGACACCATGATCTGCAAATTTAACGGAGGACCGGTGGGGCTGGATACGCTTGCCGCCGCCATCGGCGAGGACGCGGGCACCATTGAGGACGTATATGAGCCCTATCTTCTGCAGAACGGCTTCATCAACCGCACGCCGCGCGGACGCGTGGTGACGGAGACGGCTTACCGGCATTTGGGGCTTGAATTCCCGCAGTCCGCTGGTGTATAATATTTCCGTGTAACGGGACGCCGTAAGGTACAAAGGAGAGCAGCATGGCTGTTAAGACAGATACGGAAGTGATCATCGGAGGAAAGGTTTTCACGCTGAGCGGGTACGAAAGCGAGGAATATCTGCAGCGTGTGGCCTCCTACCTCAATAACAAGCTGGCGGAGTATAACAGGCTGGACGGCTTTACAAGGCAGCCTCCCGCCCGCCAGAATATCCTGATGCAGCTGAATATCGCGGATGATTATTTCAAGGCGAGGAAGCAGCTCGCCGTTCTGGAGGAGGAGCTTCAGGCGAAGGAAAAGGAGCTTTACGATCTGAAGCACGAGCTGGTCGCCTCGCAGATGAAGCTGGAGAACGCGGAGAAGTCCTTAAAGAGCGTCCGGAAGGAGCTGGAGGACAGCTCCCGGAAGATCGTCCGCCTGGAAACCGAGCTGGCGGATAAGAAGGAAAGAACGGACAGGAACGAAAGAAATAAAAAGGAATAACAGACTGACACGGGCTGTCTTTTGAGGGACAGCCTTTTCATTTGGAAGGAAAAGGGGACTGAGAATGAAGAGACCGGAGCTTCTTGCACCCGCCGGGGATTACGGCTGCTTTCAGGCGGCGCTGAAGGCCGGCGCGGATGCGGTATACATAGGCGGACAGCGGTACGGGGCGCGGGCGTACGCCGGAAATTTCAGCCGCGGCGAGGTGCTTTCCGCGCTGGATGAGGCGCATTTTTACGGAAAAAAGATCTATCTGACCGTCAATACGCTCATGAGACAGGAGGAGCTGGACGGGCTCGCGGACTTTATCGCTCCCTTTTATGAAGCGGGGCTTGACGGGGTGATCGTACAGGATGTGGGGGCTCTTTCGGTGCTTGGAGAAAATTTCCCGGGGCTGCCCCTGCATGCCAGCACACAGATGACGGTTACGGACGCCGCGGGCGCGCTTGCCTGTAAGCGTCTCGGCGTCGTCCGCGTGGTTCCCGCAAGGGAGCTTTCTCTGAAGGAAGCGGCGCTTCTGAAGAAGGAGAGCGGCATGGAGGTGGAGGTTTTCATCCACGGGGCCATGTGCTACTGCTATTCAGGACAGTGCCTGTTCAGCAGCATGCTGGGGGGAAGGAGCGGCAACCGGGGCCGGTGCGCCCAGCCCTGCCGGCAGCCCTACCGCATCCGGACGGAGGCCGGGACCGGAAAACCCTGCTATCCCCTGAGCCTGAAGGATCTGTGCACCATCGATCTGATCCCGGAGCTGATCGACGCCGGGATCGATTCCTTCAAGATCGAAGGCAGGATGAAGCGGGCGGAATATGTGGCGGGCGTAACGGACGCCTACCGCCGCAGGATCGACGCTTATCTGGCATGCCCGGAGAAAAAAACGCCCGTGCCGCAGCAGGACAGAAAGCTGCTTTCTTCGCTGTACGTGCGGACCGGTCTGGGAAGCGGGTATCTGAAAAAGCATAACGGCCGGGATATGGTCACTCTGGATCAGCCGGGCTACGCGGGCTGCGACGACGGACTTCTGGAAGAAATCCGCGGCCGGCTGCTGGAAAGGGACAGGGAGCTGCCTGTGACCCTTTCCGCTGAGCTGCAGGCGGGAAAGCCGTTCCGCCTGACCGCCCGGGCCGGAGAGTTCTCCGTCCGCATGGAGGGGGAAACGGTGCAGCCGGCGCAGAAGCGCCCGATGAGCGAAGAAGAGATCAGAAAGCAGCTTTCACGGACGGGAGGAAGCGGCTTCGCGGCGGAGAAAATCGATGTGTCCATCAAAGGAGATGTTTTTCTTCCCGTAAAGAGCATCAATGAACTGAGAAGGGGCGTGCTGGAAAAGCTCCGCGGGGAGCGGATCGCGGCATACCGGGCCGGACGAAGCGGCGCAGAGGCTGCCGGAGGAAACGGCGTACGGGCCGCCGGACGAAGCGGCGCAGAGGCTGCCGGAGGAAACGGCGGACAGCCCTCCCGGCGGCCGCCGCAGCCGGGCTGTATGCCCGCCCGGCCCGGCCTGTCAGCCTCTGTACATACCCTTCCCCAGCTGGAAGCCTGTCTGGAGGCCGGCGTTTCCAGAATCTATCTGCCCGCTTCCATTGTCGGCGCACAGGTGCGCAGGCGGCTGGAAGCGGCGGGGGAGGCGGGAGCTTCTCCGGAATTTTTCCTGTCGCTTCCCGTGATCCTCCGGGCGGAGACGGAAAAGCAGATGGAGCGGGAGAGAGAGCTTCTTGGCAGCGGCCTGTTTTCCGGCGCGCAGGCGGCTTCCCTTTCCGGTCCTGCCTGGCTTTCCGGGAACGGCTGGCAGGGAAAAACGGCTTTCGACCACCGGATCTATATCTGGAACCGCCAGACCTGGGAATTCTGGAGGAAGGATATGGATACCTACTGCGCGCCGCTGGAGCTGAACGGCAGGGATATCCGTGCCCTTCCTTCTCCCGGGCCGGGGGAAAAGGGAAGAAAGGAGATCCTGGTTTACGGAAGGATCCCCATGATGGTGACGGCCAACTGCATCCGGAAGACGACAGGCGGCTGCCGGAAGGAGCGGCCGGAGGAAAAAGCGGCAAAGCGCAGAAACGGGAGGGAAGACTTTGGGGAGGAAATGTTTCTGATCGACCGTTATCAGGCCGCCTTCCCCGCAGCCGCTGACTGCCGCTTCTGCTATAACCTGATTTACAATTCCGTGCCTCTTTCCCTGCACGGGTTTCTTGGAGAAATGGCGGAAAACGGAGCGGCCCTTGTGCGGCTGGATTTCCTGGAGGAAAGCGGAAGAGAGACGGAAAAAATCCTGCGGCTGTTTTCGGAAGGACTGTCCGGAAGCCAGGTGCGGCCGGACTATGATTTTACCACGGGGCATTACAGGAAAGGAGCGCAGTAACGGGCATGGAGCAGTATATCTTCGCTTATTCCAGATATGTGACGGCGCTTCTGGCGGTTCTGTACGCCGCGCTTTCCGCAGGGCGCTTTTTTGCCGCCGGCAGGACGGGAAGGACGATGGACAGGGCGCAGACGGCCTGTATTTTTCTCTGGCAGTTTGCCGCCTTTCTGACCCTGTGCCTGAAAACGGGGGATCCGGATCTGCTGTTTTTCTATGCCTTTTCCCAGATTGTCCTGTTCGCCTCGATGATGCTCTTTCTCATGCTCTATCCCCGGATGAACCGGCCTCTTTTGAATCACATGTGTTTTCTCATGGGAACCGGCTTCCTGATCCTTGGAAGAATGAACCTTTCGCAGGCGGTCCGCCAGCTGATCATTGCGGCCGTTTCGCTGATCCTGTCCATGTGGGTCCCTCAGGTGATGAAGAAATGGGGAAGGCTTCTTAAAAATCTGTCGCTTCTGTACGCGGGAGCAGGGCTTGCGGCGCTGCTCGCCGTTCTGATCCTGGGACAGGTGACCCACGGATCCAGAATCACGTATACGATAGCCGGCATTACCTTTCAGCCGTCGGAGCTTGTGAAGATGCTGTTCGTTTTTTTTCTCGCGGCGCTTCTGTGGGAGGACGCTTCCCTGAAAAGGCTGATTATCGCCGCCGCTGCGGCGGCGGGGCATGTTCTGGTGCTCGTTCTGTCCAGGGATCTGGGAAGCGCGCTCATTTTCTTCCTGGTCTTTGTCATGATGGTTTTCTTTGCCGTGGGAGAGTACCGTTATCTGGCGCTCGGAGCGGCGGGAGGCTGTGCGGCCGCCCTGGCCGCCTTTCGCCTGTTTTCCCATGTGCAGGTCCGGGTGCAGGCATGGCGCGACCCGTGGAGCGTGATCGACAGCCAGGGCTATCAGATCACCCAGTCCCTGTTCGCCCTTTCCAGGGGCGGCCTGTTCGGGCTTGGGATCGGACAGGGGACGCCGGAGGATATTCCCTATGTGGAAACGGATTTTATCTTTGCCGCGCTGACGGAGGAGCTGGGGCTTCTGTTCGCTGTCAGCCTCCTGGCGGTCTGCGTCTGCTGTTTTCTGCAGTTTCTGCGGATTGCCGCCGCGCTGGAGGACCGCTTTTATCGTCTGCTTGCGGCCGGCTTCGGCGTCATGTATATTTTTCAGGTGTTTCTGACCGTGGGAGGAGGGATCCGGTTCATTCCTCTGACCGGTGTGACCCTGCCCCTGGTCAGCTATGGCGGAAGCAGCGTGATGACCACGATCCTTTTGTTTTCCGCCGTGCAGGGAGCGTGGCTGAAGCGCCGCGGCAGAGCTGACGGCGGGGAGGACGGGGAGGATTGGGAGGAACTCAGGACGAGGAGGCAGCTTGCCGGCTGCCAGGTATGCTTCGGCGTCCTGTTCGCGGCGATGTCCGCCTATCTGTGCATTTACCTGCCTTCTCATTCCGAGGCGCTTTTCAACAACAGCTATAACAGCAGACAGAGCGTCCTGGCCAGACAGAATACCAGAGGGACCATTTATTCGGCGGACGGCAGGGTCCTGGCGGAGACGGTGACGGAGGACGGGCAGGAGCTGCGCCGGTACCCTTACGGGAGCCTTTTTTCCCATGTCGTGGGATATTCCACGAGGGGAAAGACGGGGCTGGAGAGCCTGGCCAACTACGAGCTGTCCAATACCTCCGTCTCTGCGGCAAAGCAGGCGGAAAATGCCGCGGCAGGCGTGAAAAATCCGGGCAACAGCCTGGTCTCCACGCTGGATGCCGCCCTTCAGGAGGCGGCCGGTCAGGCCATGGGCCTTTATGAAGGGGCGATCGTGGTCATGGAGCCCTCCACGGGAAAGATCCTTGCCATGGTGTCCAGACCGGATTTTGATCCGAACCGGGTCGCGCAGGAGTGGGAGAGCCTGAATGCGGAGGGAAGCTCCGTCCTTCTGAACCGGGCCGCCCAGGGGCTGTATCCGCCAGGCTCCACCTTTAAGATCGTGACCGCTCTGGAATATATCAGAGAGCATCCGGACGACTGGCAGAATTACAGCTATACCTGCGGCGGAAGCTATACCCACGGGGACAATACCATCCGCTGCTTTCACGGAAGCAGCCACGGACAGCTGGATTTCATGCATTCCTTTGCGGAGTCCTGCAATTCCTCTTTCGCCAATATCGGCATGAGTCTGGACCGGAAGCAGTTTCTTTCCACTCTGGATGAGCTGCTGTTCAATCAGGAGCTTCCGGTGGATCTGGCCTGTTCGGAAAGCGGCGTCGGCCTTCAGGAGAACAGCAGCGACGAGGACATGATCCAGACGGTGATCGGACAGGGAAAAACCCAGATGACGCCTCTGCATCTGTGCATGCTCACCTCCGCCATTGCCAACGACGGCATGCTGATGCGCCCCTTTGAAATGGACCGGGTGGAAAAGCCGGACGGCACGGTGATAAAGCGGTACGAGCCTAAGGAATACGGCCGTCTGATGTCTGAAAAGGAGGCAGGGATCCTGCAGGAGCTGATGAGGGACGTGGTGGAGGAGGGGACCGCATCGAAGCTGTCCGGACTGTCCTATACTGCGGCGGGAAAGACCGGCTCGGCGGAGTACAGCGACAGCACCAGCGATTCCCACGCCTGGTTTACCGGCTTCGCGCCTGCGGAGGATCCGCAGATCGCGGTCACCGTGATCATTGAAGGGATCGGCTCCGGCGGGGATTACGCGGTTCCCATCGCAAAGAGGGTGTTCGACGCATATTTCGGCACGGTGGGATAGGCCGCCGGCGCCGCACAGGCCGGAGGACTGGACGTTACTGTTCAGACAGGTCTGCGCATTTACTGCGCAGACCGTACGAAAACGTACAGGCAGGAAGCATCCGGCCCATCGCGAAGCGATTGGAATGGCCGGATGCCGTTACTGTTCTGCCGAAGGCTGAACAGTAACTTTGACCGGGGAGCGGGCGACACATAATTGCATCCGGTTCTTGCGCCACGCCGCCAGATGTGCTATATTAAAGACGGGAAAGCCAGAGACACACGGCCTACCCTAAAACAGTGAATGACTTTACCTCACATGAGGCCAGCCGTCAACTATTCGTGGTAGTTGGCGGCTATTTCTTTCCCTCGAAGATTGTATAACACAATCCCACGAGGGTGACAATGAGTAAACAAAACTGAATCAAATCAGCATATGTAACCATTGGCAATCCCTCCTTTCCTCTTTGGTCTGGAGGGTAGCCCCTCCGAAAATGGGAGGGTAGGCCGCCTTTTATGTGTACTCTGACTTCCCGTGCTGCCAGTATGGCACACTCCTTCCGGCTTCTCAATCACATTATTCCGTTTTCCCTGTCTGTGCTGGCAAAATGCCGCTTTCGCCATTCCCCGGATGAGACATTTATTTTCAAAAGTAGCCCCTTACGGCCTTTGGAACGGTCTATAAACCTTATTTTGCCATATGCCCCTCAGATTCATTTACAGCCCCGTGCAGCGCTCTTGTTGGTTGATATGGGAAATCCATTCTGAAAACAGGACTGCATGCGATATGATAACTTGATATCTCATCCCGCGTCGATTTGACGGGATAGCCTATCTTCACCCTGAGCCTGCTTCCTGATAGCCTGATCCGCTCCCTCATGCCCGCGTGATGCCGGTCCGCCGCCGTCTGGTTCTTCCTCCCCGGTTCAGATCTGACATATGCGCCGGGCAGATATTCCTCGAACATCCCGGAGGCAAGGAAGTTGTCCGGCCGCTTGATGCAGCGCGCCTCCCGCTCCTCGATCCGAACAGCTTCAGCGTAATTCTCTGCAGCGCTGATAAGGTCACCTTCCCGGTACCCCTTTGCGACCACCTGCCTATACCTCTCCTGAACGCTGTCTGATAGTTGGTCAGGCATCTTCCCGGGGTAAGCCTTCACGAAATCACTGAACCGGGAAGGGACATGCTCCGAATCATTCTCCGAAACCTTTTGGTTTTTCATGAAACCATCGTTTTCATTATCGGCGGCCTGTTTTGGCGGCCTGCCGTCCTTCCTGCCCGCCTCCCGGCGTACCTCACATGTTTTCTCGTACTTCTCGTTGTCCCTGTCTCGCTTCCTTCCCTCACAAAAAATATGCTCCATGCTTTGTACGATGTAGATGTTTGCTATGACCGGTGAACACACCGACCCCTGCCCCGATCCTTCCTCTGTTTCTTCATACCGGAAATCTTCTACAACTCCCGCATTCAGCATTCGTCTTACCAGACGGATGATATTCGGGTCTTTTATCCTGCTTTCTATGAATCTGACTGCCCATTCATGGTCTATATGGTTGAAAAATCCTTTCACGTCTGCGTCTAATATTATAGTTCGTCGGCCGCTTTTCGATCATGGTGTTTAGCTTTCTGAGTGCCATGTGGCAGCTTCGGCCTGGCCGGAATCCCATCATTTCATCATAGAATTGTGGCTCGTAGACGGCTTCCAGTATCCTCCTGAGTGCCTCCTGCACCAGTTTATCCTCGTAGCAATATATGCTGAGAGGTCTGATCTTTCCGTTGTCCTTTGGTATCTCCACCCGTCCTGCCGGATTTCCTCTTGAGCTTTTCTACCAGATTGTCCAGATTCTTTCCGTATTCCTCTTTGGTTACCCCGTCGATTCCTACGGCCTTGTTTCCATCCATCTTTGCATGACAGGACTGCGAGGTACAGTCCTCTCCCGGCTTCCCTCCAGCGGCATTACCCACCTTCAACGGTACTATCCGGCCATCCGACTGCCTGTGACTCATTTGCCTTCCTTCGTTAGTTGTCGGGCATACCATATACTTTAGGACGACACACTCGTCTGATATGGAAACCACAGGCTCTCCCCACTTGACGCAGCATCATTGTACGACATGGCTGGCTTCCAACCCCGTGATGCCAGACAGGTTCTTGCCTTAGCGAATTCTGTCTGTTTTGCCTTCCACTTTGTAAACAGTGTCGGCGCATCAGTTATCAGCGATTTCGGAGCTAAACTGCCTTATGACCCTATCGCCTGACTTCCTACGCTTAACCCGGCATGTTGTCATGCCGTGCCCAAGATTTGCTATTGGTGGTGCGGCTACACCTTCCCAAGCAGGGTTTCCACCCGCTAAATGCTGCGCCCTTCTGGGCGCACTTACAGTTCGCTCGTCGGCCAGAATCAGGCAGATGTCGTGCCTGCACAAACAGATGACTGGTTCTGAGTGGCCAAAGGGAACGCCCGTCTATGAACAGGAAATTGCCAGGGCGATTTCTCGCAGCAGCGGAGAGCACGAAGTGCAGCTTCGCGAATGACGCGGAGTAAACCTGATTTTCTGACGTCTCCGGAGGCGCAAAGCTTTTGCGGGAAGCCTTTCGGGGATGTCGAAAGTTTTTCAGCGCCTTTTCAGGCTTTCGCAACCGGGGCCGGCATGAGAAAGCCGCTGCCGCGGATAACGATCCAATTTCCCTGATTCTTACCGCAGAAAATTGCCACCCACTACGGGCAACTATCTGATTTCCCCGATTCTTACCGTAGAAAAGCCACTTTCTCTACGGGCCAAACTCCGGTTTTCCGGATTCCTACCGTAGGAAACTGCCAAAATCTACGGTACAAAACCGGAATTTCCTGTTTTGGCCGTAGTGAGATCCTGATTTCTGCGGGTCAGCATGCTATTCTTCTGATTTCTGCTGCAGAAGCATGATTCAGCCGTTACAGTTCTGCCCGAGGCTGAACTGTAACTCAAACGGTTACTTTTCCCCCACCCGTGAAAAGAAATCCCCGGCTGCACAGCAAAATACCCCGGACAGCCGCCCATGCAATCATGGATCCGGCCGTCCGGGGCAACCGTTTTCAGATATTCCTCCCGGATCTGTTCTGTCCGGGGCGGCGGAACGCCGCAGCTTATGCAGCTTACAGTCTCTTCAGAAGCTCCTCTCTCTGCGCCTCATAGCCGGGCTTTCCAAGAAGGGCGAACATGTTCTTCTTGTAGCTTTCCACGCCGGGCTGGTTGAACGGGTTCACGCCGAGCAGGTAGCCGCTCACGCCGCAGGCGAACTCAAAGAAGTAGAACAGCTGGCCGAGGTAATACTCGTTCACCTCGGGAACGTTCACCATCAGGTTGGGAACCTGTCCGTCCGTATGGGCAAGGATCGTTCCGTTCATGGCGCTCTTATTCACAAAGTCCACGCTCTTTCCGGCCAGATAGTTCAGGCCGTCCAGATCCACAGGCTCCTCGTTGATGACGATCTCCTCTCTGGACTTCTCGATGTTGATCACCGTCTCAAACATGATGCGCGCGCCGTCCTGGATGAACTGCCCCATGGAATGCAGATCCGTGGTCAGATCCACGCTTGCCGGGAAGATACCCTTCTGATCCTTTCCTTCGCTTTCGCCGTACAGCTGCTTCCACCATTCGGAAACATAGTGCACGCTGGGCTCATAGTTGGCCAGGATCTCCACGGATTTTCCCTTTCTCAGGAGAATGTTGCGGATCGCCGCATACATAAGCGCGTCGTTCTTCTCGTACTCGCTTTCCAGAGCCAGCCTGCGTCCTTCCGCCGCGCCTTCCATCAGCTTATCGATGTCCGCGCCGCTTACCGCGATGGGAAGCAGACCTACCGCCGTCAGCACGGAGAACCGGCCGCCCACATCATCCGGAACCACAAAGCTCTCATAGCCCTCTTCCGTGGCAAGTCCCTTCAGGGATCCCTTCGCGCGGTCGGTGGTCGCGTAGATTCTCTTCGCAGCCTCCTCCTTGCCGTACTTCTTCTCCATCATCTCCTTGAATACGCGGAAGGCGATCGCCGGCTCCGTAGTGGTTCCGGACTTGGAGATCATGTTAATGGAGAAATCCCTGTCTCCGATCACGTCGATCAGGTGCTTAATATACGTGGAGCTGATGGAATTTCCGACAAAATAGATCTCAGGGGTCTTTCTGATCTCCCTGCTCACACAGTTATAGAAGCTGTGTCTCAAAAACTCGATGGCCGCTCTCGCTCCCAGGTAGGAGCCGCCGATGCCGATCACCAGAAGCACGTCGGAATCGCTCTGGATCTTCGCCGCAGCCTTCTTGATCCTTGCGAACTCTTCTTTATCATAGTCCACAGGCAGATCGATCCAGCCCAGGAAATCATTTCCGGCTCCCGTTTTGGAAACCAGAACGTCTTTGGCGTCGCAGACCGTCTTTTTCATGAATTCCACTTCGTGCGCGTTGATAAAAGACGCCGCCCTGGAATAATCAAAAGTCACCTTGCTCATTTTGTTATCCTCCTGTTCTGCCGCCGGAGGCGGCATAAAATCATCCGCTTCTTACGGCAGACGAATCCTGATAAATCCGTTTTCAGTTTAACAAAGAAGCACGTTCATTTCAAGATTTTTGCCAAAAATCCCCGGACAGCCTATGCAAAAAATTCTTTTAACAGCTCTTCCAGCTCCTTTTCCTGTGTTTTGGAGAAGACCTGCTCCTCCATGCGTCTCTGCGCGGCGCTCTTCCCGGAGGACTCCTGCGCCGGACCGGCCTCCGCTCCGCTCACGCCCTTTCCGGCAGGCTGTTTTCCCGCAAAGGCGAAGGCGGCCGCCGCCTCTTCTTCCCCGCCCTGCGCAAGCCGTTCCGACTCCTCCAGAACGGCCAGCCTGGGCGCCATGTGATTTTCCAGGAAATCCGTCAGGCTCGTCTTCAGAAGCGCCTTTTTCCCTTCCAGATCCACCAGTCCGGAAATGCTGAAATACAGATACAGCCCCAGGAAGCTCAGAAGATAATAGGGAAGGATCTCTCCCGCCGCCTTTCCCTCCATGATCGCCGCGCATGCCCCAAGCCCGGCCGCAAAGACCGCCAGAAGCGTCAGCTGCCCGGACAGATGCGAAAGGCCGTCCAGGGAAAATCTTCCGATCTGTATTTTCCCCATGAAGCGGTCCACAAAAACCGGGATATTCGGCACCCCGTCATTCATTCTGTAGCAGCTTCGGAATTTTTCCCTGCACTGCTTCAGGAAACGGTTCTTTGTGACTGACATGTTTTCCGTTTCCCGGATCAGGGAATTCAGAAAAATTCCCGTAACAAACCTGCATAAAATGCTCAGAGCCAGCAGTATAATGGTCATAGCTGCAAATCCTTTATTCTCCAGAAGTAATGCCATATTGTCCTCCGATCCGAAGCGTCATCCTGCCCCATTCCTTGATTCGCCGTAACTGTATTATAGGAGCTGCAGGACGCCTCCACAATACCGCCCGGCCGGGATCCGGCCGTAAAATTCCGCCTCTTTTTTCAGAAAACGGGCATAAATCATCGTTTCCCGTGAAAAGACTGGCAACAAAGGGCGATATTTGATATAATGCGTATGGTCGCTCATCTTCCGGATCGTTTCCGGCAGACTGCGGCTTACATCCGGGAGCTCCCGGATATCAACGGATTGGAGGCATGATTATGAAATACAAGACAAAAGGCACCTGTTCCAGCTATATCGACATCGATATGGACGGAGATATCATCCGCTCGGTTTCCTTTACAGGCGGCTGCAACGGCAACCTGCAGGGAATCTCCCGGCTGGTGGAGGGAATGAAGGCAGAAGACGCCATTTCGCGTCTGAAGGGAATCCGCTGCGGCAGCAAGCCCACATCCTGTCCCGATCAGCTCGCCACCGCGCTGGAGGCTCTTCTCGCACAGGACCAGGCGGTATAACGGAACATTCCGGGGGGAAGATCCATGTCAAAAAAAATCGTTCTGACCGGCGGAGGCACCGCCGGACATATTACGCCAAATATTGCTCTGCTGCCCTGTCTGCGGCAGCTGGGCTATGAGATTTCCTATATCGGCTCCTATGAGGGAATGGAAAAAAGGCTGATCGGAGATTATGACATTCCCTATTACGGGATATCGACGGGAAAATTCCGCCGCTACTTTGACCTGAAGAATTTTACGGATCCCTTCCGGGTTATCAGGGGCTATGTCCAGTCCCGGCGCATTCTGAAGGAAATCCGCCCCGACGTGGTTTTTTCCAAGGGCGGCTTCGTCGCCGTTCCCGTGGTGCGCGCGGCGGCTTCCCTCAAAATCCCCTGCGTCATCCACGAATCCGATATGACGCCGGGCCTTGCGAATAAGCTGTGCATTCCGGCAGCGAAAAAGGTATGCTGCAATTTTCCGGAAACCATGCAGGGCCTTCCCGCCGACAAGGCGGTCCTGACCGGCTCCCCCATCCGGGAGGAGCTTCTGAAGGGAAGCCGCGCAGCGGGCCTTTCCCTCTGCCGCTTCACCGGGGATAAGCCTGTCCTGATGGTGATCGGAGGCTCCCTTGGCGCCGCTTCCGTCAATCAGACGGTTCGCGAGGCGCTTCCGGAACTGCTGAAGGATTTTCAGGTGGTTCATCTGTGCGGAAATGATAAAATGGATAATCTTCTTCTGAATACGCCCGGCTATGTCCAGTTTGAATATCTGAAAGCCGAGCTGAAGGATGTGTTTGCCATGGCGGACGTGGTGGTTTCCCGCGCGGGCGCCAACGCCATCTGCGAGCTGCTCGCCCTGAGAAAGCCGAACCTTCTCATCCCGCTTTCCGCAGGGAGCCGCGGCGACCAGATCTTAAACGCCCGTTCCTTTGAGTCCCAGGGCTTCAGCATGGTGATCGACGAGGATTATCTGAGCCCCAGGCTTCTGGTGGAAAAGGTGCAGGAGCTCTATTTCAACAGACAGAGCTATATCCGCGCCATGAATTCCAGCCAGCAGATGAACGCTGCGCAGACCATCACAAGAATGCTGGATGAAATCGCTTCAGGCCGGGCATAACAGGCATTCCCGCCCGCCTGAAGCGCTTCCTTTCCGGGATCCGCTTTATCCGCAGATCGTATCCCGAACCTGTGCCAGTTCCTCTTCTGAGGGCTTTCCGGGCGTCCATGCCACGATCCTGCTCCCGTCGTCATAGCGCGGGATCAGGTGCATATGGAAATGGCGCACGGTCTGTCCGGCGGATTCCCCGTTGTTCTGCACCACGTTCAGCCCGGTGCATCCCAGTCTTTCCTTCATGCGCCCCGCCATCTTCTTTGCAATCTTGAGCACCTCTTCACATTTTTCATCCGGCAGCTCATACAGATCGGCATAATGCTCCTTGGGAAGGATCAGAGCATGCCCTCTTGTCGCCGGTCCCAGATCCAGGATCACCCGGTATCCCTCATCCTCATACAGCGTATTGGACGGAATCTCTCCGTTTGCGATCCTGCAGAAAATACAGTTTTCCTCTCTCATTCTCTCCTCACTTTCTGCCGTCCGGCCGGCAATGATGTTATTCTGCTAAACAGCCTGCGCTTAGGCCGCGCGTTCATGTCGTTCGCCCATACCTCTCATCCGGAAGTCTTCCCGCATGGCACAGAAGGAAGGCCAGGATAAGTCCGCCAAGCAGCCCGCCAAGATGCGCCGCGTTGTTCACCACTACACTCTGAAATCCGGAATACAGCGAAAGCGCGATCATCAGAACCATCCTCTGCACGGATATGCCTGCCGCCCTGCCCTTTTTCGCAAGCACCAGATAAAACAGGCCCCCCACAAGGCCGAATACCGCTCCGCTTGCCCCGATTGATTCATAAAAGCTTCCTGTGGAAAGCTCGTAAACAGCCGAAAGCAGGTTTCCGCAGATGCCCGACAGGAAGAACAGGATCAGGTAACGCACTCTCCCCATCGTCTTCTCCACGATCTCTCCTCCGAAATACAGAAGGATCATATTATTGGCCAGATGGCTGATATCCGCATGAAGAAACATGGCTGTCACCAGCCGGTAATATTCCCCGTTCCGAATCAGATACAGACTGCTGAACGCCCCTTCTGAATACAGAATATCTCCGCAAAACTGACAGGCCAGAAATATCATAATATTCACCGCTGTCAGAACCGCGCTGCACCAGGGTATCTGCTCCGGATGCCGTCTCATTTCCCAACCAAACTGCTGTGTCCGCATATGTCCCTCGTTCTGTTCCGGCGCTTTTTCAGGAATCCATTTAAAGGGTAACACTTCCCCCCATTCTTGTCAATTCCGGCCCCGCCTTCTATTCCTGGTATTTCATCCGTACATTTCCGAACCGCAGCTCGTCCCCTCCCTCCAGGATCACCACCTCCTCCTGTTCCAGACGAATCTCATTCACAAAGGTTCCGTTTGTGGAATTCAGATCGATGAGCGCCGTCCTTCCTCCCTGATCCACGAATCTGGCATGGATCCGGCTCACCGATGCGTCAGACAGAAGGAGCTGCGCCCTGCTTTTCAGCTTTCCCACAAGCACAGGCAGCCTTTCCAGAGAATATTCCTGCATTTTCCCGTCCTCTGACAGGCCGGTAAGCCTCGGCTGCCTTCCCGGGAACGCCCCTTCTCCTCCCGGCGCTGCGCCCCTGCTCAGATAGACCGTCGGTCCCTCCAGCTCCTCCTGCTCCGGCTGCGCATACGCCTCCCGGAGGAGGCCGTCCATGTCTTCCGGTTCTTCCTCTTCCTCCTGCGTTTCCTCTTCTTTTCCATGAAACGGCTGCGCAGCCGCCTTCCACAGGCAGATCAGAAGGAGCAGCCCGTCCGCCGCCAGCAGGACAAACAGCAGAAGCTTTTCAGCGCCCGCCGGCTTCAGATACCAGATCGCCGCGCACAGAAGAAGGAAAACGGCCGCCGAAGCGGCAAAGCCTGCCGCGGCTTTCCGGCGTATTTTTCCTGTTGTCTCCTTTTCCCTCCCCCTGCTGTCCCTCTCTCTGTTTCCCTTTTCCCTGTTTCCCCTTTCCTTATTTTCCCTCCCCTTCTTTTCCTTCTCCCGCCTCTTCTCCCAGGCGTCCTCCTGCGTCTCCTCTTCGTATAAGGCGCTGTATTCATACGGCCCTGCCTCTTCCTGAAAGCATACTGCGGCGGCAGATCTCTGCCGGATATCCGTTCCTCCGTATAAATGCTCCGTCCTCTGATACGGCGATGCCGGATCCCATGCCGTCTTTTCCCTTTCCGATATGCCGTCCCCACGGATTCCATCCTCCTGAACCTCCTTTTCCAGAAGCGTGCGGAAGCTTCCCACCATAAAATTCTCCGCTTTTGACATCTTGTAAAACTGGTAAGCCGCGCTCACCGCTTTTTCCTCCCTGTGATCCACATGCTCCAGAAAAAATTCCGCCAGCGGAAGGTAACGGTTCTCCTTCCCCTCTCCGAACGGATAATACAGGAAAAAAAGCTGTTCTGTCTCCAGATCCATAAAAATATATTCCGGCTCCATGACCAGAAAGCGTTCCTCCAGCAGATATTCCGACATGGAATCCAGCGCCTGCGCCAGATTGTCAACGATCCCGCGGATCTCCTTCAGACCGATCCTGGCGGACAGGTACAGCTGCTCCAGGGACTGTCTGGAGCTGATGTCATAATACAGGCAGGTTTTCCCCTCCAGATATCGTTCGCTGCTCGCAAGCAGCCCCGGGATCCGGTTTCTCAGAATCATCCGGTACTGATAATGTCCGGCCAGCTCCTCCGGAACATCCTCCACCACCAGATAGCTGTGGCTCAGCTCTCTTTTATACAAAGGCTTATTCATATCCGTCTCCATTCTGCGGCCCTCAGCCGCCCTCTCCGATCTGTGCCAGCTTCCTCATTCCCCGGATAAAGGCGGGAGCGTCTCTCACCAGAGCTTCTTTGCTGGCCTCGATCTGCAGCTTTCCGAGCTCCGCCGGCAGGACCCCCAGCCCCGGCAGCGGCCATTCCGTCCTCAGGGTCACTGTCACCCCGGACGAGGCGGCGCTGATCTCCTTCTGCAGCTGAGGCAGACGGATCAAAGCCTCCCCCAGCAGCTTCTCCAGCTCCTCCTCCGCCTTTGCCTCTCTCGCGTATCCGGCCCCTTCCGTCAGGCTGGCCCGGAAAGCCGCAATGTAAGCCGCCTGATTCAGGAAACAGACCGTATACAGATAAAAGGTCAGGATGAGGAGAAAAGCCGTCAGAATGACCGCGATCGGCATGATAAAACAGGCCTCCAGCGTCATATAGGCATTTTTCTCCGTGTTTCTGCAGCCAGATCCTTTCATTTCAGTCTCCTGTACCTCCCCTTTGTCTCCCTTCATTCCTCCGTTATCCACATGCCATGCTTCCGGAGCCCTCCGCTATCCACATAAGCAGAACCGCCGCAAGGAAAAAAGGGGCAAAAGGAAGCTTTGTGCTTCTCGTCGCCTTCCCCGCGATCAGCAGTCCTGCCGCCGCAAGGAAGGCGAGAAAGCAGGCTGCAAACACCTCGGCCGCGCATCTTTCCCAATGCTGCACCAGCCCTGCCGGAAGCACCATCAGCCCGTCCGCCCATCCCAGCTTTCCCTGCGACAGCCGGCTGTAAAGCAGCATCACCGTCCCCGGCGCGGCTCCCGCAAGAACGGTCTGCCATCCGGCCCTTCCGGCCGCCAGCAGGAACAGGGCATACGCCATGCCGGCTCCGACCCCAAGCCACAGAAGCCATATGGGAATCTGCCTTTTTCTGCAGTCAAAGCAGGAACAGATTCCCAGGTACCCGCAAAGAATGATATTTTCCGCCATTATCCTCTTTCCTCCTTCAGCCTGCACAGCGGCTGCAGGGCGCTCTCCCTCCGGCTTCGGAAAGCGGAACGCAGCGCACGGAACGCTTCAGCCCGCTGCACTCTATGGTATTGTGATACCGGTCTCCTTCCGTCGTCACATACACGATCCCGCTCCCGTCTCCGCCGCATTTTTCACAGGGCCTGTATCTTCCGCCCGACGCGTTGCGCAGATCTGCGATCTCCTCTTTCCCCGCGAGCCTGATGGAAAGCGTCAGATGCGTACAGCTTCTGGCCGTATGATAGACCGTCCCGCCGTCCGTAATATAAACATAGGTTTCTTCTCCCCCGTCTCCCTCCGCCCGCCGTTCCACGTCATAGCCCGTCCATGCCCGCATATAGCAGCAGCTTACAATGGTCGTCCCCGGATATCCGATGACCGGCACCGCCGGACTGACCCGCGCCGGGTGGATCAGCTGCACCATATCGTCCCGGATGAGCCCGCTGTCTCCGGCCAGATATGCCGCCATGGAAAGCTGACGCCCCTGCTGATGCAGACGTTCCAGATTGGAAAGAAAGGTGTGGAAGAACAGAAGCATGGAAAGCACATTGACCACGAAAAACAGGAACAGCGGAACCGCAAGGGAAGCCTCCACCGTCATGGACCCCTCCGCCTGCATGGCCGTACTGCGGGAAGCAGACCGGGACACCCTCTTTGCCGTCTGTTTCCGGGGAGAAGAATGGAACATATGATGTGTCTGTCTGAATCTGAAAATAAGCGTTCGGAAAATCATGGCTTGTCTTAAAAAAAATCTGTTTATGCTGCAATACTGACTTATGTTCTCTGACCGCAAAAAGGGCATCCCGGTTCACTTCCTTTCCGTCGGGCCGAATCCGTTCCCGGCCGCTCTATTCATACCGATAGGCTCTCGTGATCTGAAAGCTTCGTCCGTAACCGCTTTCCACCGCAGCCTGCGCCGTCATGGCATCCATGCACCCGTCCATGCGGAAGCCCGCGTTTCCCGGCGTCATACGGATATCCGCCTCCATCACATCCATCAGCCTTTTCAGCGTCGTTTCCTCCGACTGCAAATACAGAAACGCGCCAAGATAATCCCGATAGCTCATTCCGTTCTGTCCCTTCCGATATTCCGACAGATGGCCGCGGAAGGTAAGAAGCTGGCTGTACGGCGTATTCCAGCTTTCCGCCGTCTTAATCAGAGGCACCCTTTCCCCGTCGAACAGGATTCTGAGATCCTTCACGCTTTCCGCGTAGGCCCAGGCAAACAGGATCAGCGCCGTAACCGGCTCGATCAGCTCCGGCACCATCAGGATGGAACAGATCAGAGACGCTGTCCCCTCCGCCTCGGCCTTTTTCGCGCCGTCCATAAACAGATACGCCGCATTGGCCGCCTCCCTGATCAGCAGGATCTTATTTGCCACGCTGCGCAGGTTATCCAGGTCATTTCCGCCTCCCTCCAGAATGTACTCGATCTGATAGGAAAAGGCCGCATGCTCCTTCTCTTCTCCGTAGGAGCCGCATTTTTCCATGATATAATACTGAAACAGACAGTTTCCCGATATGCCGGAAGGCTTTGACTCTCCCTCCGGCAGGCCGGTTCCCTGGAGCAGGCTGTCTCTGTGGGACAGAAGCGTCTGAACCGGAATCGAGGTCCTTGACAGTTCTCCCGGGCGGCTGGCCGCCAGTCCCAGAATCCCTTCTCCCCTCGCCTGATTTACCACATCCGAAGGCAGCTCCACATTCTGTCCCTCCCAGTCCTCATCCTCCTCCTGCTGTCTCTGAAGGATCCGGTCCTTCACCTGGCGTTCCGTCTCCGCCCTTTGCTGTTCCACGTCGCTGTCCAGATATCCGCTTCGCTCCAGCACCTCCGCGTTTACCGCGTCCTGGTTCAGGTAGCTTAATCCCCACCTGTTTTTCACATAATCCACCGCCTGCCGCTTCAGCACGGCTCCCCCGTCGTCCGAGGCCACCGCCGCGTTCAGCAGGATCACCTCATCCGCGCTCATTGCCGTCAGATCCTTTCCCACCGGTACGTCAAACACCTCAAAGGGCCTGAAATTCATATTCATATATCCTCTGATGTGTTCCTCCACATTGGCGAAGGAGGGGCTTTCTCCGCCGTAGGACATGTCGATGAAAAACAGGTCATACTGCTCCAGCAGCTCTCTGTGATATTCCGCCAGCGCCGAATCCATCGCCATATCCATCACGCATTCCGTCTGCGTGCGGATGGTATGCACCCGCACGCCTTCGATCACCGTCAGCATCAGCGAAAGCAGAATCCCCGTCACCAGCGACAGATAAACCGTGATGTATCCGTTCTTCATGCTCCCGCCCCCCTTTCTCAGATGGTACCCGCCTGCTTTGTGATCCTGTCAAAAATATCCTCCACCAGATCGGTCAGCTGGCTCTTGAAAATGATTACCAGGCCGATCAGGACCAGTATGATCAGGATCACCTCCACCGTTCCCATACCTCTCTCATCCTTCAGGATCTCTCCCGCTCTCCTGCAAAGAGCCGCCATCCTGCACATAACCTTTCCATACAGCTTTCTCATACGCATCCTCCTTTTTTCAGTCGTTCGTTTTCTGTTTTTGTTTTCCTGTATTTCCGCCCGGCTCCCTCCCCGTCTCTCCTTTACATCCCCGCAAAGGAAAAGCAGGCGGGCACCAGGATCAGGACCATAACCACGGCGAGCATCATCATCATGGGAAGAAGCAGTTTTGTACCGGCACGCTCGCCTTCCTCCCTTGCATTCCTTTTCCGTTCCTCAAAGGAATGCTCCGCCTCCTCCTGCAGCGCGGCCAGCAGGCCTGCAGAACCCTTTTTCAGGTTCTGAACCAGAAGCGCCGCGCATTTCCGATACTGCGGCAGACGGCATCTCCTTCCGAAATGCTCATAGGCCTCAACCTCCGTCACACCGCTTTCCATCTCTCTGCAGACCAGCTGCAGCTCTTCATATACATAATTTTTTCCCCTTTCCTTTTTCTTCCGATAATCCGCCGCCATCCTCATAAAAGCCGCTCTCACGGGAAGCCCGGCTCCCATCAGCAGCGTAAGCCTGCTGATAAATTCCGGATAGGAAAGCAGAAGCTGTCTTTCCCTCTTCTCCAGCCGTTTCCGAAGATCTCCGTCCGCGAACCGGTATTGCGCCGCTCCCGCGGCAAGTATCAGCAAAAAGATCAGAAGGCTGTCATCGGAACGCTTCTCCGTCCAGACAAGCTCCTCTCCTTCCGCCTGCTCCGGAAGCCGGAGACTGTCCTCATATGCCGCTTCTTCGTCCTCTGCGGCGATCCGGTCGAGCAGCAGCTTCCTTCGCTTTTCCTCCTCCGAAAGCAGCGGCGGACATACCCTTACGGAAAAGCTCTCCTCCCAGGTATCCTCATAGCAGCTTAACACCGCTGTCAGCTCCACGATTTCCCCTCTTTCCGCCGTCTCCTCATTCCGCACGGTTCCATCTGTCCGGATCAGCCCGTAATTTCCGCTCCGCCAGGAGATCTGAAAGGGGTATCCCTCCGCTTCAGCCGGAAGGGAAAGCGCAGAGCGGACCTCATCCAGCGTCGCATTTTCTCCCCGGATCTCCTGTTCCAGGTAAGCCCTCACCTCCGGGAGCATATCCTCCAGCTCCTGTCTGGTATACCGTCGTTCCGGTATGGTGACGGTGATCTCCTCCTCCCAGTCCGATCCGCCTCCCGTTTCCTCCGCTTCGTCCCCTCTTCCGGCCGCCGCTTTTTCCGTGCCTGTATTTTCTCCCGCAGCTGTATTTTCTCCCGCTTCGGCTTCCTGTCCCCGCACCGTCAGGCTGACCTGCGCCTCTCCTTCCCCATAGGAATTGCGCATCAGCCGGCCGTCCTCCGTCAGCCGGCCGTCCAGGCTTCCTGACAGGCGGATCAGTCCGCCCAGAACCGCCGCTGCGAGAAAGACCAGCAGCAGCCCACTCAGCTTTTCCACCTGGCAGCGCCGGAACCGTTCCTTCGCTCCGGAAGGATACAAAAGCTGCAGCTCCTCCCGCAGCTGCGTCCCGGACCTGCCTCCCGCCCGGCTTTTTTCTCCTGGAAGCCTTTTATACAGCCACTGCGCCGGTTTCAGAAAATACCTGTCCAGCGCCGGCGTATCCGGCTCAGCCCGGATCTCCTCCTTTCGGGACAGGAAAAGAAGGACTGCCAGCGCGGCACAGATTCCCGCATAAATCATTCCCATATGCATCACACCTCAATATCCACGATTTTTCCCGATAACAGAAAGGCTGCCAGATAAACTCCGAGACATGCCGTCATGATCAGAATTCCTGCCGGATTCCCGTACAGGACGTCGAAAAAGCCTTTGGAAGTGACCTGCAGATAGGCCACGATCAGAAACGGAATCAGATTCATGATCTTCTGTTCATATTTTCTGGATGCCAGAAGCGTCCGGATCTCTCCGGATATCTCGATCTTATCCCCGGTGACCGCCGCGCTTCTGCGGATCATATCACAAACCGCCCCGCCGGAGCGTTTTGCGATAGAAAAAACCTCCGCGAAATCCTCCACATCCCCCACGCCGCTCCTTCGCCCCAGATCCAGAAGCAGCTGCTCCAGCGGAATGTTATTCCGGATTCCCCGTCTCATAAATCGCATCTCCCCGGCGATCAGGCTGTCCGTCCCATGCAGACGTTCCACATCCTCTCCCGCCGTCAGAAAGGCGTTTTCCACAGAATATCCGGCCTGAAGCCCCGCCGCCGCGGCCAGGATCAGGTCACGGAACTGAAGCGCCAGCTTTTCTCTCCTGTCCTTCCCCAGCCTTTCCTGCATCCTGCGAAGGAAAAGGACGGCCAGCGGCAGAAGCGGAAGGACGGCCCACAGGGAGCGGTAGAAAAACCAGGCGATCAGAACGGTAAGCCCCAGCCCCTGCGCGGCATATAGGGCGAATTCCTTCCCGCTAAACACATACTTCCTGTAATCCGGCGCATGCTCCCTTTCCGTTTTCCTGCTGTGCGGAAGCAATCCCCGCCATTCTGAGCTTATCCGCATGGACCAGCTCCCCCTTTCTTACCAGCGTCCCCTCCACCCTTCCTCCCGTCTTCCCCGTCTCTTCAAAGGAAAACAGCGGCTTCAGGCGTATTTCTCCATCCTCAAACCCGACCACCTCCGCGATCTGCAGCACCCTTCTGCTCTTATCGCGCAGTCGTCCCAGGTGAACCACAATGTCCACGCCGGAGGCGATCTGTCTTCGTATGGCGGACAGCGGGATCTCCATTCCCATCAGCATCATCGTTTCCAGACGGGTCAGCATATCCGCCGCGCTGTTGGCATGACCTGTGGACATGGAACCGTCGTGGCCGCAGTTTAACGCGCTCCCCACCAGATCCGCCGCCTCCGCGCCGCGCACCTCCCCGATGATGATCCGGTCCGGCCTCATCCGAAGCGCCGTTTTGATCAGGTCCCGGATGGTGACAGGCCGGCAGCCGTCGATATTGGCGTTTCTTGTTTCCAGCCTTACCAGATTGGCGATCCCCCGGATCTGCAGCTCCGCGCTGTCCTCAATGGTGATCAGCCTCTCGTCCTTCGGAATAAATTCCGCCAGCGCGTTCAGAAAGGTGGTTTTCCCGCTTCCCGTTCCGCCGCTGATGAAGATGTTGTACCTCGCCTTCACCAGGCTTTCCAGAAACCGGCAGGCCTCCTGAGTGAGAGACCCCGACTCCACCAGCTGCCGGATCCCGATGGGCTTATCCGGGAAACGCCGGATCGTCACTACGGGCCCGTTTAACGCCACCGGATCCAGCACCACATTCACACGGGCGCCGTTCTTCAGCCTGGCGTCCACGATGGGGGACGCCTCGTTCACCGTTCTGTTGCAGCCCGCCACGATCTGCTGGATCACGTCCTGCAGCTTCTCCTTTGTTTCAAAGCCCCTGTGCCAGGGAAACAGACGGCCGGCGCGTTCCACAAAGATTCCCTCCATGCCGTTGATCATGATCTCCGTCACCTGCTCGTCCTCCACCAGCTCCTGCAGGACATCCAGCCCCCGGAGCGCCGCGAAAAGCTCTTTCCCCATTCTGGCACGCTCATGGATATCCAGCTTTCCGGCAAGCCGCCTTCCCCGAAGGCTTCCCGCGATCGCCTCCTGCAGCTCCTCATCGGACAATTCCCTGGTAAAGTCCATGCTTTCCAGAAGCTGCGCGCGGATTTCTTCCCGGATCCTCTGATACTCCTCTTTTCTTTCCTCCATGTCTTACACCCCCTTTTCATGCCTTCCGCTTCCTTTCCTCCAATCAGCCCTTCAGATCCTCTTCGATCAGGCCGCGCACCAGATCCGCCAGTTCCCCTCTGGTCAGACCCTCCATCCCCTGCGGCAGCTGGCGAAACAGCGGAAGTCTGCATTTTTTCGTATTTTCCAGAATATCCTCGTGATCCAGACAGGTAAGCAGCGCCTCATACTGCTCCTGCTTCGCCGCCGCAAAGCCGTCGTCCCGGACGATCGTATACACCCGGCTGCAGAGCCTCAGGATATCGAAAAGCCCGTTGATCACCTCCGACAGATCCAGAATCACATATTCATACAGCCCGCTCTGCCCCAGCTCATCCAGAAGCGCCAGCCATTCCTCCTTCTCCACCCGCTGCAGATCCAGACAGGAAAACGCGGGTGGAATATAGTCAAGGCCGTTCAGCTTCTGCGTCATGCTCTCCAGCCGATAGGGAAATCTTCCGTCCCTGTTGTGCAGAAAATAGATCAGATCGGACAGATCCGCCTGGAATTCCTTCCGCAGCATTTTCCCAAAGCCGGAAAAGCATTCAAAATTCAGATAAAGCACTCGATGTTTCCGGGCAAGAAGCTGCCCGAGAGTAAAAGAAAATGTGGTTTGAAGACACCGTCCCACCGGTGAATAGACGCCGATCAGCTTCATTCCCTCCCGCCCGCCTGCGCGGGCCGCGGGCGGCAGAAGCCCCGCATCGGAAGCCAGCTCAAGAACCTTTCTGACCACAGCCTCCACGGACTGATACTTATCGATCCACTGCTCCCCCGGAGGCCCATCCCGCCCTTCCGAAAGGATGATCCGCCTCCCGGCTTCCCATTCTCCTCCGTATCGTTCATACAGCGGTTGCGACACCAGAAGCACCGTCGCCTCATTCTGCCCGGCGAACTGCTCCCAGGCTCCCCGCTCCGTAAACACACGGATCTCAAACGGGAAATTCTCCCTTCCGCCGCTGCGGCTCAGATAATCCAGAAAGTGACAGGCATAATCCTGCTCCTCATCGCATATCGCAAGAATCCTTTTTTTCAGAAAAATTCCCCCTTTGCCGTTTAAAATCCCTTCTGTCCCGGCTTCTTCGTTTCATCACACAAGGAAAAAAGTCGAACTGAAATGAATGATATCAGATAACAGACGGCGGACATCCGGAATGGATCCTCCGCATTCAGAATCAGGCAGTCCCGCCTGGTGAAATGAAGTATATCTCATCTTTTTCCGCTTGTCCATAGCGGACAGGAAAAAATTTCAATTTTGTAAATAATCGCCAACAAAAGCTCCCGACGCTTCCAAAAAAGTCCTGGAAGCGGCATAAATACGGCATTCTGCCTGTCAAAAAAACATCCGCCGCCCGCCCCTCTTCCTGTATGTCCGCCTTCTGTCCGCCGCCTCTCTGTGCGCCCGCCTCCTGTCCGCCCGGTTCACCCCAGCAGCCACGCGCATATCTGGATCCCATACAGGAGCAATGCCCCCGGCGCTCCCAGCGCGCCGCAGACCAGCAGGCTCACCCCTCCCAGTCCCACATGCACCGGAATCCCTCTTCCGTCCAGAAACGCATTGACAAACCAGATGAGCAGCAGTCCCAGCACGGCGCGGAGAATGAAATTCAGAAGCAGCTGCGTCCTGCTTCGCATGGCCGCCGCAAGAAGGACCAGCAGGCAGGCCGCGCCTATCATCACGATTCCCATTGTGTGATCCATCCCATCCCTCTTTTCCGCGCGCGGCGTCCCGCCGTCCGCCTCTCTGTCTCCTTACAGCCTATGTTTTCCGAAAACCGGTTATGACATGTATATTTTTCCGCCGGAGGCACATACTGAAAAACAGGACCTGCTGGCAAAATCCGGAAAGGAAAGAGATTATGAAATTCCATTTCAGTCACGGCTTCGTCTCCAAAGCGGACAAGCCTCTCACTTACCAGGAAAGCCTGATGCTGGAGCTGCAAAAGACGAGATGCGAGCTGGAGGACGCTTACGCAGGATTTGACTATGTTACGGAACCGGATCTGATCGACTGTTACATCTATCAGCTGAACGCCGTTATGAAAAGATACCGCTACCTTCTTCAGCAGGCGGCGGGGCTCACTGCCGTGCGGCTTGCACCCGCAGACCTGTCTTCTGAGCTCCTGTCAGAGGCCGCCTCCCGCCTGACCTCCCCCGCCGCCATCCCCGCACAGACGGAGCAGACCGCCGCCGGCTGAACGCAGCAGCGCCGCACAGACAGCCGAAACCGTCCGTGCGGCGCTTTTTCCGGGCTTATGCCGGAAAGGATATCGTCCGGATATCCGTATTCCATTTTCAGAAAATAAAGATCACAGCGCTGGATGGCGGAAGGTCAAAGGTGATCCGGTACGGCCGGTAATCGCTGGGCTTCGCCGTTGCGCGGATGGAAGCCGGGATCGGCGATCCGTTTCCTCCAAACCTTTTATCGTCGCTGTTCAGAAGCAGCTTGTAGGTCTTTCTGCGCGGCACGCCCACACAGTAATCCGGCCTTGCCACAGGCGTCATGTTCAGAACGAACAGCAGGCTGTTCTTTCCGTCAGAGGACTTCCGGATGAAGCTGTAGGTGCTCCGTTCCGCATCGTCCGCATTGATCCATTCAAAACCGCCCCAGTCATTGTCAATCTCATGCATGCACGGATATTTCCGGTAGATCCGCAGAAGCTCCTTCACATATTCCAGCATGCCCGCGTTCAGCTCGTCCTGAAGCATATACCAGTCCAGTTCCCTGGCCTCGCTCCACTCCCGTTCCTGGGCGAATTCCTGTCCCATGAACAGAAGCTTCTTTCCCTCATGGCCGAACATATAGGCATAGCCCGCGCGCAGATTAGCGTACTTGTCAACGCGGTAGCCCGGCATCTTGTTGACCATGGAGCACTTCAGATGGACCACCTCGTCATGAGACAGGGGCAGAATATAATTCTCCGCATTGTTGTAGCTCATGGCAAAGGTCATGGCATAATGATTGTTCTTGCGGAAATAAGGATCCAGCTTCATGTATTCGCAGAAATCATGCATCCAGCCCATGTTCCATTTATAGCTGAAATACAGGCCGCCTTTTTCGATCTCGCCCGTCACCAGAGGCCATGCGGTAGATTCCTCCGCAATGGTCATCACGCCCGGGAAGGCTCCCCGGATCACGGAATTGAGATGCTTGAAAAATTCAATGGCCTCCAGATTCTTGTTTCCGCCGTACTGATTCGGCAGCCATTCTCCGTCCTTTTTCCCGTAGTCCAGATAAAGCATGGAGGCCACCGCGTCCACCCTCAGACCGTCCACATGGAATTCCTTGATCCAGAAAAGTGCGTTGGCGATCAGGAAGTTCTTCACTTCGTTCATGCCGTAATTGAATATTTTCGTTCCCCAGTCCGGATGCTCTCCGCGCCTCGGATCCGGATGCTCATACAAAGCCTGTCCGTCAAACTCCGCCAGTCCATGCGCGTCTCTCGGGAAATGGGCGGGCACCCAGTCCAGGATAACGCCGATCTTATTGCGGTGCAGCGTATTCACCAGATAGGCAAAATCCTCCGGCGTTCCGTAGCGGGATGTGGGCGCGTAATACCCCGTCACCTGATATCCCCAGGAACCGTCAAAAGGATGCTCCGCGATGCCCATCAGCTCCACATGGGTGAATTTTACCTCCTTCAGATAGGCGACCAGTCTGTCCGCGAACTCGCGATAATTATAAAAGCCGTCCTCCGTCCCGTCCGGATGCTTCATCCAGGAACCGATGTGGCATTCGTAGATCGCCATGGGCTCCTTATTCATGTCCTTTTTGGCCCGTTCCTCCATCCACACGCTGTCGCTCCAGCGGATCCTGGACAGATCCGTCGTGATGGAAGCGGTGCCCGGTCTCAGCTCCGCATGATTGGCAAAGGGATCCGCCTTGTACAGCTTCCGCCCATCCTGCGTGGTGATCAGGAATTTATACATCTCCCCGCAGCCGACGCCCGGAATAAACAGCTCATAGATCCCGCCGGGCCCCTTTTTCTTCATCTCGTCCTTCGTCTCATCCCAGCCGTTGAAGCTTCCCGTCACATGAACCTGCGCGGCATGGGGAGCCCAGACCGCGAAATAGGTTCCCTTTTTTCCCCTCTCCACGGAAGGATGCGCACCCAGCTTCTTGTAAATATCATAATGCGTCCCCTGGGCGAACAGATACTCATCCGCTTCCGAGATAAAGACCTTTTCCCCCTTTTTACCTTTTGCCGTACCTGCCATCTCTGCCTCCCTTCTCACCGCGGCGGGCGCCCCTGTCCTGCCCCGGCATACCTCATTTTATATGAAATCCCCTTCGTGCAGGATGATCATATCATTCTCGTCATATCTGCGGGACAGCAGCACGTCGATCAGATGCTTCGGCGTCTTCCTCTCCGCATGATCGATCGCCTCGTCCACGATTTCCCGCACATCCGCCACCGTCACGATATGGTCGCTGGTCTGCATGTCCTCGATCCTCGTATGCAGGGCAAGCCGTCCCAGCTCGTCAACGGCATATTCCTGCATCCTCGCATACTGACAGCCATAGGCCACCAGCGTGCTGTTGTCCAGCGCCTCCACATCAAACCTGGCGTTGAAGAAGGATGCCATTTCCGGATTCTCTTCCAGCAGCCTTCTGATCCTGTGCTTTGTATCCATCAGGATGACCAGAAGCGCACAGCCTTCCTGATTCAGGGCCTGCATAAGCCTGCCGGCGCATTTCTCATCCAGCTCGCCGGCCCTTTCCACCATCAGGACCCCTCCGTCCAGCTTTTCCACCAGTCCGGAAAGCGACTTCCTGCTGCCGTTCAGAGCGTTCCCGGTAACCTTTGCCGCCTTTCCCGTAAAATCAGGCTCCTTCGCCTTCAGATCTTTCACCACATTTTTGGCCAGAGTCAGCGTGTCCGAGCCGGGCTCTCCCGTAAGGATCAGATTTCCTGTACAGGATGCCAGACTGATCTGATCCAGAGCACAGACAAGCCGCTTCATCGCCCCCTTAGTCGGCACAAAGGATGCGAACAGCCGTTTTTCCGTTCCGGTCAGAGCGCGTTCTCCGGGCGCTGCGTCTGCCTTACGCCGCCCTGCCGGCCGAGCCGTTTTCTGCGGCTTCCGCTCCGCCGTCTGCCTCTGAGGCGCATCCGGCGCATCCGGCGCTTCCTTTTCCCTTCGTCCGGCTTCCGCCTGTTCCGGCATTCTTCTCCGCTCCGCCGGCTGCTCTCTCCTTTCTTCCGGCAGCGCTGCGGCGGCTGGCTGTTCCGTCACCGGCACTTTCTCCGGCATTTCTGCGGCTGACTGCTCCGCAACAGGCACTCTTTCCGGCACCCCAACGGCAGCAGCTGGCTGTTCCGCAACCGACACTCTCTCCGGCACCGCAGCGGCGGCAGCTGGCTGCTCCGTCACCGGAACTCTCTCCGACACCTCAGCAGCAGCTGCTGGCTGCTCCGTCACCGGAACTCTCTCCGGCACCCCAGCAGCGGCGGCTGGCTGCTCCGCAACAGGCACTCTCTCCGGCACCCCGGCGGCAGCGACAGGCTGCTCCGCAACCGGAACTCTCTCCGGCACCCCGGCGGCAGCGACAGACTGCTCCGCAGCCGGCGTCTTCTCCATCGGCATGGATGCGGGCGAAACCTCTGCCGCGGGCATCTGTTCCCGTCCCGCCGCAGGCTGCCCGTCTGCATCATTCTGTGCTCTGACCGCAGCGGACGGTTCTTCCGCCAGAGAAGCCCGTTCCTGTGCCGCCGCGGCGGCAGCCGCGGCCCGGACCGCGTTCTGAACCTCTCCCGCCGCCCAGATCTTGGTGTGGGCGGAAATCACATTTTCCGTCTCACGGCTGCGTTCTCTCCGATCTACGGGAATCCGCTCCTCCTTCTGCAGACGCTCCAGGACGCCCCTTCTGGAAGTCTCGTCAAAATCCCGGAAAAGGTCCCCTGTCTGTTTCTGTATCCGCTGCTGAATCTCCTGCCTGTGTTTTTCTTCGTTTTCCCGCTTTACCTTCTCCCAGCTGCGCATGATATCATCCAGCTTCATCTGACCGGTGATCTGCTTTTCCACCGGCTGCTCCTCCGGAACCACCATGCTGATCTGCCCGTCATACTCCTGCGCCAGGTAATTGTCATAATTCATCTGAGAGGAAGCTTCTTCCATCTCCGGAAGCGGCGGCTCCACAGCCGCTGTTTCCGGCCCTGCGTAAGCCTGTTCCGGGAAGCGCTGTTCTGTACGCCCCAGCTCTGCGTAAGCCCGTTCTGTACGATCCGGCTCTGCATAAGCCCGTTCTGTACGATCCGGCCCTGCGTAAGCCTGTTCCGCAGCTTCCTGTCCCATGGGAGCCTGTCCCGAAGCGGCGGCCGCGCGTCCCTCGTGCATCAGCTCCTTCATGCTGGCGGCCAGCTCCTTCTGCAGGTTGAGCGTATTATATTTTCCCACATCCATGGTCTTAACCCGGATGTCCATTTCCTGCCCGCCGGAGGCTGTCCTTTTCTGCGCCGCGCCGGAGGCCGCGTCCTTTTCCGGTTCCTCCGGGACACGAAGCCCCTGCCTGCGCATCATGTAAGCGTCAAATTTCTTCTGCTGAGAGGGGGTAAGCGGCTGATGGAGCGTTTTCAGCTCCATGGCCTTCATCACGTATTTTCCTTCGCCAAACCACAGGATCAGCTCGTCGCATTCCTCCACACATTTGGTCGCAAGCCCGACCCTGTGATACAGATATGCCAGTTCGTAGGCCCACTTTTCCCGATAATCCTTTTTCTTCAGCTCTTCCAGAACGGCGATCCGCTCCTCCAGCCCCACGTCCTGCGCCTCGTAAAGCTTATACTGAAGAACATATTTTCCGCTGTCGTTCGGCGCGACCTGTTCAAAATCCTTGTAATATTCCACCGCGCCGACCACGTCTCCCATCCGGATCGCCAGATCGCAGAGGGAATAAAGGATCATCCTTCCGGAAGGATGGCGTTCATTCGCCATTTCCAGAAGAAGCTTTGCATCGTCAAACCTGCGGTTCACCTTATACACATCGCTGACCGTGCAGAGCATCATAACGCTCTTCACCCTCGTCCAGTCGATCGTGTCCGCCACCCTGGCGGCGTCCGCGTATTTTTTCTGAGAAATCAGCGTTTTGATTTCCTCAGCCCGTACCTTATATTCATATTTATCCAAGGGGTTCACCTCTGTCGTAAACTGATCCGCCGGCCCGTATGAAACCGGTCCTGTCTGCAGATGGACTGCCCGCGCAGCCGCGTCTGCTACATCTTTTTAAGTTTACCATAGCAGCCTGGTCTTGTCAAAGTCAAACGGACTGACCGCAGCGTCCGAAAACAGGATTTCAGCGCTCCGGTCCAAACGTTTATCCGACCAGTTTTTTCCATTTCTTTATTCAGAAAAAAACGGCTGTCCCACGCGCAGGGGCAGCCGTTTTCGCAGCAATGTTTTATCCAAAATCCGACCTGACAGGATCAGTAATCCACAGTCTCCAGATACTTCATATAGCTTACCACCATCAGAGCGATTTTAAAGGTAAGCGCATCGTCAAACACGCGGATATCCAGCCCTGTGCTCTTCTGCAGCTTCTCAATCCGGTACACCAGCGTATTCCGGTGAATGAAAAGCTGTCTGGAGGTTTCGGAAACGTTCAGGTTGTTCTCAAAGAACTTGTTGATTGTGGTAAGCGTTTCCTCCTCCATATCGTAGGGGACGTTATCCCCGAAGATCTCATCGATGAAGATCTTGCAGAGGTTAACCGGAAGCTGATAGATCAGGCGGCCGATGCCAAGTCTCGAATACGCGATGACATTCTTTTCGGCATAAAAGATCTTTCCCACATCCAGCGCCATCTTGGCCTCTTTATAGGACTTGGATACCTCTCTCAGCTCTCCTACAACGGTGCCGTAAGCGACGCGGACGTTCATCATCGCCTCGCTGTTCATCATGTCCACGATCATATCCGCCGTCTTTTCAATGGTCTCCATATCGTCCGCATGCTCAAGCGCCTTGATCAGAATGATATTCCGCTCGTCCACCGCGGTGATGTAGTCGCCGTTCTGACTGGAAAACAGGCTCTTCAGAAGCTCCGTGGCGCCGTTGTCCTTCTCGATTTTCGTCTCGATCAGATATACGATGCGCGGGCACTCCACCTCAATGTGAAGCTTCTGCGCACGGTTGTAAATATCCACAAGAAGCAGATTATCCAGGATCAGGTTCTGGAAGAAATTATTCCGGTCAAACCTTTCCTTATATGCGACCAGCAGGTTCTGGATGCAGCTCACCGCGATCTTTCCCACCATGTAGACATCGTCGCTGGGCCCCTGGGCAACCAGGATATAGGCCGGCTCCCCATCGTCCAGTATTTTCAGCAGATGGCGCCCTCCCACCACCTGGCTGTCTGCAGGCGAAGAGGCAAAATTTTCAACAATCTCCCCCGAAATGTCAATATCCTCCGTTGTGGCGGCGACCTTCATGCCCTCCACATCATAGACCCCAAGATCGACCTTGGTAATCGCCCTCAGTTCATCTATGCTGTTCTGAATTACCTGATTGGAAATCATCTCTCTTCCCGTCCTTTCCCAGTCTTGCTTTAACTATAGCAGAAAAAAAGGGAAGATGCAAACGCATCCTCCCTTATAATTCCTGTGATTAGTTGGTGATGATCTGCTCGGTTTCCTTATCGAATACGTGAATCTTCTCAACGTCGAAAGCGAACTTCACATGATCTCCCGGTCTGGAAGTGGTGCGGGGATCCACTCTTGCAGTGATCGGGAACTCAGCGAGATCGAAGTACAGGAATACTTCTGCGCCGAGCAGCTCGTATACTCTGATGGTGGACTCGAATACGCACTTGGCAGACTCGATGAACATCTGAGAATCATAAATATCTTCCGGACGGATACCGAAGGTAACGGTCTTTCCGTTGTAGCCGCCGTCGATCAGCTTCTTGGACTTCGCAGGAGGAAGCGGAATGGACTTGCCGGCAACCTTCAGGGAAGCGGTGTTTCCGTTCACTTCTACAACAGCATCCAGGAAGTTCATCTGAGGAGATCCCATGAATCCTGCAACGAACAGGTTCTGAGGCTTCTCGTACAGATTCTGAGGAGTATCTACCTGCTGGATAACGCCGTCCTTCATAACAACGATTCTGGTTCCCAGCGTCATAGCTTCGGTCTGGTCATGGGTTACGTAGATGATGGTGGTTCCCAGTCTCTGATGAAGCTTGGAAATCTCAACACGCATCTGTACACGCAGCTTTGCATCCAGGTTGGACAGAGGCTCGTCCATCAGGAATACCTTAGGATTACGAACGATAGCACGTCCCATGGCAACACGCTGTCTCTGACCACCGGACAGAGCCTTCGGCTTACGGTCAAGGAGAGGAGTCAGGTCAAGGATCTTGGCAGCTTCCTTAACCATCTTGTCGATCTCAGCCTTGGGAACCTTTCTCAGCTTCAGACCGAATGCCATGTTGTCATATACGGACATATGAGGATACAGAGCGTAGTTCTGGAATACCATTGCGATATCTCTGTCCTTCGGCTCTACGTCGTTTACCACTCTGTCGCCGATCTTCAGTTCGCCGGAAGAAATATCCTCCAGACCTGCGATCATACGAAGGGTCGTGGACTTACCGCATCCGGACGGTCCAACGAAAATGATGAACTCCTTGTCAGCGATCTCAAGATTAAAATCCTTAACGGCTTCAAATCCGTTGGGATATACCTTGCAGACATTCTTTAACGATAAACTTGCCATTTTGTCAGCCTCCCTAAAAATAATGATTTACATGTATCCAGCGACATTCTGTCAACTGAGCCTGCACTTAGTATACCTGAGAATAAAAGTTTTGACCATACCACAAATTCACAAAGATTTAACGTGCCATTGTCAAATTTGCCGGCAAAAGGATACCGGGATTTTGCGGCCTGTCAACATGCCGAATTCAGCAAACCAAAGTTATACAGTTTTACCATAGGGCGTGTCATTCCGCCTCTTCCGGCTGCCCCTGATCCTTTCCGTTTTCTTCCTCTTTTTCCGCTTCCTCTTCCAGGGCTTCGCGCTCCTCCTGGATCCGGGCGCGGACCTGCTCTTCTTCCAGCTTTTTCCGCTTTTCCTCCTCTTCCTCACGGATAAAGGACAGGGTCTCCAGCTCATCGGGATTTCCCGCATTTTCCTCCTCCGGCTCAAAGCGCCTGAAGATCTTTACGAACTGGGTGCTGCACAGATAGGCGGGCACGGAAAAGCCGAACAGGATCACGAAGGGCATCGACTGCGGCACCAGCAGAAACAGCGCTGCCGGCAGCAGGTTGATGAGCACCAGAAGAATCGTTCTGGGCAGGTTCAGGATGCTCATCAGAAACGCGTTGCGGATGGTATTTTTTACGGTATTTTCAAAACGGGAAAGCACCGGAAATACATACAGCATCGTAAAAACATAGATCACGGCCACAACGATCAGAAGGACCAGCATCACCTGTCCGAAGGAGAGCACGCCGCTTCGAATGATGGAAAAATCCCCCACAAGAATGAGGAACACCAGCACGGCCAGTACCCAGATGATGGTCGCCTGCCTGAAATTCTCCTTAAAGGACTTGAAATAGCCCCTGACCACATAGCAGTCCTCTCCCCGGACCATCTTGATGGTCATGTAATACAGGGCCGTCATCGCGTCGCCCGCCGTGATGATCGGAATGCATAAAAAAAGCGTGATGAGGTTCAGGATCATCAGATCGGCCACCTTGGACAGAAACGTCATCAGCGGACTGTCCAGATTGAAAAATCTTCCCATATGTGTATATCTCCTGTCTTTTTCCGCGGCGGCCCGCCGACCGCCGCCCGAGTCTTTTGATAAGTATCATACTACGCCGCCCGGCTTCACGCAAGCAGATTCATCGCGTACTCAGAAGACCTTTTTCATCCGATCAGCTCCAGAACAAAATTTTTTACCGTTTCCCCCATATCATGGAAAAAATCCCGGAAGGTTTTCTTCACTTCCGCCGCAGCGGCCTCCTTTACGGGTTCCACGATATTTTCCCGGATCGCGTCGTCCGCCCTTTCCAGCGCGGCGCTGCCATATTTTTCATAAAGTGCCTGCGCGCCGTTCAGGATCGCTTCCCGGTCGAGTCCCAGCCGGTCCGCCTGAAGCGCCAGCCCGGCGATCTGCTCCTTCTGTTCCCCGGAAAGCGTGATCCCCAGCTCCTCCTGCGCCCGGCTGATGGCTTCGTCGATCTGTTCCCTCGTGGAAAGCTCCCCGTCCTCCAGCTTCTCAAGAAGCTCCTCCAGAAGCTCTCTCTGCTCCTCGCTCAGAAGCTCCGTGAACGCCTTCTCTCCGGCTTCTCCTGTTTCCGTCTGCACACCTGTTTCCGGCCATGCGTCTGTTTCTGTCCGCGTGTCTGATTCCGCCCGGCCGCCCGCTTCCGTCTGCGCGCCGTCCGAGGCCAGAACCACATGCGCACGGAACAGACCTGCCGGGCAGCCAAGCGTCAGTAAAAGCGCCGCCGCGCAGGCCCAAATCCGGCCGAATGCCTTTCCGGTTTTCCGGTTCCTGATTTTCCGGTTATCCTTCAATCCTTCTCCTTTCCGGGCCTTCCGCCCGTCTGAACCGTCTGCATGATCCATTCATACAGGTCCTGCCAAACCCTGTCCCGGTCCGCCTCGTTGACCAGCTCGTGCCGGTCGTTTTCATACAGCTTCATGGATACGTCCGTCATCCCCATCCGGAGGAAGGAATCGTATACCCGGCGGACCGCTCTTCCGTAATCTCCCACCGGATCCATCTCCCCCGAAAGGAAACGCACCGGAAGCCGCCTCGGCATCCCTGCCAGCCGCTTTTCCTCATACAGTCTGTCGATCAGGGTAAACAGTGTCTCAAAGCCGTTTATGGTAAAAGTAAATCCGCAGAGAGGATCGGCGTTGTATTTCGCCACCTCGCTTTCATCCCGGGAAAGCCAGTCCATGGCGGATACCGGATGAGAGATCTTCCGGTCGTAGCTTCCGAAGGCCAGCGCATTCAGGAGGCCGCTTTTATGCTTTTCTCCCTGCAGGGCTTTCAGGATACGCGCCAGCCTGAGGGAAATCTGAAGAAGCCCCTCCGGCTGCATGCCGGTTCCCATGATCACGGCCCCGCAGAGGCCTTCCCCGTACCGGCACAGATAATTTCTCAGGATGAAGGAGCCCATGCTGTGGCCCAGCATCAGATACGGCGGCTGCGGACGCTCTGCTGCGGCCTGCCGCGCCGCAGAACCGGCCTGTCGATCCGCAGATCCGCTCTCCCCTGCCGCGAAGCCGGCCTGCTGCCTCACGCGCAGGGCGTGGACATCCTCCACCAGCACATCCGGCGCGTTCTCATGGCAGAAATAGCCGTAGGGATGATTTTCCCCGACGCTTTTCCCATGGCCCAGATGGTCATGTCCGACGACCAGAATCCCCCGGTCCGAGAGGAACCGGGCCAGCCGGTCGTAGCGGTCCGCGTATTCCGCCATACCGTGTACGATCTGAAGGATACAGACCGGATCGCCGTCCGGCCTCCATTCCAGAGCATGGATCTGCGTTTTTCCGTCTGCAGAAGGATAATAAAACTCTCTCTTTTTCATGCGTACCTCCTTATCCGGACGCCCGGAGACAGGACGGCGCAGGCAGACCTGTCTGCCTGCGCCCTGTACCGCAGCATTCTGCGGATCAGCAGATCTCCGCTCCCGCGGGCATTTCCTTTTCCGGAACCACAAGGGCCAGATTTCCATCCGCGTCCTCGGCGCACAGAAGCATGCCCTCGGACAGGACGCCTGCCAGCTTCGCGGGCTTTAAGTTCACCAGCACCATCACCTTCTTGCCTACCATTTCCTGCGCAGTGTAGTGCGCCTTGATGCCGGAAACGATCTGCTTCACCTGGCTTCCGATCTTCACCTGGGAGCAGAGCAGCTTTTTGGACTTCTTCACCTCTTCGCAGGCGATGATCTCGCCCACCTGGAACTGCATTTTCGCAAAATCCTCATAGGTGATCTCCGGCTTTGCTTCGATGTCGATCACAGAGCCGTCCGCGCTTTCACCGGTCTGAGCGGCGCTGCCGGCCTCTGCCGCTGCGCCACCCTGTGCCGCGCCGTTTTGGGCCGCTGCGCCCTGCGCATCGTTTCCTGCCGCGCCGCTTCCCTGCGCGCCGTTTTCGGCCTCCGCGGCGGCTCTTCTTTCCGCGAACATGGCTTCCGCCTTTTCCACGACCTCCTTCACGTCCAGACGGACGAAAAGGATCTGCGGTTTTTCCGTCACCTTCGTGCCGTTCGCATAATGGCCGAAGACGGTGCACTCCTCAAAAGAAGGAAGAACCGCGTTCAGCTGTCCGGCGATATTCGCGGCCGTACCGGGCATAAAGGGCTCCAGCAGGGACGCGCCGATGGTGATGGATTCCACCAGGTTGTACAGAACGGTGGACAGGCGGTCCTTCTTCGCCTCGTCCTTTGCCAGAACCCAAGGCTCCGTCTCGTCGATGTACTTGTTGCAGCGCTTGAAGAGGGAGAAAATTTCCGTCATGGCGTCCGCCACGCGCAGGTCCTCCATCTTCGCCGCCGCCTTCGCGTACGTTCCGGTGACCACCGCCTTCAGGTCCTCATCCACGGCCTCCGCCGCGCCCTTATCGCAGACCACGCCGCCGAAATACTTGTTGCTCATGGAAATGGTGCGGTTCACCAGATTGCCCAGGGTGTTGGCCAGATCGGAATTGATCCGGTCTGTCAGAAGCTCCCAGCTGATCACGCCGTCGTTTTCAAAGGGCATCTCATGCAGCACGAAGTAGCGCACCGCATCCACGCCGAAGAAATCCACCAGATCGTCCGCATACATCACGTTTCCCTTAGACTTGCTCATCTTGCCGTCGCCCTGCAGAAGCCAAGGATGGCCGAAAATCTTCTTCGGCAGAGGCTCGCCCAGCGCCATCAGGAAGATGGGCCAGTAGATCGTGTGGAAACGGATGATATCCTTTCCGATCAGGTGCAGGTCGGCGGGCCACAGCTTCTTATACTGCTCGCTGCTGTTTCCTTCCGCGTCATAGCCGATACCGGTGATGTAGTTGGTCAGCGCGTCCAGCCACACATAGACCACATGCCTGTCGTCGAAATCCACAGGGATTCCCCACTTGAAGGAGGTTCTGGACACGCACAGATCCTGCAGGCCGGGAAGCAGGAAGTTGTTCATCATTTCGTTTTTGCGGGACACGGGCTGAATGAACTCCGGATGTTCATTGATATGCCGGATCAGCCTGTCCGCATACTTGCTCATCTTAAAAAAGTAAGCCTCTTCCTTCGCGGGCTTCACCTCGCGTCCGCAGTCGGGGCACTTTCCGTCCACCAGCTGGGACTGGGTCCAGAAGGATTCGCAGGGCGTGCAGTACAGTCCTTCGTAATATCCTTTGTAAATATCGCCCTGGTCATACAGCTTTTTGAAAATCTTCTGCACCTGCTTTACGTGCGGCGCGTCCGTGGTGCGGATGAACTTGTCGTAGGAGGTTCCCATCAGATCCCACAGACGCTTCACCTCGCCCGCCACTTTATCCACATATTCCTGGGGGGACACGCCCGCCTCTTCGGCCTTCAGCTCGATCTTCTGGCCGTGCTCATCCGTTCCGGTCTGGAAGAACACATCGTAGCCGTCCTTTCTCTTGAACCGGGCGATGCTGTCCGCCAGCACGGCCTCATAGGTGTTGCCGATATGGGGCTTGCCGGAGGTGTAGGCAATGGCCGTGGTGATGTAATATTTTCCTTTCATCTTTACGCTCATTTTCTTGCTCCTTCCGTATTTTTTGTCTGTCCGGCCATCTTTTTCGCGGGCCGGGGCCTTCATAACAAAAGCCCGTCTTCTCCGATTTTAAGCTTTTGTTAAAATCAAGAAGACGGGCGTTATTTCCCGTGGTACCACTTCTCTTCGCCGCAGCCTCGCGGATACGGCCTCGTCAGGTACTGCGGCATGCTTCTGTCCAACCCGTCCCGCAGGTCTTCTGCCCTGAGCGGTAACGTCTGAATCCATTCTCCTGCCTTCATACCCTGCCGCTGTAACAGGCGGCGCCTGTCGCAGCCTTACCGCCATGCGCGGCTCGGTGCGCTGCTCCGTAAGCCATGTTCCATCGTTTTCCGTCGGGCCTTCTCAGCCGGCGTTACCGCCATCCGGCCCTCTCTGTAAGACTTCCCGCGATGTACTCTCTTCTTCAACGCTTTTGCCTTTCCAGAGTATCACACCGCGGCCGGATTGTCAAACAGCGGCGGCCGGTCATCTGCAGTACCATGGTTACCGCGTTGCTTTTCATGGGGGAATACGGTGGCTGATTCCTTTTCCCATATCCAAAAACCTCTGCCTGACACCAGGCAGGATGCTCCGATACGGTTTAAAACGAGAATCTGCATCTTATAACCGTACAAAAAGTCTGAAAAGACGGTTAAAAAGAGGATTTTCCAATCCTTAACCGTACTTTTTGACCACTATTTCGCCATCTGTACGGTTCAATACCTGATTTTCTTATCTGTAACCGTACTTTCGGGCCATCCGATACGGTTAAAAACAGATTTTTCGATCTTTTTACCGTATCGCGCCATGAAAATTACGGTTCAGAACAGCATTTTCCGGAATTAGATCCGTAAAAAACGGATTTTTGTACGGCAGAAAATCCATTTTTTCGTTTTTTAACCGTATGAGGGCGGAAGAGTTCCGTTGAAGACCCTACCGAAGAGTTCCGCGGAAGATCCTGCAGAATGTTTTCCTGCAAAAATTCATGGAACATTTCGTCCGGTCCCCTGTCCCGTGAAAAGTACCGTTACGCTTCAGCCAGGTCTGCGCATTTACTGCACAGGCCGTGCGAAAGCGTACCCTGTCTCCATATCCACCACGTTCCGAAGCGGTTCTCCCTTCCGGAAACGTTCCAGATTTTCCGCGAAGATGCCGCAGATCTGCTCCAGCGTTTCCGGCAGGGAATAGCCGCCGGAAATATGAGGGGTGATCAGGGTGCGGGGCGCATCCCAGAGGGGATGGTCCTCCGGCAGTGGCTCCGGATCCGTCACATCCAGAGCGGCTCCCGCGATCCTTCCCCCGTAAAGGGCGTCACACAGGGCATCCGTATCGATGGCCGTTCCGCGGCCCACGTTCAGCACAATGGCGTTCGGATTCAAAAGCCCGATCCGCTCCCGGTTCAGCACGTGCCGGGTGGAAGGATTGCCGGGAAGGCTCAGCGCCACCACGTCCGCCCGGGGCAGAAGGCTGTCCAGCGCATCCAGGCCATAGACCTCGTCCGCTCCCGAAAAGCCGTCCATGCAGGCGGCAGGCCGCGTTCCCGAAAAGCTGTCCGCACAGGCGGCAGGCCGCGTTCCTGAAGGGCCGACCGCGCCTTCCGGCGACGTTTTTCCCGAAACGCGTCTGCGGATCCCGATGGTATGACAGCCCAGCGCTTTCATTCTTCCGGCGAAGGCCCTTCCGATGTCTCCCAGGCCGATCACCAGCACGGTGGTTCCCTGAATCACGCCCACATGGCCTTCTCTGCGCCATTCATGGCGCTGCTGATCGGCAAAATACAGGTCCAGCTTCTTGCGAAGCATGAAAAGGCAGGCGATCATGTGCTCCGAAATGGCAAGGCCATAAGCCCCGGTGGCATTGGTCAGGACCGCCCCTTCCGGAAGGAGGCCGGGCTCGCAGTAGCCTTCCGTTCCCGCGTTGTTCAGCTGAATCCATCTGAGGCCCGGCGCCCAGCGCACCTGAGAGGGGCTGTCCAGATTTCCCAGGATCACGTCCGCATCGGACAGAAGTTCCGGCGTGATCTCGCTTTTCAGGGCAAAAACAAGCTCCTCCGGCCCGGCTGCGTCGCGGATCTTCTTTTTCTGCTCCTCCGTAAACGGAGGCGTAACAATGATCTTCATTTCATCCTCCCGCTTTACGGCTCCGCCTTTTTTCCGCCGCCATTCAGAATTTCCATCATGTCCCGGACATTCTGCGAGATATCTCCGCTGAAAATGGCGGAGCCTGCCACGATCACATTCGCTCCCGCTTCCAGCACGGTGGCGACGTTCTTCTTTGTGATTCCGCCGTCCACCTCGATGTCCACGTTCAGTCCCTTTTCCTCGATCATCCGCCTGGCTTCCCGGATCCGCGCCGTGGACGCCGGAAGATACCGCTGGCCGCCGAAGCCCGGCTCCACGGTCATGACCAGAAGCATGTCGGTCTGATCCAGGTATTTTTCCACGCAGCGGATGGGCGTCGCCGGCTTGACGGACAGCCCGGCCTTCCTTCCCAGGCTGTGGATCCAGTCCAACGTTTCCTCCACGTTGCTGCAGGCTTCCAGATGGACGGTAATGATATCCGCCCCGCATCTGGCAAAATCGGCCGCATACCGGGTCGGCTCTTCCACCATCAGATGCACGTCAAAAATAATGTCCGTATATTTTCTCAGAGAAGACACCACGCACATGCCGAAGGAAATGGAGGGCACAAACATGCCGTCCATGATGTCGATATGAAGATATTCCGCCCCGGCCTGCTGTACCAGATCGATCTGTTCTCCCAGCCTTGCACAGTCCGCCGCCAGGATGGATGGAGACAGTATGTTCATATTACCTCTTTCTTCGCTGCCGTAAGGCAGCATTTGATTCGTGAGAAATATGCGCTTACAGCGCATATTTCCAGGAAGAAAATCGAAGATTTTCTTCCGCCTCTTATTCTTTGCCGCCGCATGGCGGCATTTATATGTTATCCGCCGCCGTCAGGCGTTTTTTTATAAGACGACTGCTGCCGGCTCCCCCCGAAAGGGAAGCCGGCAGAGGCGTATTTATCCTGTTTTCTTCGTCCGGAAGCCGTCCTGCCTGCCAGGCGTTCCCGGCTCCGGTCCGCTTTTTGCAAAGCGTTATTTCACAAATTCCTTTACCTTCGTATAGATGCCTTCTCCGTCCAGGCCGTATTTGGCCACAAGCTGGGCCGCCGTTCCGGATTCTCCGAACACATCGTTGATGCCGATGCGCAGGACGGGGGTGGGAGCCTTCTCGGAAAGGGCCTCGCAGACCGCTCCGCCAAGGCCGCCGATGATGGTGTGCTCCTCCGCGGTTACCACCTTTCCGGTCTTCTTCGCGGATTTTACGATGAGCTCCGTATCCAGAGGCTTGATGGTATGGATGTTGATGACCTCAGCGCTGATGCCGTCGGCAGCCAGCTTCTCCGCCGCTTCCAGTGCGGAGGAAACGCAGATGCCGGTGGCCACGATGGTCACGTCGCTGCCTTCGCGCAGGAGCTCGCCCTTTCCGATCTCAAAATGATAGTCCTCTCTGTCATTGATGATCGGAACCGCCGCGCGTCCGAAGCGCAGGTAAACGGGGCCCACATATTCGATGGCAGCCTGTACGGCAGCTCTCGCCTCCACGGCGTCGCTGGGGTTGATGACCACCATGCCGGGAATGGCGCGCATCAGGGCCATATCCTCCAGGCACTGATGGGAAGCGCCGTCCTCGCCTACGGTGATGCCGGCGTGGGTCGCGCCGATCTTCACGTTCAGGTGAGGATAGCCGATGGAGTTGCGCACCTGCTCATAGGCACGGCCGGAGGCGAACATGGCGAAGGTGCTGGCGAAGGGGATCTTGCCCACCGTGGAAAGGCCGGCAGCGATGCCCATCATATTGCATTCCGCGATGCCGCAGTCGATGTGGCGGTCGGGAAATACTTTCTGGAAGGAATTCGTCTTGGTGGCATTTGCCAGATCCGCGTCCAGGACGATCAGGTCGGGATACTGCGCGCCGAATTCCGCGAGAGCTTCTCCATAGGCTTCTCTCGTCGCCTTTTTCTGAACGGTCTTATTTACTTCTGACATAATGCTTCACCTGCTTTCTCCAAATCTGCCATGGCAACCGCGAACTGCTCGTCGTTGGGAGCCTTTCCGTGCCAGTCCACACTGCCTTCCATGAAGGAAACGCCCTTGCCCTTCAGGCTGTGGGCGATGATCGCCGTGGGCATGCCCTTCGTTTCTCTGGCCTCTTTAAATGCGGCGCGAAGCTCGTCAAAGTCATGAGCGTTCACATTGATCACATGGAAATTGAAGGCCTCGAATTTTTTATCGATCGGGTACGGGGAGCAGACCTGATCGATGGGGCCGTCGATCTGCAGACCGTTGTTGTCCACGATCACCACCAGGTTGTCCAGCTTGTGGAAGCCGGCGAACATGGAGGCCTCCCATACCTGGCCCTCTTCGATCTCGCCGTCTCCAAGAAGGGTGTACACGCGGTAATCTCTGTTATCCAGCTTTCCTCCCAGCGCCATTCCCACCGCGGCGGAAATGCCCTGTCCCAGAGAGCCGCTGGACATGTCCACGCCGGGAGTATACTGCCTGCAGGGATGGCCCTGCAGATAGGAGCCCAGGTGCCGGAGCGTGGTCAGATCCTCCACCGGAAAATATCCCCTGTGCGCCAGCGTGGAGTACAGGGCCGGCGCGTTATGCCCCTTGGAAAGCACAAAACGGTCTCTTTCCGGCATGTCCGGATTCTTCGGGTCGATGTTCATCTCTTCAAAATAGAGATAGGTAAAAATGTCCGCTGCCGAGAGAGATCCGCCGGGATGGCCGCACTTCGCGCTGTGCACGCCGGTAATGATCCCTTTGCGGATCTCGTTCGCCATTTTGGCGAGTTCAAGATTCTCCATGAAATTTTCCTCCGTCTTTCTGATCAGAAACAGCCGACGCCCGCTTCCGCCATGCGCCGCCGCAGGCCCTGCCGCAGCGGGAAACGGGCTGTCCGGTGCGGCCCTGCGGGCCGCGCCTCTGTAGTTTACCCTATTTTACCCCACTTTGTCCATAGTAAGCGTTGGCGCCGTGCTTTCTGTAGTAATGCTTGTCCTGAAGCTCCTGGGGCGCAGGCTGAATGCGGGGATTGATGGTCTCCGCGCGGTAGGCCATTTTGGCCACCTCCTCCAGAACGACGGCGTTGTGGACGGCCTCATGGGCGTCCTTTCCCCAGGCAAAGGGGCCGTGGTTCTTACAGAGGACTGCGGGAACGGCGACAGGGTCCTTTCCCATAGCCTTAAATTCATTCACAATCAGGTGGCCCGTATTTTCCTCATAGGCGTCCTCGATCTCTTCCTTCGTCAGGCATCTGAGGCAGGGAACCTCTCCGTAGATGTAGTCCGCGTGGGTGGTTCCGTAGCAGGGGATACTCCTGCCAGCCTGCGCCCAGCTGGTCGCGTAGGAGGAATGGGTGTGCACGATGCCGCCGATCTCCGGAAAGGCCTTGTAAAGCTCCACATGGGTGGCCGTATCGGAGGAAGGATTGTATCTGCCCTCCACCTTGTTTCCGTTCAGATCCACGATCACCATATCGTCCGGCGTCAGCTTATCATAGTCCACGCCGCTGGGCTTGATGGCGAACAGGCCGGTTTCCCGGTCGATCTCGCTCACATTTCCCCAGGTAAAGGTCACAAGCCCGTATTTTGGCAGAAGCATATTGGCTTCATATACTCTTTTTTTCAGCTCTTCTAACATTTTTTACCTCCATGCCGAAGCGTCACAAAACGCAGGTTCAGATCAACGACTCCACAGCGGCCTTTTCAATGGGAAGTCCGGCCGCGTAGCGCTTCACGAATACATCGAAGCCCTCCACATCCTTCGGATCCGGGCTGAGCGTCACGCCCTCCTGTCCGACGAATACGGCGCGGTTCAGGAAATCGGCGAGGCTTTCCCCTTCCTGCTTATGCAGCATATAGGAGGCCAGCAGGGCAATGCCCCACGCGCCGCCCTCTCCCGCCGTCTCCATGACGGTAACGGGCGCGTTGACGGCTGCGGCCAGGATCTTCTGGCCCACTTCCTTCGTCTTGAACAGGCCGCCGTGGCCCATCAGGCGGTCGATCTGTACCCCTTCCTCCTTCAGGAGGATGTCCAGGCCGGTCTTCAGGGCGCCCAGGGAGGTGAACAGATGCACGCGCATGAAGTTCGCCAGATTGAAGCGGCTCTCCGGATTTCTCACGAACAGCGGACGGCCCTCTTCAAAGCCGGTGATATGCTCTCCGGAAAAATAGTTGTAGGCAAGCAGGCCGCCGCAGTCCGGATCTCCTTCCAGAGCCTTGCGGTACAGGGTGCCGAACAGATCGTTTCTGTCCACCTTCATGCCGAAGGCCTCCGTAAATTCCGCAAAAAGGCTGATCCAGGCGTTCAGGTCGGAGGTGCAGTTGTTGCAGTGCACCATGGCCACCGCGCTTCCGTCCGGCGTGGTCACCATGTCGATCTCCGGATGCACCTTTTCCAGATCCTTTTCCAGAACCACCATGGCGAATACGCTGGTTCCGGCGGATACGTTGCCGGTGCGTTTTGCCACGCTGTTGGTGGCCGTCATTCCGGTTCCCGCGTCTCCCTCCGGAGGGCAGACGGGAATTCCTGCCTGCAGATTTCCGCTTACATCCAGAAGCTTCGCGCCTTCCTCCGTCAGCGTGCCCGCAGGCTCGCCCGCAAGGAGGATCTCCGGCAGGATATCGGAAAGCGTCCAGGGATAGCCCTTGTCCGCGATCAGCTTTTCAAAGGTGTCGATCATGGCCGCGCTGTACTGCTTCGTCTGCGCGTCGATGGGAAGCATGCCGGCGGCTTCGCCGATGCCGAGAACCTTCCTTCCGGTCAGCTTCCAGTGCACGTAGCCCGCCAGAGTGGTCAGGTACGCGATGTCCTTCACATGCTCCTCCCCGTTCAGGATCGCCTGATACAGGTGGGCAATGCTCCACCTCTGCGGAATATTGAAATGAAACGCCTCCGTCAGCTTTACGGAAGCCTCTTCCGTGATGGTGTTCCTCCAGGTACGGAAGGGCACCAGCATCTCCCCGTTTTTATCAAAAGGAAGATAGCCGTGCATCATGGCGCTGAAGCCAAGCGCGCCCACCGTGGTCAGGGTAACGCCGTATTTTTCCTGCACGTCCTTTGCCATGTTGGCATAGCAGTCCTGCAGGCCCGTCCAGATATCCTCCCTGCTGTAGGTCCAGATATTGTTTTCATAGCGGTTTTCCCACTCATGATCGCCGGAGGCGATCGGAGCGTTGTCCTCTCCGATCAGGACCGCCTTGATCCTGGTGGAACCGAATTCGATTCCCAGGGTGGTCTTCCCCTCCAAAATCATCTGCCTGATATCCATGATTTCCATTCCCTCCTTCATCCCGGCGCGTTTCGCCGGGAAACGCGCGCCGAAGCCGTAGCCCCGGCGCCGCGTTTTTTATTATCTGTAATACACGCTGTTCCAGCGAAGCTCGTTCTTCAGCCCCTTGATGGTGGTGTTCTTATCGATGACCACGCTCTCGATTCCCATGGCGTCCGCCCAGTCAACCATCTGATCGACGGTCAGGTCATAGGAGAAAGCGGTATGATGCGCGCCGCCCGCAAGAATCCAGGCCTGCGCTCCGACCGCCAGATCCGGTTCGGGCGTCCAGAAGGCCGTAGCGACAGGAAGCTTGGGCATTTCCTTCTCGCACTTCTTGCAGTTCACCGCGTTGATGATGAGGCGGAAGCGGTTTCCGAGATCCACCAGGGAGGTGGCTACCGCAGGGCCTGTCTTGGAGGTGAATACCAGACGGGCGGGATCCTCCCTGTTCCCCATGGAAAGAGGCTGTACCTTGATGGAAATCGGGCCGTCCGCGATGGTCGGGCAGACCTCCAGCATGTGCGCTTCCAGTACGCCTTCCTTACCGGGAACCAGGTTGTAGGTGTAGTCTTCCATGAAGGAGGTACCCTTCGCGTTCGGGGTGCCGGCCGCCATGATCTTCATCAGGCGCACCATGGCCGCGGTCTTCCAGTCGCCTTCTCCGCCGAAGCCGTAGCCCTTCTCCATCAGTCTCTGGATGGCAAGTCCCGGAAGCTGCTTCAGGCCGCCCAGCATGCCGAAATGGGTCACGATGGCCTGATAGTTTCCGTCCTCCAGGAACTTCTCCAGACCGATCTCGATCCTGGCCTGCTCCGCCACATGTCTTCTGAATTCCTCCGGATCTCTTCCCTCCAGAAGGATGTTGTATCTGCTGTAATATTCCTCAACCAGCGCGTCCACATCGCCCTGCGCCACGGCGTCCACGTATTCCACCGCGTCGTTCACGCAGTAATGGTCGATCTCCCAGCCGAACTTAATCTCCGCTTCCACCTTGTCGCCTTCGGTCACGGCAACGTTGTTCATGTTGTCGCCGATTCTGCAGACTCTGATATGAGAAGACTCCATCACGCCGATGGCCGTTCTCATCCAGCTTCCCAGCGCATCCTGCACGGCGGGGCTCGCCCAGTGGCCCACGATCACCTTGCGCTCGATGCCCATGCGGGATACGATATGGCCGTACTCCCTGTCGCCGTGGGCGGACTGATTTTCATTCATGAAATCCATGTCGATGGTGTCATAGGGGATCTCTTCATTAAACTGGGTGTGCAGATGGCAGAGAGGCTTTCTGTACTCCTTCAGGCCCAGGATCCACATCTTGGCCGGGGAGAAAGTGTGCATCCAGGTGATGACGCCCGCGCACTCCGGATCCTCGTTTGCCGCGTTCAGGGTTCTTCTGATGGTGGCCGGATCGATCAGGGTGGGCTTTAATACCACTTCAAAGGGAAGCCTTCCCGAAGCGTTTAAGCCCTCCACGATCTTCGCGGAATGCTCCGCCACCTTTCTCAGGCACTCGTCCCCGTACAGATCCTGGGAACCCGTGCAGAACCAGAACTTGTAATTTGCTCCTGTTTTCATGTTTCTTTACCTCCTTGTTTTGGTTTCTCTGTTATCTATACTGAAAAAAATCAAAGCAGCCTTTTCACCGAGTCCCTCTCCACGATCCCCGCTTCAAATTCGCAGGTCGCGTCGAAGCTCCTGTTCTTCATCAGAGCAAGCAGATTCTCCGCCGCCTTCCCGCCCAGCCGGTCCGCCGGATGATGAACGCTCGTCAGCCGGGTATCCGACAGCTCCGCCAGCTCCGAATCATCGACGCTGATCAGAGAAATGTCCTCCGGTATGCCAAGCCCTTCCTCCTTCAAAAGGCCCTCCAGCAGGAAAGCCAGCTTGTCGTTATAGCAGAAAACAGCCGTGCAGTCCCGGAAGGAACGCAGGATCGCCGCCCGGCAGTCGGAAAAATTCTTCTCGCCCTCCGTATCCAGCCACATGGTCCCGCGGTCCCCGGCCGGGATCCCCAGCCTCCGGCACGCGGTCAGATATCCTTCATATCGCAGACGCCCCTGCCCGTCGTCAAGCTTCATCAGGGCTCCGATCCTCTTATGCCCTGCCCGCGCCAGATACTCCACCGCCCGCTCCGCCGCCTGTCGGTCGTTCAACGTCACATGCGGCAGCGGCAGCTCCCGGTAATAGCTGTTGATGAACAGGATCGGGATATCCCGCTCCGCCAGCGTCCGGATCAGGGGAAGATTGGGATTGGGCAGGCCGCTTTTGGTGGCCTCCATGATGATCCCGCCCACATCGTCCCTGCTGATAATATCCTCCAGCACGATCCGTTCCCGCTCCAGAAGGTTGTTGGTAAAAGCGATCTGAACGGAGTAGCCCCTTTCAAACAGATAATTCTCAATCCCCTGTATGGTCCTGGGGAAAATATAGCTGTCCACATAAGTGGAGATCACCGCGATCCTTCTCCGGTTCTCCGGCGGCATTTCCCGGAAGCCCTTCACATAGGTGCCGCTTCCCCGCCGGCGCGCAAGCAGCCCCTCCTCTTCCAGCAGGCTGAGCGCGTGCCGCACGGTCTGCCGGGAGCAGCCGTACGCCGCCGTCAGCTCGTTTTCCGAGCGCAGCTTCTCTCCCGGCTTCAGCTCCCCTTCCTGAATGCTTTCCCGCAGAAGGGCGGCAAGCTGCAGGTATTTTGTTTCCTTTTCCAAACCGCTCCTCCTCTCCTGCCCTTTCCCGTCGGGAAATCACGCCTCCCGCAGGCGGAAACGCCAGGCGCGTCAAGTTGTATCATTTATTTTCTCAAAGTTGTATTCATATTTTGACCGTTTTTGCAGAAATTGTTCTGTTTTGGGCAGAAAGTTTCGTTTTTCGCCCACCGTCTCCGGAACGCCCGGAGAAAATTGTGCATCTTTCCGTCTTCCGCCCCTCATTTTTCCGCAGAAATCCGTTAGTTTCAATATATTCCATTCCGGGCGGCATGTCAATACGATTTTGGGAAAAGCGGGATTTTTTTACGGAAATCTTTCTTTTCCGTCCGTTCTGCAAAAAAGCCCCGTAAAAAAGTGCGGGGCCGGATAAGAAGTCCTTTTTTGTCCTCACCGCAAGAAGACCTGTCACAAAAGTTGTATGGTACTTCTTTCGGATATAATTTTTTCAAAAAAAGGCTTGACAGTCCGGTCAAAACTGGTTAAAATAATTTTCATTGCAGGCGGCTGCAGAACATACATGAGGCAGTACAGGCCCAGATAGCTCAGTTGGTAGAGCAGAGGACT
>DXDD01000085.1 GCA_019115665.1 Candidatus Eisenbergiella pullistercoris | reverse complement strand
CCCCTTATTTTTCAGTCAGACTTTGGAAGGGCGGACGGCGCGGTGAGCGCCATGTACGGCGTCGCCTATTCGGTGTGCAGCGAACTGAAGATCTCGGATCTGACCCATGAGATTCCGCAGTATGACATCTGGGAGGCTTCCTACCGGCTGATCCAGACGGTGAGCTACTGGCCGGAGGGAACCGTTTTCGTTTCCGTGGTGGATCCGGGCGTCGGCTCCACCAGAAGAAGCATCGTGGTGCAGACCTGCGGCGGCCAGTATGTGGTCACGCCGGACAACGGCACCCTGACCCATGTGAAGCATCTGTGCGGGATCCGGGCGGCGAGGGTGATCGACGAGACTGTCAACCGCCTGCCCGGCTCCGGCGAAAGCTATACCTTCCATGGCCGCGACATCTATGCCTATACGGGAGCGCGTCTTGCCGCCGGCATTATCGACTTTGAAGGCGTGGGCCCCGAGGTCCCGGTGGACAGCGTGGTGGAGATCGCCTATGAACCGGCCGTGCTGGAAAACGAGGAGATCACCGGCACCATCGACGTGCTGGACGTGCGCTTCGGAAGCCTGTGGACCAATATCCCCAGAGAGATGTTCTTAAAGCTCGGCATTTCCTACGGAGATACGGTGGAGGTCATCATTGAAAAGAGAGGGCGTACCGTTTACCGCACCTCCCTGATCTACGCCCATTCCTTCGCGGACGCCTATATCGGAGAGGCGCTTGTGTATGTGAACAGCCTGGATTTCATGGCCGTCGCCATCAATCAGGGTAATTTCGCGAGAGCCTACAATGTGGGAACGGGACTGTCCTGGAAGATCATCATGAGAAAATCCACGCTGCACAGGTAAGCCCCATAGAAATCCCATAGAAATCAGAGAAAGGCGGAAGAGCGCATGAAACAGACAGACAGAACGGACGGCAGGGAAAACGCTTCCTGGGAGAGCGGCGTCCGGCGGGTGGTGCCCTATACCCCGGGAGAGCAGCCCAAAAGGCCGGGGATCATCAAACTGAATACCAACGAGTGCCCCTATCCGCCTTCCCCCAGGGTAAAGCGGCTGGCGGCGGAATTTGAGACGGACGTGCTCCGGCTGTACCCGGATCCGGAGGCCTCCCTGCTGGTAAAGAGCATCGCGGAGCGCTTTCATGTGGGGGAGGATCAGGTTTTCGTGGGCGTCGGCTCCGACGACGTGCTGGCCATGGTCTTTCTGACTTTTTTCAATACGGGGAGGCCCATCCTGTTTCCGGATATCACCTATTCCTTCTATGACGTGTGGGCGAATCTGTTCGGGATCCCCTTCTCCCGGCCGGCCCTGGATGAGAATTTCCGGCTGGTGAAGGAGGACTATCTGACGGAAAACGGAGGCATCGTGATCGCCAACCCCAACGCGCCCACCGGGATCAGCGAGCCTCTTTCCGTGATCGAAGAGATCGCGGCGGGAAATCCCGGCTCCCTGGTGATCATCGATGAGGCGTATGTGGATTTCGGGGGCACGAGCGCCCTGCCTCTTGTGGAAAAGTATGAAAATCTTCTGGTGGTGCAGACCTTTTCCAAATCCCGCGCCATGGCCGGGATGCGGATCGGCTTCGCGATCGGAAGCCCGAAGGCCATCGGGTATCTGCGGGATGTGAAATTTTCCTTTAATTCCTATACCATGGACGCGCCCACCATTGCCTGGGGCGCGGCAAGCATGGCGGATGAGGCATATTTTCAGGAAACGGTGGGGAAAGTAGTGGATACCAGGGAGTATCTGAAGAAGGAGCTTTCCTCTCTGGGCTTTTCCTTCCCGGATTCCCGGACCAACTTTGTCTTCGCTTCCCATGAGCGGGTTCCGGCGAAGGAGCTGTTTGAGGCGCTGAAGGAGGCGGGCATCTATGTCCGGTACTTCCCGGGGGAACGCACCGGAAATTACCTGCGGATCACCGTGGGGACGAAGGAGCAGACGGAGGCGCTGCTTTCGTTCCTGAGAGAATATCTGAAGGAAGGGAAAAAGAACGCCTGATGGAAGCATATACGGATTTCGCGGAGGTTTATGATACCTTCATGGATAACGTGCCCTATGAAAAATGGGCGGACTATATTGCGGACAGGCTGGGACGGGCGGGCATCCGGGACGGCCTGGTGCTGGAGCTTGGCTGCGGCACGGGCACGCTGACCCAGCTTTTGGCGCGGCGGGGCTATGACATGATCGGCGTGGACCGGTCGGAGGAGATGCTTGCCGTCGCGGCGCAGAAGGCCGCGGAGGAAGGGCTTGACATCCTGTATCTGGAGCAGGACATGCAGAGCTTCGAGCTGTACGGAACGGTGCGGGCGGCGGTCTGCGTCTGCGACAGCCTCAATTACCTGCTGGGAGAGGAGCAGCTGCGGGAAACCTTCCGTCTGGTGAACAATTATCTGGATCCGGGCGGCGTGTTCCTGTTTGATTTCAACACGGTCTATAAATATGAAAAGATCCTGGGCGACGTGACCATCGCGGAAAACCGGGAGGACTGCGCTTTTATCTGGGAAAATTTTTATGATGAGGAAACCCGGATCAACGAATATGACCTGACCTTTTTCGTCCGGGAAAAGGACGGAGCGCAGGGCGGGCTGTTCCGCAGATTCCTGGAGACCCACTGCCAGAGAGGCTATGAGCTTTCCGAGATCCGCGCGCTCCTGGAGGAGGGCGGGCTTCGGTTCGAGGAGGCGCTGGACGCGGATACGCTGGGAGAGGTCACGCCTGAGAGCGGAAGAATTTACTGTATAGCGAGGGAACAGGGAAAATGAGCGATTATCTGGTGAGAGCGGCGGCCGCGGACGCGCAGGTGCGCGCGTTTGCGGTAACGGCAAGAGACACGGTGGAGACGGCGCGCAAGGCGCACGATACCAGCCCGGTGATGACGGCGGCGCTGGGACGTCTTCTGTGCGCCGGAGCGATGATGGGGAGCATGATGAAGGGGGATGCGGACATCCTCACCCTGCAGATCCGGGGAGACGGCCCGGCGGGCGGCCTGACGGTGACTGCGGACAGCAAGGGCAGAGTGAAGGGCTATGCGGTGCATCCGCAGGTGATCCTTCCCGCCAACAGCCAGGGCAAGCTGGACGTGGGCGGGGCCATCGGAGCGGGCACGCTGCAGGTGATCCGCGACCTGGGGCTGAAGGAGCCCTATGTGGGCCAGACCGACCTGCAGACGGGAGAGATCGCGGAGGATCTGACCTGGTACTTCGCGGCGTCGGAGCAGGTGCCCTCCTCCGTCGGGCTTGGCGTCCTGATGGAAAAGAACAATACCGTGAAGCAGGCGGGCGGCTTCATCGTCCAGCTCATGCCCTTCGCGGAAGAAACGGTCATTGAGAAGCTGGAAGCGAATTTGAGCCGCGTCCATTCCGTGACGAAGCTTCTGGAGGACGGAAACAGCCCGGAGCAGATCCTCGGTATCCTTCTGGAAGGAATGGATATGGAGATCCTTTCCGCGATGCCTGTGGAATTTTCCTGCAACTGCAGCCGGGAACGGGTGGCGAAGGCCCTGTACAGCATCGGAAAGAAGGAAATGGACGAGATGATCGCGGACGGAGAGCCCATCGAGGTGAAATGCCATTTCTGCAACAGGGCATATCAGTTCAGCGTGGAGGATCTGAAGCAGATCAGAGATCTGTAGACGGCTTCGGCATGGAGGTAAGAATGAAAGACGGTTTTATCAGAGCGGCGGCGCTGACGCCGAAGATCCGGGTGGCGGATCCCGCGTACAACGCGGAGCAGATCATAAAGGGAATCGGGGAAGCGGCGGAAACGGGGGCGCAGCTTCTGGTTTTCCCCGAGCTGTGCCTGACCGGCTATACCTGCCAGGATCTGTTCCTGCAGGAGACGCTGCTTTCGGGAGCGAAGGAAGCGCTTGCAAAGATCGCGGAGTATACCGAAGGGCTTGACGCCCTGGTATTCGTCGGCCTTCCGCTGGAAAAGGACGGGAAGCTGTACAACGCGGCGGCGGCCGTCCAGGACGGGCGGGTGCTTGCCTTTATTCCCAAGACGGCGCTGCCTTCCTATGGGGAATTTTATGAGACCAGACATTTCACGCCCGCGCCGGAGCAGGTTTCCTTTCTTTCCTTTGAAGGCAGGGAGATCCCCTTCGGCAGGGAGATCCTTTTTTCCTGCGACTGCGTGGAGGGACTTGTGGTGGGCTGCGAGATCTGCGAGGATCTCTGGGCCGCGCAGACTCCCTCCACCGCGCACTGTCTGGCGGGCGCGACGGTCATCGTCAATCTCTCCGCCTCCAATGAGACGGTGGGCAAGGACAGCTACCGCAGGCAGCTGGCGGAGGCCACCAGCGCCAGGCTGGTGACAGGATATGTGTACGCCAGCGCGGGAGACGGGGAATCCACCCAGGATCTGGTCTTCGGCGGCCATAACCTGATCGCGGAAAACGGCGTGCTGCTTGCCGAAGCGGAACGGTTTGAAAACCGGACCGTTTACGCGGATCTTGACATCCACCGTCTGCGCCATGAGAGACGGCGGATGAATACCTTTCCCGCGCCGGCGGACGCGGGCTATCTGATTCTTCCCGTCCATATGGAAAAAAGGGAGCTGGCGCTGCTTCGCTCCTTCCCGCGGCAGCCCTTCGTCCCGGCGGACGAGGGGACGAAATCCCGCCGCTGCGAGGAGATCTTTTCCATCCAGTCCCACGGCCTGAAAAAAAGACTGGAGCATACCGGCAGCCGCTGCGCGGTGATCGGGATCTCCGGCGGCCTGGATTCCACCCTGGCCCTTCTGGTGACGGCGCGCGCCTTTGATCTTCTCGGGATTCCCAGAGAAAACATCCGCTGCGTGACCATGCCCTGCTTCGGCACCACGGACCGGACCTATGAAAACGCTTGCCGGCTGACCCGCACCCTGGGCGCTTCCCTGACGGAGGTGAACATCCGGGAGGCGGTGCGGCTTCATTTCCGGGATATCGGCCATGACGAGTCGGTGCACGATGTGACCTATGAAAACAGCCAGGCCAGGGAACGGACCCAGATCCTGATGGACATCGCCAATGCGGAAAACGGCCTGGTGATCGGAACCGGCGATATGTCGGAGCTTGCCCTTGGCTGGGCCACCTACAACGGCGACCACATGTCCATGTACGGGGTGAACGCGGGCGTCCCCAAGACCCTGGTGCGCCATCTGGTGCGCTTTTATGCGGATACCTGCGGCGTTCCGGAGCTTTCCGCCGTCCTTCTGGATGTGCTGGATACCCCGGTCAGCCCGGAGCTCCTTCCTCCCGTGGATGGAAAGATCAGCCAGAAAACGGAGGATCTTGTGGGCCCCTATGAGCTTCACGATTTCTTCCTGTATTATCTGCTTCGCTGCGGCTTCCCGCCCGCGAAGATCTACCGCATCGCAAAGACGGCCTTTGCGGGAGCATATGAAAACGATGTGATCCTGAAATGGCTGAAAAATTTCTGCCGCAGGTTCTTCACCCAGCAGTTCAAGCGCTCCTGCCTGCCGGACGGCCCCAAGGTGGGAAGCGTGGCGGTCTCCCCGAGAGGCGATCTGCGGATGCCCTCCGACGCCTGCAGCGCGCTGTGGCTGAAGGAGGCGGAGGAGCTTCAGGAAAGCGCCGTCTCCGGAAACTGACGGAAAACGGCGCTTTCCTGAAGCTGACGGGGAAACGGCTCCCGCCTGCCGCAGGCTGTTTTACGCCCGTCCGTCCGGATAATATCCACACAGATCAAAACGCCGGCACAGACTCATTCGGAAGAGTCTGCGCCGGCGTCTGCTTCCGGAAGAGAAGCTGCCGCCTTATCCAGAGCGGAGGAGATCGCTTCCAGCAGGACCTGGGAGGTATATTTGTTGTCCTCGGAGTAGCTGATGTCCTCCAGAGACTGCTTTTCGCAGATCTGGTCGGCCAGGTCGTTGAGAGCGGGCTCCATCAGCGGATACATGGTGGCGACTGCTTCGTCAAGATTGACCAGCCGGACGGAATTGATGTTGTCGGCGTCCACCACCACCTCCACATCCACGGAGGAATTTCCCAGAATGACCGATGTGGTATATTTCCCCGGAACGAAGCGGTCGCTTCCTGTTCCGTCCTGCGGCGCCTGCTCCTTCCCGGGCAGGAACATGATGATGAGAAGCAGGAGGAAGAGGATCCCAAGCGCCGCAAAGATCCCGGTATAGATCAGTTCTTTCAGATGCAGCACCACGATTCTGGTCTTTGAACTCATATCCATATCCCCGATTCCATGTTTATTGATACAGTTTACTCCGGCAGGAAGGGATTTATGACATATCCCTGAAATTACTGTTCATGGGGACAGAAAAATACTGCGGCTGATTTTTTCCATATCGCCCCTTCTGTTTGACACCCGACAGGATGCTCCGATACGGTTAAAAATAAAAATCTACGTTGCGTAACCGTACAAAATGTCGTAAGGGACGGTTGAAAAGAAGGATTTCCCGATCCTTAACCGTACTTTTTTCGTGCCAATACAGCTAAGTACGGATAAATATCTGATTTCCTCATCTGTAACCGTACTTTCGGGCTGTTCGGTACGGTAAAAAACAGATTTTTCGATTTTTTAACCG
>DXDD01000084.1 GCA_019115665.1 Candidatus Eisenbergiella pullistercoris | reverse complement strand
GAATCTGGTTGTCCAAACAATATCGCGTTTCATCGTTTCAACTCCCGAAGGGCTTCTTCCACATCGGAGCAGCGCTTCACTTTAGGATCATGGGCAATTCGTTCAGCTTCTAACATGGCGGCGATGGTTTCCTTATTGGGCTGTTCCAGTCTGACTTCAAAAGGAAAGCCGCCGACGCGGAGGGACTGGCGTAAAAATACATTGATAGCGGTGGTAAGGTTTATTCCCAATTCACCATAGAGCGTTTCACACTGTTTTTTGATATCGCTGTCCATGCGGACACTGAAATTTGTAGTATTAGCCATTTTATTATCTCCTTTTAAGTTTTTTTTGCACTTATAATATATACTGATTGCAATGCAAAATCAACTTAATAGCCATAAAATTGAAAAATATTAAGGAGCCATTCCTCATGAATAACAATCACCCCATCCCCTGGACCGTCCTTTTCCTGGGCGGCCCTTCCGGCACGGGAAAATCAACCCTTGCCCGCAAAATCGCCCTGCGCCATGGCGCGCAGGTTCTGGAAGCAGACGATATTTACCTCGCAGTCAAAGCGGCGGCGGACGAAACGCAGTTTCCCGCGCTGTCTTACTGGGATCATGGAAGGGACTGGAAGAAGGTCTCTCTGGAGGAAAATGTGGACTGGCTGCTGGAAGTGGGGAAGGAACTGTTCCCGGCGCTTCGGGAAATTGCCTTTCGGCATATAGAGGACAGGCTTCCGGTCATCCTGGAAGGGGATTTCCTGAATCCGGAATGGATCTCTGCAATTCTGGGACCGGAAATCCGGGCCATATACATCCGGGAGCCGGATCAGGCGCAGATCGTGAGAAACTATCTGGAGCGGGAGGGCGGAGAGCCGCAGGAGTACCGCGCGCAGATCAGCGTTTCCTATGGAGAACGGCTTATGGAGCTCTGCCGCAGATATGGAATTCCCTGCATAGAGGCAAGACCGTGGGAGACGGCTTGGGAGAGGGCTGAAGAAGAATGGGAAAAGAGGAAAAAATACGAAAAGCAATTCTTTATATCGGTATGAGCCTGGACGGCTACATCGCGGATGCCCGCGGCGGTGTGGACTGGATGACCGGACAGAATGAAACGGAAGAAACCGAGGGAACCGGAGAAACCGGGGATTCCTATGAGAGCTTTATCAAAACGGTGGACACGGTGATCATGGGCTGGAACACCTATCATCAGATCATCACGGAGCTGTCCGCCGGAAAATGGGTTTATGAGGGGCTCACCTCCTGGGTGATCACCCACCGGACAAAACAGAGCGCGAAAGCCGCAAAATCCCCGCTCCTGTTCACGGACCGTTCTCCCTGCGATCTGGTGAAGCGCCTGAAAAAAGAAGAAGGAAAAAACATCTGGATCTGCGGCGGGGCGGATATCGTCAGACAGCTGATGGGGGAGGATCTGGAACAGGTCATGAAGCTCTGGCTGAACGGAAATCTGGAAGCCCATTCCTTTCTCCCGCGAAAATACTGGGAGTCCCATGCGGAGATGGTAAAAGAACAGCTTCTGTGCGCGGAGGTTTTGGTATACGAGGAAGGGGGAAGCGTAAAAGGTTTCGCCGGACTGCAGGGAAATTATCTGGCGGGTATTTTTGTGGAGGGAAACTCCCGTTCCAAGGGAATCGGCAGAGCGCTTCTTGACCGTGTGAAGGAGACGCATCTCTTTTTTACCCTGCATGTCTATGCGGAAAATGCGCGGGCGGCCGCCTTTTACCGGCGCGAGGGACTGCAGGCGGTTTCCCGGGAAACGGAGAAAGATACGGGACGGGAAGAATACACGATGGAATGGCGCGCTCCGTCTGTCGGGACGGGATGGCGCGCCGCGGTCTCCAAAACGGAATAACGCGTCCCGGCTTCCGAAACAAAAAATACGCCCTGGCTCCGGGAACGGAATAACACGCTCCGGTTTCACAGGATTTTCAAACTTCTTAAAGGTTCGTTAAAGCTTTCTCTGCTATGATGGAGAGCGAAAGGAAAGAGCGTCCGCGCTTTTCTGGGCGCTCTTTTAAAAAAGCCGAAACGGCAAAAGGAGGATATGGAAAACCTATGGAAAAAGCAGTAAAGATCGGAAAGACGACATTTTCCGGACAAATGCGCATCCTGATCGCGGTATGCGCGGCGGCGGCCGCGTTCATGCTGCTGCTTGGCAGCGGGCGCACCGTTCATGCGGCAGGAGGGCTTGACCTGTCAACGGAGTATCCGGGCATCTCGATCACGCCGGGAGAGACGTTAAATATCACGCTGAACCTGACGAACGCGTCAGGAAGCGAGCAGGACGCGGATGTGGAGATCGCTTCCCTTCCGGAGGGCTGGGAAGGCTATCTGCAGGGAGGCAGCTATGAGGTAAGCCAGGTATATGTTCCAAACGGCGCGGAGGGGACTTCCCTGACCCTTCACCTGACGGTTCCGGATGCGCTGGAGGAGGGAACCTATCAGGTAACGGTGGACGCTGCCGTCAATGAAGAGATCAGAGATTCCCTGACCCTTTCCTTCATCGTAAAGGAAGTGAATGCGGGAGCGGGAAGCTTTACCACCGAATATCCGGAGCAGGAGGGCACCGCGGGAACCACCTTCAGCTTCAGCACCACGCTGATCAACAACGGTCTGTCCGCTCAGTCCTACAGCCTTTCTTCCAACGCTCCGTCCGGATGGAAGGTAAGCTTTGTCCCTTCCGATGAGACGGCGTCCGTGGCTGGGATCGACGTGGAGTCCAGCGCCAGCCAGGGCCTGACGGTACAGGTGGTGCCTCCGGAAAATGTGGAGGCGGGAGAATATGACATTTCCTGCAGCGCGGTATCCGCTTCCGAGACGCTGTCCACGGATCTGAAGGTGGTCATCACGGGTACATACGGACTGTCTTTGAGCACGCCGGACGGCCGCGTCAGCTTTGACGCCCATGCCAACGACGATTCCAAGGTGACGCTGAACATCACCAATACCGGAAATGTGGATCTGCAGAACGTTTCCTTAAATTCCACCCTTCCCTCCGGCTGGACCGTGACCTATAACGTGGAGGACAACGTGATCGAGTCCATCCCGGCAGGAAGCACGGCGGAGGTGATCGCCACCGTAACGCCCGGCTCCGATGCGATCACGGGAGATTATGTGGCCTCCTTTACGGCGGAGACGGACGAGGCGAGCTCCAGCGTGGACTTCCGGGTGTCCGTGAAGACGCAGACGGTCTGGGGACTGGTGGCAGTGCTGATCATCCTGTGTGTGGCCGGCGGACTGGTTTATGTATTCCGCAAATACGGCAGGAGGTAAACGCCGTATGGGACAGACGCAGAAAGGAGGCATTTGCCGTGTCAGACGATAAGATGATGATACAGATAAAGGGTCTGACCAAAGCCTACGGAGAGAAGAAGGCGGTGGACAATCTGACGCTCGGCATTAAGAGGGGCGAGATCTTCGGCCTGCTCGGGCCAAACGGCGCGGGAAAGACCACCACCACGCTGATGCTTCTGGGCCTGACGGAGCCGACGGCGGGGACTGCTTTCATCGACGGGAAGAACTGTACGAGAGATCCCATTTCCGTGAAACGGATCGTGGGCTACCTGCCGGACAGCGTGGGCTTTTACATGGATATGACGGGCAGGGAAAACCTGAGATTTACCGGAAGGCTGAACGGCCTTGGCGGAAAGGAGCTGGAGGAGCGGATCCAGGCCCTGCTGGAAAAGGTGGGGATGACCGCCGCGGCGGATCAGAAAACCGCCACCTATTCCCGGGGCATGAAGCAGCGCCTCGGCGTGGCGGATGTGCTGATCAAGGATCCCAGGGTGATCATCATGGACGAACCCACCCTGGGACTGGATCCGGAGGGAATCCGGGATCTGATGAGCCTGATCCGCCGGCTGGCCGAGGAGGACGGAAGGACCATCCTGATCTCCTCCCATCAGCTGTACCAGGTGCAGCAGGTCTGCGACCGGGTGGGCATCTTTGTGGCAGGAAAGCTGGTGGCCTGCGGCCGGATCGAGGAGCTGGCGAGCGAGCTTCAGCAGGAGGGGCATTGTGTGCTGGAGGTTTCGGCCATTCCTGACGACAGCGGCTTCCCTCAGCTGCTGGAGAAGCTGGGAAATGTGGATCAGGTGGAGCATAACGGAGAGTATTATGTGGTCTACTCCCGGATGGATCTGCGCAGAGAGCTGGTCCGCAAGGCCCTGCAGGGCGGCTATACCATCGCCCATTTAAGACAGAGAGGAAGCGATCTGGATGAGATCTACCGCAGATACTTTGAGAAAGGAGAGAAAGAACATGCTCAGTTCGATCAGAGAAAGAGCGGACGTTTTCTTTCGTTCCGTAAAAATCAGGGATGACGCGGCTTCGCACAAAGGCGGGCTGTACGCCCTGTACAGAAAGGAGCTTGCGGATCATTTAAGGAGCAGACGCTTCCTGATCATCCTCGCCCTGATCCTGCTGACCAGCTGCGCCAGCATCTACGGCGCGCTGTCCGGCCTTTCCGAGGCGGTGGAAGCGGATCCCAACAATATTTTTCTGAAGCTTTTTACGTTAAGCGGGGAGTCTATCCCGTCGTTTCTTTCCTTCATCGCGCTGCTCGGGCCCTTTGTGGGGCTGACCCTTGGCTTTGACGCCATCAACAGCGAGCGCTCGGAAGGAACGCTGAACCGGCTGGTATCCCAGCCCATTTACCGCGACGCGGTCATCAACGGAAAATTTCTGGCGGGAGCCACCATTATTTTCATCATGGTGTTTTCCATGGGACTGGTGATCAGCGCCATCGGACTGATCACGGTCGGCATACCGCCGACGGCGGATGAAGCGGGACGGATCATCGCCATGCTTTTCTTTACTTCGGTATACATCTGCTTCTGGCTGGCGCTGTCGATCTTTTTCTCCGTGATCTGCCGCCACGCGGCGACTTCGGCCATGATCGTCATCGCCCTGTGGATCTTCTTCGCCCTGTTCATGTCGCTGGTGGTGAACATCGTCATGGGAGCGCTGTATCCCACAGAGGATGTGACCACCTGGGGACAGCTGCTGGATTATTATGATCTGCAGTACGGCCTGAACCGGCTGTCGCCCTATTATCTGTACAGCGAGGCGATCTCCACCATCATGGATCCCACGGTGCGCACCACCAACGTGATCCTGCCCCAGCAGCTTTCCGGAGCCATCAGCGGCTACCTGTCCCTGGGACAGAGCCTGCTTCTGGTCTGGCCCCATCTGGTGGGACTGCTGGCGCTGACGATCATCATGTTCGCCCTGTCCTACATCTGCTTCATGCGCAGGGAGATCCGGGCGAGATAGAAGCGGCAGAAAAGGCCGCGGAAACCGGAACCGACAGCAGATAAAACATAAAATATGCGTGGCTTTTTTACCCAGACAGCCGCAGCAACCGTTTTTTTTCGGCTGCTGCGGCTGTCTGTGCGCCTGTCGCAGCCGCTTTTTTCGGCTGCTGCGGCTGTCCGCGTATCCGGCGGGCCGGCTTTATCCGCCCGCTGCCGCGGGGCAGGGGGATTGTAAAAAGTGCATCCGGCATATATAATCATTGATAGCGGTTTGAAAGAAACGGCAGGAGACTGTAAGAGCGGAGAGGGATCATGCGCATTTTGATCATAGAAGACAACAGGCGGCTGGCGGAGTCCATCCGGGACATTCTGAAGCACTGGTATGAATGCGACATCTGTGAGGACGGAAAACAGGGGGCTGCGCTGCTGCCGGCCGGAGGCTATGACGCGGCCATTCTGGATCTCATGCTGCCCGGCATGGACGGAATTACCCTGTTAAAGGAGGTCCGCAGGAAGGGCTGCTTTGTCCCTGTCCTGATCCTGACGGCAAAAAGCGAGCTGGAGGACCGGGTGCTCGGACTGGAGAGCGGGGCGGATTACTATCTGACCAAGCCCTTCGACATGCAGGAGCTGACCGCTGTGGTGAAAACGCTGGTGAGACGCCGCGGCGAGATGATCCCGGAAAATCCGTCCTATGGCAACATCACCCTGAATCAGGCGGATTATACGCTGCGGGGGCCGGAAAAGCAGCTCCCCCTTGGAAAAAAGGAATACGACATCATGCGGATCCTCATGGTCAACAGGGAGCAGGTGGTTTCCAAGGAGACCCTGCTGTTAAAGGTCTGGGGAAATGACGCGGACGCGGTGGAAAACAATGTGGAGGTGTACATCTCCTTTCTGCGCAAAAAACTGGAATTTCTAAAGGCGGATATCTGCATCGTGACCAGCAGGAAGCTGGGCTACCGGATCATGAAGAAATGAGAAAGGCGGAGCGGTTTCAAAATGCGCTCCGCCGGGAAGGCGCACGAACCTGTCCGCGCCCTGCAAGGCCGCATGCCCCGGCGGCGGAAAGAGAGGAAGCATGAAGGAAATCAGCCGGCTGAGGCGAAAATTTATCATCTATAACATGCTCATCGTGACGGCGGTGATCGGGATCACCTTTGCCGCGCTGGTTTGTGTGCTGCAGAGCCGGGGAGATGAGGAAAGCAGGCTGATTCTGGAACGGGCTGTGGAACAGCCGGGAGAAAGGCTGATCTTCGATGCGGTTCCCCAGGTGAGGCTCCCCTATTTTTCCGTGCTGGTAACGGAGAACGGCGAGGTCATCATGCGGGATGGCGCATACAACTCCTTCCCCGGGGCCGGATATCTGGAGCGGCTGGCATTCCTGGGCATGGCGGCGGAAGCGGATGACGGCATCCTGGACGGCTATCAGCTGAGATACCTCCGGGTGGAGCAGCCGGCCGGCCATCTGCTGGTGTTCGCGGATACCTCCTACGGGGATATCGTGCGGGACGCTCTGCTGCGCTATGGCGGCCTGGCCTGCGCGGCGATCTGGCTGGTATTTCTGGGCCTTTCCTTTCTTTTTTCCCGCTGGGCAGTACAGCCCATCGCGCGGTCCATGCGCCTGCAGAAGCAGTTTGTGGCGGACGCCTCCCATGAACTGAAAACGCCTCTGACGGTCATTACCGCCAACGCGGAGCTCCTGGAAGAGCGCTGCGCGGGGCTGCCGGAGGAAGCAAAACGGTGGCTTTCCAACATCAATCAGGAATGCAGGGACATGCGGACACTGGTGGAGAGCCTTCTGCTTCTGGCGAAGGGGGATACCTGGACGAAACGGAAGGACGGCTGGAAGGTTTTCTCCTTCAGCGATCTGGTGACGGAGAAGCTTCTGATTTTCGAGCCGCTTTTTTATCAGGCGGGAAAGGAACTGCGGTTTGAGGCGGCGGACGATGTGTCCGTAAAAGGAGACGCTTCCCAGCTTGGAAAGCTGGTTACGGTCCTTCTGGATAACGCCGTCAAATATGCGGACGGCACAGGCCGCGTGGAGGTTCGTCTGGAAACGGCCGGGCGCGGCAGAGCAAGGCTCTGGGTGAACAGCGAGGGAGAACCGATCCCGAAGGAGAAGAGGACGCTGATTTTTCAGCGCTTTTACCGGGATGAAAAGGTACGGGCCTCCCGCACGGGCTATGGCCTCGGCCTCGCCATCGCGGGAGAGATCGCGGCAAACCACCATGCGGCGATCGGTGTGGAGTACCGGGACGGAATGAACTGCTTTTATGTAAACCTGCGTACAGTTCACGCATCCGCCAGGCACGCGGTAATTGCTGGAAATGTTTCATAGCCCTTTACAACGAACGCTTGTTCTGATATGATTATATAAAGAACAAACGTTCGGAAGAGGGTGATGCAGTGAAGCAGACTTTCATGGAAAACGGCAGAACCAGCGTGGAAAACAGGGGCGGAATGAAAGAAGAAGGGACTGTCGGCGGGCCTGCGGGCACAGGAAAAAAACGCAGTCACAGACTGCCGGAGGCAGCCGAAGTGGACCGGAACCTGCCGATCCAGGTCGCGGCGGTATGCGATACCACGGGAAAGCTCCATCCGCTCTGGTTCCGCTATGCGGACGCGGACAGGCGGGTTCGCCGGGTGGAGATCGCCGCCGTCCTGACGGAGAGGACCATCCATTACGTGGGACTGCAGATCGAGCAGTATATCTGCTCTTCTGTGATAGAAGGCCGGAAAAGGACTTATGAACTCAGATACAGCGTGGAGGATCACAGATGGTATTTCTTCCGGATGCTGGACTGAGAAACGGAAAGAAAGGGGAACGAAGATGGAAGCAAAGGGGAAGATCCATGTACGCGATCTGCATACGAGAGACGTATGCATCCTGCCGTGCAGGGAGGAAGGAAAATATTATCTGTACGACTGCTTTCCCAGACCGGGACAGAAGGGGTGCGCGGTGAACGTCCGGGAGAGCGATGATCTGATCTGGTGGTCGGAAAGCAGCCCCGTATTTGAGCCGGCTGAGGATTTCTGGGGGCCGCTTGATTTCTGGGCGCCGGAATGCCATTTCTTTCGGGGAAAATATTATCTCATCAGCTCCTTCCGCGCGCCGGGCGGATACCGGGGCTGCCAGTTCCTGGAAGGGGATACGCCTAAGGGGCCTTTTGTGCCGAAGAAGAACGGTCCGGCCACGCCGGAAAACTGGCAGTGCCTGGACGGGACTCTGTATGAAGACAGGAAGGGGAATCCCTGGATGGTGTTCTGCCATGAATGGCTTCAGGTGCAGGACGGGCAGATCTGCGCCATCCGCATGAAGGAGGATCTGTCGGATTCCATCGGAGAGCCTGTGATTCTGTTCCGCGCCTCGGAAGCGCCCTGGAAGTTCACCGATCCCACGGGCCTGTGGAAGCTGACCGAACCCCAGCCCCATATGGGCTGGGCCAGGGTGACGGACGGCCCTTATCTGTACCGGGCAAAGAACGGGGAGCTTCTCATGGTCTGGAGCAGCTTTTCCAATACGGCCTATACCTGCGGCTATGCGCGCTCCCTCTCCGGAGAGATCACCGGCCCCTGGAAGCAGGAGCCGGAGCCCCTGTTCAGTCAGGACGGCGGCCACAGTATGCTCTTTACGGATTTTTCCGGAAGGCTTCTGATGTGCCTGCATTCCCCGAACAGAAGCGGACAGGAGCGGATGCTTCTGTTCGAGCTGGAGGATGAGGACGGACGCCTTCATATCCGAAATGAGCTGACCGGAAACTGGATGTACAACAAGTATACCCCGGACGGCGGGGATAAGTGGGCGGTGGAGTGAGAAGCCGCTCTAATTAAAAACAAACCTTCAAATGCTTTTTACTTTCCGGCGCAGCTGCACCGAAGCTTTTATGCTCTCTTGCCAGCTGCGCGATCTCCCGGAATTTCATGTTCCAGGATTCGTTCACTGCATGGATGATCTGGTGCTGATCCTTCAGCCGGATCATCCATGCGTTCTGACAGATATCACGGCAGTATCTTGAAAAGTCCCGGAAAAGCCAGTAAAATCAATGGTTTCGTGAAGCAAAAGGGCGCTTACTACACCACTACTACACCATTTTTGAAGGCGCCTTGATGTGACGAGTTTTATAGACGATACAGCAAAGCGATGATATTCTTAAGAAGGAGTATCGTCGCTTGTTGTATGTGGGTAAATATGTGCCTTGAGTAAATGCTCATGTGCCATAAAGTAACACGCAAGAATTTGATAGACGGCAACCCTCTATTCCGT
>DXDD01000008.1 GCA_019115665.1 Candidatus Eisenbergiella pullistercoris | reverse complement strand
TTTTTTGGAAAGCATTAGAAAGGATGAGGTTGTACTGTATGCAAGATAACAGGAATATGAATATTTTAATGCACATCCGGGATTATTGTGAAGAAATCAATCATACAATCGATACATTTGGAAGAGATTATGAAATCTTTGTCTCCAATTCCATTTATCAGAATGCCGTTGCGCTTTGTGTTCTGCAAATAGGAGAATTAACAACGCATTTTACAGATGACTTTAAGGAAACTTATAATAAAATGCCATGGAATCAGATCAAGGCTTTAAGAAATGTAGTTGCCCATAATTACGGCAAAATAGATAAAGAAACTTTATGGGAAACATTGCTTGGTGATATTCCGGACTTAAACGATTATTGCTGCCAGATCATCAAAGAGCATGAGGCTTTGGGGCAGGAATCCAGTGCAGATTCGCAGGCGAACATGTAAAAAGGACAGCATATACCGAAAAAAAATTCTGCTGTCCTTTTGCCTTACTATTACCTGCCGCTCCTTTTCTCAAATCGATGGCAGGTCAGTTCTTCTTCTCAATAAAAATCTTCCTGGTAATAAAGTTATAAACCATCACGACCGCCGTGGCGAAGATCTTCACCAGCATGTAGGAGCGGCTCATGTACTGATCCAGGATGCCTGTTCCGGCCCACATGATCAGGGTGTTGATCCCGAGGCCGATGATGCTCAGGATCAGGAAAACCGTAAACTGCTTCGCTTTATTGGCGTTTCTGTCCGCGTCGAAAACAAAGGTAATGCTCAGGATGTAGTTCACCACCACGGAAACGGAAAAGGAAATGCCGCTGGAAATGGTGGAGTCGATGCCGCAAAGCTCAGTCAGGGCGACCATGATGCCGTAGTCGATGAAGAACGCCAGAAATCCCACCAGGCCGAACCGGATGATCTGTTCCAATAATTTTCTCATGTTTCCTCCATGCCGAAGCGATACGCTGAGGCTGCGAGGAGAAATCACGCAGGTGATTTCTCCTCTGCGATCACAGCAGTTTTGTGCTTCAGCGCAAAACTGCCGATTGAAAAATAAGCCATCGGGCTTATTTTTCAATCTTCCTCCATGCCGGAGACCGCACCCGCTGTACGGCCTCCCGTTTTCTGTGCGATAAGCCCGGCAAACGGACGGCTGGTGGGGCAAGCCTGCCTGCACAGACAGCCGGACATTTGCCGGGCAACGGTCAGCGAGCGGCTGTGCCGCGAGCTGAACGGGGTATCGCGGTTAAAGCAGCTCCTCCAGCCTGGTGCGGATGGCATGGATGAAATCCTGGCTGTTTAAGGTGGTCACGTTCTCAAGGGTGGTGATCAGGGCGAGGTCCTTCGTCATCACGCCGCCTTCAATGGTATCGATGGTCGCTTTCTCCAGCTTGTCCGCAAAAGCCATCAGCCCGGAGATGCCGTCCAGCTCGCCGCGCTTTCTGAGAGCGCCGGTCCAGGCGAAGATGGTGGCCACAGGATTGGTGGAGGTCTCCTCTCCCTTCAGATATTTATAATAATGTCTCTGCACGGTTCCGTGGGCCGCTTCGTATTCATACACGCCCGTGGGGGAGACCAGAACGGAGGTCATCATGGCGAGGGAGCCGAAGGCGGAGGAAACCATATCGCTCATCACGTCTCCGTCATAGTTCTTGCAGGCCCAGATGAAGCCGCCCTTTGCCTTCATGATGCGGGCGACGATGTCGTCGATCAGGCTGTAGAAATAGGTCAGTCCCAGCGCGTCGAACTGCTCCTTGTACTCCGTTTCATAAACCTCCTGGAAAATATCCTTGAAGGTATGGTCATATTTCTTGGAAATGGTGTCCTTGCTTCCGAACCACAGATCCTGCTTCGTGCTCACCGCGTACTGGAAGCAGGCGCGGGCAAAGCTTCGGATGGAAGCCTCCGTGTTGTGCATGCCCTGAAGGACGCCGGGGCCTTTAAACTCAAAAACGGTCTCTCTCTGCTCGTTTCCGGCTTCATCCGTGAAGACCAGCTCCGCCTTTCCGGGACCGGCGATCTTCATTTCCACATTTTTATAGACATCGCCGTAGGCGTGACGGGCGATGGTGATGGGCTTTTCCCAGTTTCTCACGCAGGGCTCGATCCCCTTTACCACGATGGGCGCGCGGAACACGGTGCCGTCCAGGATGGCGCGGATGGTCCCGTTGGGGCTCTTCCACATCTCCTTCAGATCATATTCCGTCATGCGGGCGGCGTTGGGCGTAATGGTGGCGCATTTGACGGCGACGCCGTATTTCTTCGTGGCTTCCGCGGATTCCACGGTCACCCGGTCGTCCGTCTCATTGCGGTGGGCAAGGCCCAGATCATAATATTCCGTGTTCAGCTCGATAAAGGGAGCAAGCAGCTCCTCCTTGATCATCTTCCACAGAATCCGGGTCATCTCGTCCCCGTCCATCTCGACCAGTGGCGTCGTCATTTTGATTTTTTCCATTCTTTTTCTCCCTTCAGGCATTTTACAGGCAGCCGTTCAGACAGACCTGAACGGTTACCTTTCCGGTTCCTGATAGGCCTCGTACAGGCCGCTCTTTACCATGTTTGAATAGGCGTTTCTGATATGGGCGTTCGCAAGCTGCTCCGCCAGCTCCGCGTTTTTATCCCGGATGGCTTCCATGATCCGCCTGTGCTCCTCATTGGACTGGACGCTTCTCGCGCCGTCGGAAAGGGTTTTCTTTCTCACGCGCAGGACATATTCGTGGAACTCCCGCAGCACATGCTCCAGCATCTTGCTGCCGGAAGCCTCGTACATGATCTCATGGAAGCGGTTGTCCAGCTCAGCAAGCTGCTCCGCGTGGCCCTTTCCGGCATGGAAGGCGGACAGGTAGACGTTTTCCTCCATCTCCTCCATCTGCTCCGGGCTGATATTCTGCGTGGCCCATCTGGCGCACAGTCCCTCCAGCAGAGAACGGATGGCATAGATGTCCTTCACGTCCTTCACCGTGATGCCCGTCACGTAAGCGCCCTTATTGGGAATGATCTGAACCAGTCCTTCGAGCTCCAGCTGCCTCAGCGCCTCCCTGACGGGGGTGCGGCTGACGCCCATCTCCTCGGCGATGGCCGCCTCCCGCAGTTCTTCATATTCCCGATAGCTTCCGTTCAGGATGTCCTCCCGGAGACGGTGGAACACTCTGCCGCGCAGGGAATATTTATCCGCGGTCTCCGCCGCCTGGGTGAGCATGGTCTTTTTTTCCTGCATCGCGCTCTTCTCACTCATGGATACCCGCACCCGCTTCCTGCGCGCCGCCCTCTCCAAGGCTGATCTGAAGCCTCCGGCAGGCGTCGTCGATCACGGCGGTCAGCTCGTCGTCCGTAAGCACCGTCACCCGTCCGCCGGCATATTCCTGATCCACCCATTCCTTCACCGCATGAACCAGCGGGGAATTCTTATCCTCCGCGCGGTCATTTTTCAGTCCGTAATGGGCGTTGATCCAGTGCGCGATCCCTGCCAGTCCGGAGGTGTTGGAAACGGCGCAGATCACGGGACGGTTCAGAAACTTCTCCGTATCAAATATATTATAAATCTCCTCATTTTTCAAGAGACCGTCCGCGTGGATTCCGGCGCGGGTCACATTGAAGTTCTTTCCCACAAAGGGCGTGCGCTCCGGAATGTGGTAGCCGATCTCCTTTTCATAATACTCCGCAAGCTCCGTGATGACGGTGGTATCCATGCCGTTGAGATCCCCCTTCAGCTGGGCGTACTCGAATACCATGGCCTCCAGGGGCGTGTTGCCGGTCCGTTCTCCGATACCGAACAGAGAGGCGTTCACGCCGGAGCAGCCGTACAGCCAGGCCGTGGTGGAATTGGTGACGGCCTTGTAAAAATCATTGTGGCCGTGCCACTCCAGCAGGGCGTGGGGAACGCCCGCATGGGTGTGCAGGGCGTAGATGATGCCGGGAACGCTTCTGGGGATAACGGCCCCGGGATAGTTCACGCCGTAGCCCATGGTATCGCAGGCGCGGATCTTGATCGGGATCTTATATTCCTCCATCAGCTTCATCAGCTCCATGCAGAAAGGAACCACATAGCCGTAGATATCGGCCCTGGTGATGTCCTCCAGATGGCATCTGGGGCTGATTCCCTCCTCCAGGCAGTCGCGGATAACGCTCAGGTAATGCTCCATCGCCTGCCTTCTTGTCATCTTCAGCTTCATGAAAATATGATAATCGGAGCAGCTGACCAGAATGCCGGTCTCCTTCATGCCGATCTCCTTCACCAGGCGGAAATCCTCCTTGCTCGCCCGGATCCAGCTGGTCACCTCCGGAAACCGATAGCCCCTTTCCATGCACTTATAGACCGCGTCCCTGTCCTTCTTGCTGTAAAGGAAAAATTCGCAGGCGCGCACCATTCCGTTGGGGCCGCCCAGCCGGTGCAGATAATCATAGATGGTGACGATCTGATCCGTGGTATAGGGGGCGCGGGACTGCTGTCCGTCCCGGAAGGTGGTATCCGTGATCCAGATCTCCTTCGGCATGTTGTGCGGCACGATCCTGTCGTTGAAGGGGATCTTGGGGATCTCCGAATAGGGGAACATATTCCGGAACACGTTCGGCTTCTTCACGTCGTCCAGGATATACATATGCTCCTCGATCTCAAGAAGATTGTTCTTCTCATTCATGGTCACCGGGCGATTGGAAAAGGTTTCATTGGTATTCATGTCAGCTCGCTCCTTCCGCAGCTTCAGGTCTGCAATGCGTGAATTCTTTAATCCGTGTATTATTGTATACAATTATTCAATTTCTGTCAATCCTGATTTCTCCGAATTTATCCCAGCATCCGGGCCACGTTCAGCAACGGCGCTTTTGGGTCGGAAACGGCCTGCAGCATCCGCCGTCTGATCTGCTCGTTCGTCTCCTGCGGATATTTCTGAAAGCAGAGCGCCGCCGCCCCGGCCGCAAGGGGCGTGGACATGGAGGTCCCGCTTTTTTCCGTATAGGCGTTCCGGCATCCTCCTGCCGTGCGGCGGAAAAACGCGTTGCAGGAAATGATTCCCGTTCCGGGAGCAGCCAGATCGGGTTTTTTCGGTGCCTTCCGGGAAAGCTCTTTTTCCGGGCATGGCCGCGCCGGTTCAGGATGCCTTCTGCCGTCCGCCCCGTCGCAGCATTCCACCGTCACCGCCCGGCTTCCCATTCCCAGCCGCGAAAGGCTTTCCGCCCCCTGTCCTCTGTTGCCTGCGGCAACCACCACGAACAGCCCCTTCTCCCAGGCTGTCTGCAGCCGTTCTGTCAGCAGACGGAAAAGCCTTTCCCGTTCCGTCCGTTTCTCCGGATCCACCGTCATGCGGGAAGCTTCTGCGGCTTCCTCCTCCGGCGAAGTCCCCATGCTCACTGAAATATTCAGGATTTTCACCTGATACAGCTCCCTGTGCTCCAGCACCCAGTCGATTCCTTCTATCATATGAGAAATGGTTCCGTCCCCCTTCTCATCCAGCACCTTTCCCACAAGTACGCGGCAGCCCCTCGCCACTCCGGCATATCTTCCGCCGGAACAGGAGCCGTTTCCGCACAGGCAGCCCGCCACATGCGTCCCGTGTCCGCAGTCGTCATAAGGGAGGCGGCTCCCTCCCACAAAATCCTTAAAGCCGATCACCCTTCCGGCAAGATCAGGATGCATGGCGATCCCCGTATCCAGTATCGCTGCCGTCACCCCCGAACCGTCATAAGGAAAGATTTCCTTCTCTTCTGCATGGATCAATCTTCTGGCACGGTTCATGAAATCTGTCTCAGCCTTTTTTCTTACATTATGAGAAAATTTCCTTCCCGGTTCGCCCCCTGCGGCAGACTTTTCCGGATCAGGGAAAGCCGGGGCCGGACGCAGACCGAATCCCGGAAACACGGACATGCCGCAGACATAGTATAAAGCATAAAAACCAATTCTGGAGGCAACAGACATGAGTGATTTAACTGCGAGCGGCTGCGGATGCGGCGGTTCCTCTAACAACAGCTGCGGCTGTACGGCGGCAGGAAACGGATGCGGAAACTGGATCTGGATCCTGATCCTGCTGTGCTGCTGCGGAAACGGAAACGGCTTTGGAAACGGAAGCGGCTGCGGATGCGGCGATTCCGGAAACGGCTGCGGAAGCTGGATCTGGATCCTGATCCTGCTGTGCTGCTGCGGCGGCGGAAACAGCCTCTGCTGCTGACCGTCCGCCGGCCTTCCTTAGGCGTTTTCAGACTGATCTGACGGCTGCCGCGGCTTCCTTTGCCGCGGCAGCGCTTTCGCATCCTCCTGCCGGTTCTTACGCCCTCTCCTTTTACATAGGATGTAAGGGAAACGGGAAAGGAGAGGGCCATGGAAAAACAGGAACCGGATTCCATACAGGCTTTTGACGCCCTGTATACCACCAATCAGATACAGATCCTGAAGCTCCTGCTTCCCTTCTGCTCCCCTCAGACACAAAGAAGCCTTGCCGTCCTCATCCGGCTTCTGGAGCTGAACTATACGATCGGCTTTGTCCGGTCCCACCCGGAGGCTTTCCATGCCCCTCCCGACTCCCTTTCCCTTCCGGATCTGTGCGCCAAAATCCGCGGCTTCTGTCCGCCGCAGCTGCAGGCCATGCTGGATCAGCTTATGTCCTTCCAAAACGCCATGCAGATGTATGAGCAGATAAAGCCTCTGTTGGAGCTGTTCGCAGAACAGAGCGCGGATTCCGGCTCCCCGCAGGATACGGATGGCAGCTTCCCGCCGGATACGGATTCCGGCTCCTCACAGGATACGGATTCCGGCTCCCCGCAGGGTGCGAAAACACAGGGCAAAGAAACGCGGGATAAAGAAGTCCGGGATAAAGAAGTGCAAAACGGAAACGACGCCCCTGGCAGAAGCGCGGATCCCCTTCCGGATCCGGCAGAGCTGCTGGCGGGAATGCTCTCCCCTTCCCAGTGGGAGCTGTTTCAGATGCTTCAGAAGGGCTTTCAGACCGCGGAGGATGCCGGAAGCCCGGACAGAAAAAAAGATCAAAAGGAGAATGTATCATGGCAGAACAGGCCGGAAAGCCCCGCTGGATGACGGAGCCGTCGCTTCGCGACATCCCGCAGGAAAAGCTGGATTTTTTACAGAAAATGGTATTTGAAAGCAGGGAGCTGTCCCAGAAGGAGCTGCTGCCCTTTCTCATGGCCCTGGCCCAGAGAAGCCGGTCGGCGAATATCGCCTTCTCTTCCGGGGAAATGAATGCGATCATCGAGGCGATCCGCAAATACAGCACGCCGGAGGAAATCCTGAAAATGAACCAGATCATGAGACTGATGCAGCGCCGGTAACGCTGCACCAGCCTGTCAGTCAAACAGCGGCGCCCAGTTTGGGTCGGCTGCAGCGGCAAAGCAGAGCCGGATCTGTTCCTCCGTGGTCTTCTCCCGCGCAAGCTCCGGCAGCTCATCCGGCAGAAACCATCCGCACTGGAGCGTCTCCGCATTTTCTCTGAATTTCCCTTCCACAGGCTCGCAGAGCACAAAGACCTTGCAGATAGAAAACAGATTGGGCGGCGTATTGCGCCGGTGCTGATCCTGCAGGGCGATCAGGCGGACCGGCGCGGCCGTAAGGCCGGATTCCTCCTGTACCTCCTTGACCGTATTTTCATAAATGGTCTGATCCTCGTCCACCCAGCCGCCGGGAAGCGCCCATCTTCCGTCGCTCTCCTGCACCAGCAGGATCCTTCCGTCTTCCACAAGCGCGGCGCGGGTATCCAGCTTAGGCGTCTGATAGCCGCACTGCTCCTGGAACAGGCCCTCCACCCGCCCGAAGCTTTCCCCTGTGGATGCGCTCGTCATTTCCGCCGCCATCTGCCGGATCCGTTCAAAGCGCTCCAGGTCAAAACGGTCTCTGGAATAGGTCAGCCCTGCCTGGGCGATGAACTGAAGCTCCATGGCCCATTTCAGAAGCTGCGGCCAGTCCTTCCCCTCATTCCCGGTAAAACCGGCCTCCCCTCCGAAGGCCTCCAGCACCGCCGCCGGTTGATTCAGATAATAATCGGCCCGGATGTGCGCGGCGCTGACGCAGCCCCACAGGGCGAGCGCTCCTTCCACGCCCGCGTCCTTCGCGCACAGCATGTCGTTTTTCGTATCTCCGATATAAACCGCGTCCTCCGGGTCCGCGTTCATCCGCCGCAGGTACTCCTTCACCGGATCTCCGGAAGGCTTGTGTCTTTCAGTGTCGTCCGCGCAGATGATCATGTCAAAGCATTCCGCCAGTCCGCAGGCTCCGTCCGCGGAAAGCTCCGCCTTCGTCCGGGAGGTCGCAATGCCGAGATGAAAACCTCTTTCTTTCAGCTGCGCAAGCAGCTCGCGGATTCCCGAAAATATCCTGATCCGGTCCCCATATTTCGGCATAAGGGAAAGCCACAGCTTCATGGCGTCATCCATTTCCCCTTCCAGGATCCCCAGCTTTCTGAGCCCGTCCTCCCCGGTGATCCCCAGGGCAAAGGTCAGCTGCTCCTTTTCCGTTTCTCTCCCCGTTTTCTTCCGAAGCATCTCCTGCAGGGAGGAAAGGATCGCATCCCGGGAATCCACCAGCGTCCCGTCCACGTCAAAAATAATGTGTTTTTTCTTCCTCATCTCTTTCTCCTTAAACCATAAACTCCGTTTTCTGCCGCCACTCCATTTTTCCGGCGATCTCCATCATTCCCATTTCGTAATCCCGTTCAAAATCATCCGACAGTTCAAGCAAAGGAACGGCGTACTCCGGAAGGTACCGGCTGCAGTCCTCATACAGCTCCTCCATCATCCCCTCAAGAAACGGATTTGTATACAGAACGATTCTTTCCGGATTCAGAAGGACGGCGTAGGTCTGGATGATCCGCCGGTATACATCCTGCATTCCCCGGGCGCTGAATGCGTCGTTCCAGGGCTGCAGCCTTTCCTTCATGTCCGGAAGAAAGCCCAGCTCTCCCGCGAAATCCGCCGCTCCCGGCCAGACTCTTCCGTCCAGGACGATCCCGGCCCCCATTCCATTCCCCCCCAGATAGAGGCAGACACATGCGCCCCGCTCCATCCCGGTCCTGCTCCAGCAGCCCGCAGCCGCCGCGTTCATATCGTTGACCGCGCGTACCGGAACTTCCAGCCTCTCCGAAAAAAATCCCTCCAGGTCCCTTCCTTCCAGCTCCTGATCCCCTTCCGACAGCATCAGACGCCCTTTGGATACCATTCCCGCCGCGCCGATCACCACCGCGCGAAGCTGCGGATACAGCCCTTTTATGCTCTGAGCGGTCTCCCCGATCGCTTCCCACAGTCTCCCTTCTCCCTGGCGCGATGCCTGATCAAGGACATTTCCGCCCAGATCCTTCAGCTTCCAGCGAAGCCTTCCGCGCTCAATGGTAAGCAGAAGATAAACGGCATGCAGAGGATTCAGCCGGTAAAGCATGGCGCATCTTCCCCCGCTGGAGCTTCCGGCTCCGACAGTTTCCACCTCCCCCGTATTTACCAGATGATCGATCGTCCTGCTCACTGTAGGAAAGCTCAGCCCGGTCAGCGCGGCCAGATCCGTCTTGCTCACCTGCTCCCGCCCCTTCAGACAATTTCGGATGATCTCCTGATTCATTCCCCGTACCGTTACCGTACTGGCCATGCGTCCCCTCCTCCTTTTTGTTTCCGGCTTCCGTTCTTTATAATCATCTTTTTAAATGTATTTTAATAACTATATATAAAAAAACATATTTCTCCCTTTTTGTCAAGGCCCTCTGCCAAAGGCTGAATTGTAACGGCATCCGAACATTCCAATCGCAGCACTCGCTTTATCGTGCAGTGATGGGCCGGATGCCTCCTGCCTGTACGTTTTCGTACGGTCTGCGCAGGAAATGCGCAAATCTGGCTGAGCAGTAACGACTGAATCATGCTTCTGCGGCAGAATTCAGAAAAATAGCACGCTGACCTGCAGAAATCAGGACCTCACTACGGCCAAAACAGGAAATTCCGGTTTTGTACCGTAGATTTCAGTGGTTTCCTACGGCAGGAATCCGGAAAACCGGATGATTGTCCGCAGCAGGCGGTTTTCTTGTGCCGGCCCCTGCTCCGGAAGCCTGAAAATGCGCAGACCTGGCTGAACAGTAACCCTCTTTCTGCCGCTTATCGGCATATTTGCGGAACACCTCATAAAGCTGCTGCTCCAGTTCCCGGCGTTTGGCCGCTTCCTGCTCCGGCGTGAACACCGGGGAGAGGTTTTCCAGCGTGATTTCCCTGCCCTGAAAAGTCACGACTTCTGTTTCCTTTTTGTATCTGATACTGGTACTTATAAAATCAACTTTCCTTTCCATGCTGCCGCTGCTGACGTTTCAGTTCCGCCAGTATATCCGGGGGAATACGGTCAACCAGCCTTTGTGTCAATGTCGGGGTTGCTGGCGTATTCGTCTTTCTGCCGTTCGTGATGGGCTTCCAGCGGCCTTGCCGGGTTGCCCTTGTGCTTCTCAAAACGCAAAATTGCGTGTTGTGCCATGAAACTCCTTTCCCCATTCCTTTCCCATCCGGGGTTGTCCACAGGGAAAATCCCGCCGGAAATAGCTCGGATAGGATTGGAATGGATAGAATCTAAATCAATCTTTTAATCTTTGTATTTCTATATACCGTCCGGTTTCCGTACTTCAGAGGGTGATTTCCGTACTTGCCGGGTACGGTTTTCAGCCCTCCGGCGTACCAGAACCGGATTTCTTGAAGTCGGTGTTTGGAACCGCTTCATAGGATTTTGGGAAAATGCGGTTGGGTTTTCCACAGCCCTGTTTCTGGATTTCCACCAGTCCGGCATATTGCAGTTCCCGCAGGGTGTTTACCGCTTTCTGCCGCCCACAGCGGAGCAGGTCAACCACCTCGCAGATGGGATAATACAGATAAATCCGCCCATACTCGTCCGCCCACCCATTTTTCCGGGATAACTTTGTCCGGCGCAGGATAAAGGCGTACAGTACCTTTGCCTCATTGGACAGGGGCCCCCATGTGGGGGCTTCAAAAAGGAAATTCGGGAGCCGGGTGAAGCTGAATGCCTGTTCCG
>DXDD01000083.1 GCA_019115665.1 Candidatus Eisenbergiella pullistercoris | reverse complement strand
TCCTGCCGCAGACGCAGGAGCGCATTGCGAAGATGGTCTATTCCAGGGCCTCCAGGGTGCAGACCAGGATCCGTCCGGCGGAGTTTGGAAACGATGCGGGGATCGTGGGCGCGGCAAGGCTGGGGGATATGTGAGGTTTCTGACCGGACCGGAGCGTTAAAGTTAAATTCATGTGAAACTTTCTTTAAGATTTTATGTAGTTTGTTGTTTTTGGCAAAAGATGTGATTATGATAGGCTGGTAGCTTCCAATGGCGGTCTGACGCCCTGTCTTTTTGGAGAGGCTTTCGGGCTGCGGTCTGTGCGGACGGATAAATGCGCGGCGCGGCCCGAAGGCGGCGGAAAGGAAGGATGCAGAATGAAATTCAGAGAAGACGGAACCTTTCATATATTACAGTTTGCAGATATACAGGAAATCCCGGACGTATCTGAGGATACGCTTCGTCTCATGAACGCGGCGCTGGAGAGGGCAAGGCCCGATCTGGTGGTGCTGTCCGGGGATCAGCTGAAGGGCGCGGACAGGCGCTTTTCCGAAAAGGGAGAACGGGCGGAGGAAACCATAAGACGGATCATGAAGCCTGTGACGGATCGGAAGATCCCGTTCGCCGTGACCTTCGGAGATCAGGACCGGGGATGCGGCTTTCCGAATGAGGAGCAGATGGAGATCTACCGCAGCCTGCCCGGCTGTGTGGACTGGCTCAACAGCAGAGGGCAGGAGATCCATCACGGGACGAGGGAGGGCACCTTTGCCATAGGCGTCCGAAGCAGCGATGAAAGCAGGGTGGCCATGGCGGTGTACCTGTTTGATACGGGTGCGGAGCTGCCGCAGGGGGGATATCAGCCCCTGCCGCCCGGAGATCTTTTCTGGTACAGAGGCGTGAGGGACGCTTTTGCCGAAAAGAATGGCGGGCCGGTTCCGGGCATTGTGTTTCAGCATATGCCTCTGCCGGAATATTACCGGCTTCTGAAACGGACAGACCGCAGGACAAAGGGAGCGGTGCGCGCTTACCGTACCCATGCGGGGGAATATTATCTGCCGGATCCGGCAAGGTGCAGAGCGGGAAGGCTTCTGGAGGCAGTCAGCGTGCCGGATTCGGCCGGCAGAGAATTTGAAGCCCTGCATGAGCTGGGAGACATTTTTGCGGTTTACTGCGGGCATGATCACAGGAACAGCCTGGTGGGAAGGTGGCTCGGCGTGGATCTGGGATATACACCCTCCTGCGGCTTCAATGATTATGGAGACGGCGTGAACCGGGCGGCGCGGGAATTTGTTTTTCATGAGGAAGCTCCGGCGGCTTATGAGACCCGGCTGCTTTCCTACCGGGAGCTGGTGGGAGAGAAAGCGGCGAAGCCGGTGAGGGATTTTTTTTACAGATTCTGTCCGGCAACGAAGGAGGAAGCGGCTGAGAAGGCGGGGCGGGCGCTGCTGCTTACCGGATTTACCTGCCTGGCGGGAGGTACGGCTCTGCAGGCGTACCGGTCCCGGCTCAGAAAAAGGAAACAGCGGAAAGGGAGATCATGATGAATCCGAACGGGAATTCCAAAAGAAGCTTTTATCTTGACAGCGTAAACGGCGACGATACCCGTACAGGGCTGAGCCCGAAGGAGGCCTGGAGGACGCTGGAGCGGGCGAACGCGCAGGAATATCAGCCGGGAGACGCCCTGCGCCTGAAGCGGGGCGGAAGCTGGCACGGCATGCTGCATCCTAAGGGGTCGGGGAGCGCGGAGGCCCCCGTTACGGTGGACTCCTATGGAGAAGAAAAAAAGGACAGGCCTGTCATCCACGGCGACGGCGCTTATGCCGCCGTCTATCTGGAAGGCGTGAGCTTCTGGCAGGTAAAAAATATCGCCGTCACCAACCGGGCGAAGGAGCGCGGCGTGCGGCAGGGGATCTGCATCTGCGGAAAGCCGGAGGGGATCACGCAGGGAATCGTGATCGAAGGCTGCGAGGTTTTCGACGTGCAGGGAGAAAACCGGAGAGCCCGGAGGGTATATGAGAGCATGTACTGGAACTCCGGCATCTATGTGACCATGCCGGGCCGCTCCTCCCGAAACAGCCATCTGCACGACATCCTGATCAGCCGGAACCATGTGCATGATGTGCTGACCAGCGGGATCCGGGTCAACCAGCAGGAGGATTTTATCAACGATATCCACCATACCCATGTGGTGGTCAGGGGAAACCGGATCGAACGGACGGGGAGCGACGGGATCATCGTGGCGAACTGCATCTCGCCGCTGATCGACGGGAACGTCTGCCTGGACGCCGGCGCGCTGGGAAGTCTGGAGGACACTCAGCTGATCGCAGGGGTCTGGGTATGCGCCGTGTCGGACGCGCTGATTCAGAGAAACGAGGTGGGCCGTACCCGGCTGTTTGAAAACGACGGGACAGCCTTTGATACGGACTGGGGCACCGCGGGAACCACGATCTTTCAGTATAACTATACCCATGGAAATAAAGGCGGCTTCTGGCTGGACTGCACGGGAATCAACCGGAACCGGGAATGTGAAGGAACGATCCTCCGTTATAATATCAGCGTGGACGACGAGCGCTGCCTGATCCAGGACGATTACGGCATCCGCTCCGAGCTGTACGGGAATCTGTTCCTGCATACGGGAGAAACCGGCCCCATGATCTGCTGCCATCAGCCGGGACAGTCCCATCTTTTTTACCGGAATGTCTTCGCTTTTGCCGGGCAGCCGGAGTCTGGCTGGCAGTCATCGGCCTTCCGGGAGAACTGGTACGGGACGCTTGCAGAGCTTCCGGAGGATCCGGGCGCAAAAGCCGGTTCGCCCATCGGGCTGGAAGGCCTGGCGCAGCGCCTTCAGGAATCTGAGGAATGCAGACGGCAGATCTGGGACCAGCTGGCAAAAGCCGCCGGCACGGCGGCGGATGCGGCCATGGCGGACTGATGCGGCTGCGGCGTGCGGATGCGGCCCTGCAGCCGGTTTCAGAAAAAAAGAAACGGCCCTCCGGCAGAGAGGATCTGCCGGAGGGCCGTTTTTCAGCCATATGGCTGTCTGTTCCGCACAGCTGTCAGTTTTGCGTCAGTCTCTTTTCACGATAGCCGCGCAGCCCATGCCGCCGCCGACGCAGAGGGTGGCGAGGCCGGTTTTGGCGTCTCTTCTCTGCATTTCGTAAAGCAGAGTCACCAGGATCCGGCAGCCGGAGCAGCCGACCGGATGGCCGAGGGCGATGGCGCCGCCGTTTACATTGAGCTTGCTCAGGTCGAAGCCGAGGTCGTGTCCCACTGCCACGGACTGGGCGGCAAAGGCTTCATTCGCTTCGATCAGGTCAAAATCGCCGATCTCCATGCCGGTCTTTTTCAGGACCTTTCTGGTGGCCGCAACAGGGCCGATGCCCATGATGGAGGGTTCTACGCCCGCCAGCTCTCCGGCAATCCAGGTGGCCATGGGGGTGACGCCCAGCTCCTTCGCCTTCTCTTCGCTCATGACGATGACGGCTGCCGCGCCGTCGTTGATGCCGGAAGCGTTTCCTGCGGTCACAAGTCCGCCGTCCTTCTTAAAGGCGGGGCGCAGCTTGGAAAGGCTTTCTACGGTTACGCCCTTGCGGGGGCCTTCGTCCGTATCCACAATGATGGTGGCCTTTTTGGTCTTTACCTCGACGGGAACGATCTCTTCCTTAAAACGTCCCTCATTCATGGCCTTTTCGCATTTCTGCTGGCTGTTGGCCGCGAACTCGTCCAGCTGCTCGCGGGTCAGACCCCACTGCTCGCAGATATTTTCCGCGGTCACTCCCATATGATAGCCGTAAAACGCATCGGTGAGCGCGTCCTTTAACAGGGCGTCCTCCAGGGGAGCGTTGCCCATGCGGTAGCCGTAGCGGCCCTGCTGTACCAGATAGGGCGCGCGGGACATGCTTTCCGTACCGCCCGCTACAATGATGTCGGCGTCTCCGCTGGCGATCAGCTTGGCGGCCAGATTGACGCAGTGCAGGCCGGAGCCGCACAGCACGTTGATGGTGGTGGCGGGAACCTCAACCGGAATATCCGCATGGACGGCGGCCTGCCTTGCCACGTTCTGGCCCTGTCCGGCCTGCAGCACGCAGCCCATGTAGACCTCGTCCACCTGATCAGGCTTTACGCCCGCACGCTTCAGCGCTTCTCTGATGACGATGGTTCCCAGATCCGCCGCAGGAATGCTGGAAAGCTCTCCGCCCATCGTTCCGATGGCGGTTCTGCAGGCGCCTGCCAAAACTACTTTTCTGCTCATGGTAATGTTTTCCTCCGTTTTCTGCCGCCGCAGGCGGCGTATCCCAGTGCGGCCGAGCCGCACGTTTTTGCCGCGCGGATCCCCGGTACGACCGGTTCCGGCGCGGCCTGTGGCTTTATTGTAGCACTGCGGGACGGGAGAAGCAATGCGTTTTCCTGAGAAGGACAGAACCGGTGTTACTATTCGGCCAGGTCTGCGTATTTACTGCGCAGATCGTATGAAAACGTACCGGCAGGAAGCATCCGGCCTGCCGCCCGGTCCGGCGCCGGCCGCTGCGGTTTAATCCTGTCTTCCGGCGAGATAATCGATGGTGCATCCAAACGCTTCGGCGATCCTGAGGATATTTCTCAGAGAAGGATTGCCGATCTTGCCGTTGGCTATCTTTTTGATGGTTTCATAGGGAACGGACGACCGGTCGGACAGCGTTTTGAGCGACCAGTTGTGCCTGGACAGCTGCGTGGATATACGCGCTGAAACGATCTGCGAAAAATCTTCCTTCTCTTCCAATTCTTCCTGAAGCATTCTGTTTTTCCTCCTTTGCTCTGTAAAACGAAAAAAGTTACATCTATATATCCCTTTTGGTGCCATAAAAGGCACAGAAAAAAGAAAAAAATTTTTCATACGGGAGAAAAAGGAAGAATAGAATGAAACTGGCAGGAGACAAAAGAAGCGCGGGAAGGAGGACAAGGGTGTTCTACTATAACAGACAGATTGTATATATGGATTTATGGAAGGCCGGAGAGCGGATCAAAACCGCGGGGTTTCTGAAGCTGGAGGAAACGGACGGCGGCCTGCGCTGGCAGATGAGCATCCGCGGACTGGAAAAAACGGACACGGGCTTTTTTGACCTGCGTGATGAAACGGGCGCGCTGGTGGATAAGCTCCTGCTCCAGAAGGGGGAAGGCCGCTACGAAAGGAGCATGTCGGCGGCGGAGACGACGCGGGGCGGGAGGCTGTTCGGAGAAATCTGCGGCCTGAGGGCGGAACTGACAGGCGGAAGATATCTGAAAGGGACCTGGAAGCTTTCCGGGCGGCGGGAGATTCCGGAGAGCGAAAAAGCGGAGAAGGAGGAGCCGAAACCGCATCCGTCTCCGAAACCGCAGCCGAAGCCGCATCCGGAGCCGCATCCAGATTCAATTCCCAAACCGCGTCCATTTCCGGCTCCGGACGCTGCGAATGAAACAGACCGGCTGCCGGAACCGGACTTTCAGAGCGGGATGCCTCGGGAAGCGGAAATACAAAAGCGGCCCGCGCAGAAAGAAGAAGAGCGGCTGTCGGCTGCGGCCTGGCCGGTTTTCTGTGAGGACAAATGGGAGCAGCTGAAGCGGATGTACCCGCAGATCCATCCGTTCGGGGATGAGCGGATGTTTCTGTCCATCACGCCGGGAGATTTCGTGATCCTGGGAAAGGAGTATCAGAAGCTGGTGAGCAACAGCTTTCTGCTTCACGGCTATTACAACTACCGCCATCTGATCCTGGGAAAATATCCGGAAGGGGAGGAGGAGGGCTTCTATCTCGGCGTGCCCGGCGTCTGTTATGAACGGGAAAAAATGGCGGCTCAGATGTTCGGTTTTGAAGGATTTGAGGGAAAAAGAGAACCTGCGGCTCAGGGAGATTTCGGCTATTATATGAAGCGGGTGAGAATATGAAGAAGCTGTGCGTTTCCCCTCCGCCCTCTGCGGCAGGACCCAGCCTCTGCGGCCAGATCCATTCTCGCGCTGCGGCCAGACCCGTCCTCACGCCGCGGCCAGCCCCCGCCTCTGCGGCCCAGTCCTCGGCCTGCGCGGCTCAGTCCACGCCGCGCAGGCTGGCGTTGGGAAGGAAAGGAAGCAGGAGGCTTCGGAAGCCTTCCAGCTCTTCCTTTGAGAACGCCTCGAAAACCGGGGAGATCACACCCGCGCTTTCCTGATAGGACTGGAGAAAATAGGGCTGCGGGCCTGCCAGCCAGCGGCCGATGGAACGAAAATCCTCCGCGTCATGAAGGCCCTTTACCACGGTGGTGCGGAATTCAAAGGGAAGGCCGCAGCCCCGCAGAAAAGAGACGCTGCGGAAAACAGGCTCCATCCGGAGCCCCGGAAAGCCTGCCGCGTCCGCGTAGTGCTCCGGAGAGGACTTGATGTCCATGGCGATATAATCCAGAAGCCCTTCCCGGACAAGCCCTTCCACCACGTCCGGAAGGTAGCCGTTGGTATCCAGCTTCACCAGATAGCCCAGGTCCTTTATTTTTTTCAGAAAAACGGCCAGATCCGGCTGCAGCGTCGGTTCGCCGCCGGTCACGCACACGCCGGTGAGGACGCCTCTTCTTTTTTTCAGAACGCGGAAGATCTCTTCTTCATCGAGCGCAGGGAGCTGTCCGGGATGCAGGACGAGATCCCCGTTCTGGCAGAAGGGACAGCGGAAATTGCAGCAGCCCGTGAAAACGGTGGCCGCCACATGGCCGGGATAATCCAGCAGGGTTGTCTTGTTAAAACCGCAGATTTGCATTTCGCACCTTTTCCTGTTATGATTTTTCCATTCCAGTATAAAAAAATTTGAGCGGCTGCGCAAGATGGAAGAAGGAAAAGGAAGATGGACGGAATGGAAAAAAGAGCCTGGAACGAGGGCATGACGCCGGAAGAGGAAAAAAAGCACATCCGGTATATGAAGGAGGCCATGAAGCAGGCGAAAAAGGCGTATGCGCTGGGGGAGGTTCCCATCGGCTGCGTGATCGTGCATGAGGGAAGGATCATCGGCCGGGGCTATAACCGCCGCAATACGGATAAAAATACGCTTTCCCACGCGGAGATCACCGCCATTCGCAAGGCCAGCAGAAGGCTGGGGGACTGGCGGCTGGAGGAATGCGTGCTGTATGTGACGCTGGAGCCCTGCCAGATGTGCTCCGGAGCCATCGTTCAGGCCCGGATCCCGGAAACGGTGATCGGCTGCATGAATCCGAAGGCGGGCTGCGCCGGTTCCCTTCTGAACATCCTGGAGGATCCCAGGTTCAATCATCAGGTCCATGTGATCCGCGGCGTGATGGAGCAGGAGTGCAGCGATATGCTGAAGCAGTTCTTTCAGGAGCTGCGGGTGCGCGTGCGGGCGGAGAGAAAGGAAAGAAAAGCCGCCGCGCAGGGATTGACAAATCCCCCTGAATAAAGGTATACTGAAGAAACCGTGCAGCCGGGAGAGCAGCGGCCTCCTGTACCTGCAATCCGCTATAGCAGGGGTGATGTCCGGCCGAGGGCTGGCGCTTTTATGGCTGCCCTCTATAAGTGGCGTTGAAGTTTGGGTCTTACGCAACGGATGTCTGTGAACCGTGTCAGGTTGGGAACAAAGCAGCACTAAGCAGAATTTTTCGTGTGCCGTGAGGGTGCCTGGCGGAGTTAACTGTAGAGGTAACGCATGAGGGTCAAGGTTCGAAGCAGGACGCACGGTTTGAAAAGGAACAGGAGCAGCGCCGGATCATTTCCAAAAGGGAAGCGGTCCGACGCTGTTTTTTTCAGGATCGCTGTGTTCGGAAAGACGGCATGATAAGGCAGGTTCAACGCAGGAAAGACGGAATGATAAGGGAAGTTCATCGCGGGGAAGGAAGGCGGCGGGGATAAGTCCCCGACAGAAGAGGGAAAGACTGTGGATAAGACATCGGAAAACAGGAGCGGACTGTGGAAAATGGCGCAGGACAGCGCTTTTTGGGAGCGCGTCAGACAGGAGGCGCGGCGTTACGGGTATGAAAGGGAAATGTCGGACTGCACGCTATGTCCCAGGAACTGCCATGCGGACAGGCTGTCCGGGCAGAGAGGATACTGCGGCCAGACGGCGCAGGTCATGGCGGCAAGGGCAGCGCTGCATTTCTGGGAGGAGCCCTGTATCTCCGGAAAGGCGGGCTCCGGCGCGGTGTTTTTCTGCGGCTGTCCCCTGCGCTGCGTATTCTGCCAGAACAGCCTGATCGCGGAAGGCGGGGCAGGGCAGGCCGTGGGCGTAAAGGAGCTTTCCGGTGTTTTCCTGCGGCTGCAGGAACAGGGCGCGAACAATATCAATCTGGTGACGCCCACCCATTTCGTTCCCCAGATCGCCGCCGCGCTCAGACTGGCAAAGCGGGCGGGCCTGCGCATTCCGGTGGTATATAATACGGGAAGCTACGAGAAGGCGGAAACCCTGAAGCTGCTGGAGGGGCTGGTGGACATCTACCTGCCGGATCTGAAATATGCGTCGTCCGGGCCGGCGGGGCGTTATTCCCATGCGCCGGACTATTTTGAAACGGCCTGTCAGGCCATCGCGGAGATGGTGCGGCAGGTTCCGGAGGCCGTATTTGAGGAAACGGAAGCGGGAGAGCGGCTGATGAAGCGGGGCGTGATCGTCCGGCATCTGCTGCTGCCCGGACAGAGCATGGACTCCCGCAGAGTGCTCCGTTATCTGCATGAGACCTACGGGAATCGGATCTACATCAGCATCATGAACCAGTATACGCCCATGCGGCGTTTTGACGCGTATCCGGAGCTGAACCGGCGGGTGAGCGGAAGGGTTTATGAGCGGCTGGTGGATTCCGCCCTGGCCCTCGGTATAGAAAACGGCTTTATCCAGGAGGGAGGCACGGCGAAGGAAAGCTTCGTGCCGCTGTGGGACGGAACGGGGCTGTGACTGGCGGCGAAGGGCCGCCGGTTTCAGTCGTCGTCCTCTTCGGACAGGGGGAGGCTGAAAATAAATTCCGTCCCCTCGCCCTCGGTGCTGATGACGTTGATGTTCTCGCTGTGGGCCTGAATGATCTCCTTCGTGATGGAAAGGCCCAGGCCGGTGCCTTTTTTATCCTTGCCCCGGGAAAGGTCGGTTTTGTAAAAACGGTCCCAGATCAGCTTCAGGCTGTCGCGGGGAATGCCGATGCCGCTGTCCTTGACGGAGACGAACACCTTCGTATTTTTTTCCGTGGTCTCGATCCTGATGGACGAATCGTTGTGGGAAAACTTGATGGCGTTGTCCAGAAGGTTGTAAAGCACCTGCTGGATCTTTCCCATATCCGCGTTGACATACAGCTGATCGCCGGTAAGCACCAGCTCGATGGAAATATGCTTCTGCTGGCAGGTTCCCTCAAAGGAGGCCGCCGTGTCCCGGATCACCGTGTTCAGGTCAAAGTCCGTTTTCTCCAGGACCATCCCCCTTGTATTCAGGTTGTTTAAGGTGAGCAGGCTGTTGGTCAGCTTGGTCAGCCGGTCGGTCTCGTTCAGCACGATATGCAGATATTTTTCATACAGCTCCGGCGGAATGGTGCCGTCCAGCATGGCCTCCAGGTAGCCGTGGATGGAGGTCAGGGGCGAGCGGAAATCGTGGGAAACGTTGGCGATGAATTTTTTCTGGTTATCCTCGCTGCGCGCGATCTCGCTTGCCATATAGGAAAGGGTGGCGGCAAGATAGCCCATTTCGTCCTCGCTGTCCACCTGGATCTCATAACGCATGTTCCCGGCGGCATACTGCTCCGTGGCTTCCGTGATCCGGCGCAGAGGCTGATAGACCATTTCCGTGAAAAAGATCAGGATGATCAGGGACAGCAGAAAAAGGATGACCAGGATGATGTAGGTGATGCTCAGGATCCCCTCGCTGGTCATCTTCAGCTCCGCCATGGAGGTGTGGATGACCACATAGCCGCTCACCTTGAAATTGGAGGTGATGGGGGCGAAGACGCTGAGCATGTCCCCGTCAAAGCTTCCGTAAAAATTTCCCACCGTATAGTAGGAGCCGGCGAAATCGGTGGCGTTGAAGCCTTCCACGATGCGGGGATTTTCCAGCTCTACCGGGGTGTCCGTATCCAGGATCATGCGGCCGGAGGGGTTGATGATCCAGATGATGGCGTCCAGATAGACGGAAAGGGAATCCATCTGCGTATTCACCGTTTCCAGATCCACCTCATTGCTGTAAAGGTCGGCGGCATAGGTGTTGGCGATCAGCGTCGCCTCCTTGTAGAGGGTGTCCGCCCGTTCCCGCTTCATGTGCTCCAGCGTCATGCTGGAGCCGAAGGTAGCCACCACGATAAAGCCGAAAAAGCCGAAGATCAGATAGGCGAGCAGGAATTTCAGATAGAGGGTTTTCCTCATTGTCTCACCTCAAATTTATAGCCGATGCCCCAGATGGTGGCGATCCGCCAGGATTCGTGGTCCTTGATCTTTTCCCGCAGGCGCTTGATATGTACGTCAACGGTGCGGGTGTCGCCGATGTATTCATAGCCCCAGATCTGATCCAGCAGCTGCTCCCTGGTAAAGACATGGTTGGGGGAGGAGGCGAGAAAATAAAGAAGCTCCAGCTCCTTGGGCGGCATGTCCACGGTTTTTCCGTTGTAGATCACGGAATAGTTGGTCTGGTTGACGATCAGATCCGGGTATTCCACGCATTTGATATCCGGCTGCTCCTTCGCGGCGGGAGCGGCCTTGTAGCGGCGGAGGACCGCCTTCACCCTGGCCACCAGCTCCTTGGAGTCGAAGGGCTTTTCCATGTAGTCGTCCGCGCCCAGCTCCAGCCCGAGCACCTTGTCGAAGATCTCCCCTTTGGCGGAAAGCATGATGATGGGGATGTTGGAGTGGCTGCGCACCTCCCGGCAGACCTGATAGCCGTCGATGCCCGGAAGCATCAGATCCAGCAGGATCAGGTTGGGAGAAAAGCTTTTTACCGCAACCAGGGCGGACTCCCCGTCTCCCACGATCATGGTGTCGAAGCATTCCTTGGTCAGATAGAGGGAGATGAGCTCCGCGATGTTGCTGTCGTCGTCTACGATCAGGATTTTCTGTTTATTTACCATTGAGATTCCTTTCTTTTTATCAGGGCAGAGCCCGGCGGCGGGCGGGCCGGGCGGTCTGAGGCACCTGCGCCCGGTCAGGCCGGACGTCCGGCTAAGGCCGCCCGGGCCGGTCAGGACTTAAACTCCACGATGGTGACGCCCGCGTCGCCTTCGCCGTATTCGCCCAGGCGGTAGGATTTCACATATTTCACCTTGCGCAGGTGGCTCTGCACCGCGTTTCTCAGCGCGCCCGTGCCCTTGCCGTGCACCACGCGCACGGTGGAAAGATGGGCCAGATAGGCGTCGTCCAGATATTTGTCCAGCTCCGTAAGGGCCTCGTCCACGGTCTTTCCCAGAAGATTGATCTCCGGGGAGACGGAGAGGGACTTGGACATGCGGAGCTTTCCGGAGCCGGTCCGCTTCGCGCTGCCGGTGGTGTAGCTGTCCTTTTCCTGCACCAGGACCAGATCCCTGATGTTGGTCTGGGTGCGGATGATGCCGCACTGGACGAACAGGTTGCCCTTATGGTCAGGCAGGGAGCTGACGGTGCCCTTCAGTCCCATGGAAACGATGCGCACGGATTCGCCCAGCCTGATCTGAGAGGGCTTCAGGCCGGACGCGGCAGGAGCTTCCTGCTTCACGGAAAGCTTACTGTTCTTCTCAGAGATCTTGTTTCGTACCTTCTCCCGCTGCTTTTCCAGATCCTTCATGGAAGCGCCGGGGCCGGCCTTCTGGAAAATGCGGATGGTTTCGTCCGCCGTATCCTTGGCCTCCTGCAGGATCTCGCGGGCCTTTTCGTTGGCCTCCCGCAGGATCTTATCGCGGGACTGGTCGATGCGCTCCTGCTTCTGCTCCAGCCGCTTTTTCAGCGTCTCGATCTCCCTTTTATAGGATTCGATCTCCTGCTGCTCCTTTTCAATGGTCACGCGGCTCTGCTCCAGGTCGGAAAGCAGATCCTCAAAGCTTTTGTCCTCCGCGCTGATCTGGGAGGAGGCCGCTTCGATGATCTCCTCGGAAAGTCCAAGCCGCCTGGAAATGGCGAAGGCGTTGCTCTTTCCGGGTATGCCGATGAGCAGCCGGTAGGTGGGCCGCAGGGACTGCACGTCAAATTCGCAGCAGGCGTTTTCCACAAAGGAGGTGGAAAGGGCGTAAACCTTCAGCTCGCTGTAATGGGTGGTCGCCATGGTGCGTACGCCCCGGTCGTGCAGGTGGTTCAGGATGGCGATGGCGAGGGCCGCGCCTTCCGTGGGATCGGTTCCGGCTCCCAGCTCGTCGAAGAGGCAGAGGGAGTCCGCGTCCGCGTGCTTCAGGATGGACACGATGCTGGTCATGTGGGAGGAGAAGGTGCTCAGGCTCTGCTCGATGCTCTGCTCGTCCCCGATATCCGCAAAAACCTCCCGGAACACGGAAAGCCCGGACCGGTCCTGGGCCGGGATATGAAGGCCGGCCTGTCCCATCAGGCAGAACAGTCCCGTGGTTTTCAGGGAAACCGTTTTTCCGCCCGTATTCGGCCCGGTGATGATGAGAAGGTCATAATCCCTGCCCAGACGGATATCGATGGGAACGGTTTTCTTTTTATCCAGTAAAGGATGTCTCGCCCCGCGGATATCGATGATATGATCCTCGTTGAAGACCGGCCTGGAGGCGTTCTGCTCCAGGGCAAGGGAGGCCTTCGCGAAAATGAAATCCAGCCGGGTCATCACATGCTGGTTTTCCGCAAGCTCTACCGTATGCTCCCCGGCGAGAGCGCTCAGCGCGGCGAGCACTTTTTCAATCTCTTCCTTTTCCTTCAGCTCCAGCTCCCGCATCTGGTTATTCAGACTGACTACGGCTGCCGGCTCGATGAAAATGGTGCTTCCCGTGGAGGACTGGTCGTGGATCATGCCCGGCACCTGGCTGCGGTACTCCGCCTTTACAGGCAGGCAGTAACGCCCGTTTCTGGTGGTGACCAGCGCATCCTGCAGATAAGAATGCAGGGAGCCGTTCACCATGCTGTTTAACTGGGAATGGATCCGCTCTGCGGTCACGGCCATGCTGCGTCTGACATGCTTCAGGCCCGGACTGGCGTCGTCGCTGATCTCCTCTTCGGAAACGATGCACCGGTAAATCTCCCTGGACAGCTGCGTCAGCGGCTCCAGCGAAGAAAACAGCGGCGTCAGCGAATCGTCCGGCGCGTCCTCCCGGTCCTTCCTGCCGAAATTCTTTACCCGCGCCACGTTTTCCAGCAGCGACGCGATGTGCAGAAGCTCCGGAATGGAAAGGGTGCTTCCGATCTCCAGGGATCGCAGGCTCATGCCCAGCTCCCTGGTGCTTCCGAAGGAAATGCTTCCCTTCTGAAACAGCCTGGTCAGAGCGTCCGCCGTTTCCTGCTGGGCGCTCTCAATATCGGAAAGCCGGTCCATGGGGACAAGCTCCCTGCAGAGCCGCCGCCCCGGATCCGAGGTGGCGTGCTCCGTAAGCCGGTCGATGATCTTATTATATTCAAGGGTTTTCAGTACTTTTTCGTTCATGGTTACCTCTGTGGTTATTTCTGATGATTGGGGCGCGAAGCGGGACAGCCCGATGAGATCGGGCTGGATTGCGCTGTGCGCAATCATTATACTGCGGGCGAAGAAGAGAAAGCGCCGCCGGAGGCGGCATTTTCTCGGCAAGCCGCAGGACGAGGGTATAATCCCCGCGAAGCGGGGCAGCCCGATGAGATCGGGCTGGATTGCGCTGTGCGCAATCATTATACCACGGAAAGAAGGGCATAGCCAGTCCCGGCAGGGATAAAATGCGGGCCGGATCCTGCTCGCCGGCCTGCCGGTGAACAGGAATGCAGCGGCTTTTCGGATGTCATGAAGGTTCCTGTCATGATGCATGGTTAAGAAAGGGCCCTGCTGCCGTTCAGACTGCAAAGAAAAGGATGGATACGGTTACATATGCAATTTTCAAATTCTGAACCGTACATTTTTTGAAATAATACGGTTATAAGAAGATCTTTTCCTGTTCTGAACCGTACAAATTGGCGTCTGGTACGGTCAGAAACAGGATTTTTGTATATTGAACCGTACGGAGAGACCATTTTGTACGGTTCAGGAGGGCATTTTCTGTATTTGGAACCGTAGGAACAGGCAGCACACCACCTTTTTGTACGGTTCAGGAGGGCATTTCCTGTATTTGGAACCGTCGGAACAGGCAGCAGACCACCATTTTGTACGGTTCAGAAGGGCATTTCCTGTATCTGGAACCGTAGGAACAGGCTTTTTGTACGGTTCAAAATGAAATTTTCTGCATCTAAACCGTCACAGAAGCTTTTGCAGACCTGGAGCAGGAGTTCCCGCCGGCGTTTTCCGCTGCAAAAACCCGGCGGAGCTTCCCGGCCTTTGATCCGGCTCCTGCATCCGGAAGCGGGAGAAAAGGCAGGAGGGAAAGTCCGGGAAAAAGCCCGGAAAAAAATCCCTAAGGACAGGCGGCAGTCACGGGAAAATGGCTGCCAGGTTATTGACATATGCCAGAAACAGGGCTACACTGAACGAAAAAGAACCGGCGGAGGACAAAAGGAAGAAGCTGCCGGACAGAAAGGATGACAGAGAGATGAAAATTGCGGTAACCTATGAAAACGGAGAGGTTTTTCAGCATTTCGGACATTGTGAGAGCTTCAAGCTGTATGAGACACAGGATGGAAGGGTGACGGAGGAAACGGTGGTCAGCGCACAGGGCAGCGGACACGGAGCGCTGGCGGGCTTTCTGCAGGCGCACGGCGTGGAGGCGCTGATCTGCGGCGGGATCGGAATGGGCGCGAGGATGGCGCTGGACGACGCGGGGATCCGTCTGTATCCCGGCGTGCAGGGAAACGCGGATGAAGCGGTGGCGGCGCTTCTGTCCGGAAGCCTGAACTACGATCCCGACGCGCAGTGCAGTCATCATCATGATCACGGCGAGGGCCATACCTGCGGCCACGGAGATCACGAATGCGGGCATGGACATGAGGATCATGGCTGCGGCCACGGAGATCATGGCTGCGGCGAGGATAAGCACGGCTGCGCGGGAAATCACTGAACAGGCTGCTGTTTCGTGACAGGCCGGATTTCTGCCCGCCGGCATGCCGTTACTGTTCTGCCAAAGGTTGAACAGTAACAGGCGGCGGCCTTTTTTCGGAAAACGTTTTCCCTTTCCTATTGAAAAGAAGCGGCTTTTTTGCTAGTATAAAGGCGTGACAGAGGTTAGGACAGATCCGGGACTGCCGTGAACCGTACGCTGTACTCCGCACGGCAAAGGCTCCGGATGATTCGCACAAAAAGGCTGCATACAGGAGACGTTTTGGCAGAAAGCGCTTTTGGAAGTGCAGGGAAAGGCGGCCGAAGTGAAGGTGATGGAATTTCTCAACGCGCACAGGGAGGATGAAGATCCCTGCGAATGCGTGATCCTGCCGGACGGCAGCATAGAAGAGCCGCTGCCTTCCCATATCGGGAAGCTGACAGAGCTTGCGGGAGCGGATCCTGCGGTGCTCCACGGACATATGGAGAAAAGCATGGAGCCCCTGTTCTGGCTGGCGGAATACACCGGCTGCATGTCCGTATGGCAGACCAGGGTGGTTTCCCCCTCGGAGGCCACACAGGCGCAGGAGGACACACTGGAGGAGCTTTACGATGCGGCGCTTCTCGCCCCGGGCTATCTGCGGGAGAACGCCGGGGAGAATTACCGGGAAAGCGTGAAGAAAGCGAAAAAGGAGATTCGGCCGGACGCATAGACCATCGCCGCAGCGAAGCGGTGAAACGGCCGCATGCGGACGAAAATCTGCGCGCATAACCAATAAGCGTGAAAATAAAAAATGATACAGACACAGGGAGAGGACACAACACGTCAGCTCCCTGTTTTTTCCGCCGTTTCGGCGCGCTCCTTTACAACCGGCCCGCAATCGGATATACTGTGAATGCCGTGCTTGTCCGCGCTGCATCGAACCGGGGCGGGAAGCGGAAGCGCGGCGGGAAGAAAACGATTTTTTTCATACGGAGAAGGATATATGCCGGATCAGGAAAAAAGAAACGACGAAAAGCAGAACCGGGAACTGCCGCAGAAGCCGCAGCCGGCCTCGGACAGCGCCGGAACGGATATCAGCTTTATCAAGGAAAAGGTCAAGGAACGGCCGGTCAACAAGAGAAAGCTTCTGAAACGGACCATGATCACCGCCTCCATGGCCGCGATCTTCGGGCTCATCGCCTGCCTCACCTTTCTGGTGCTGGAGCCTGTTTTCAGCAACTGGCTCTATCCCGAGGAGGAGCCGGAACCGGTGCAGCTGCAGGAGGAATCGGAAAACGAGGAAATGCTGCCGGAGGACATGGTGCTGGAAGAGGAGAGCGAGGAGGAGAGCGCGCCGCCCGTCCAGACCACCGTGGTGGAGCGGGTGGAGCTGAAGGTATCCGATTATCAGACACTCTACAGCAATCTCTATAAAATGGTGCAGGAGGTGTCCAAATCCCTGGTGACGGTGATCGGGATCACCTCCGATACGGACTGGATGAACAATTCCTATGAAAATGAAGGCCAGAATGCCGGGCTGATCGTGGCGGACAACGGCAGGGAGCTTCTGATTCTGACAGAAAAGGAGATCGTGGATCAGTCCGAGGAGCTGAACGTGGTCTTCTGCGACAGCACGCAGGTGCAGGCAGAGCTGAAGCAGGCCGACCCCACCGTGGGGCTCGCGGTGATCAGCGTGGAGCTGGAAAGCATTCCAGACGCCACCCAGGAGACCATTTCTCCCGCAAGGCTTGCCAGCTCCAGCAACAGCGGCCTTCTGGCCACCCCCGTGGCGGCGCTGGGCCGCCCTCTGGGAAAGGCAAATTCCGTGGCCTACGGGATGATCACCTCATCGGACGGCACGCTGTATCTGGCGGACGGCAATTATCAGCTTCTGACCACGGACATCTACGGAAGCACCTTCGCCAGCGGCATCCTCACCAACCTGAGCGGCCAGGTGCTCGGCATCATCTGCCAGGAAAACAGCGCGGAGGATACGCCGAACCTGATCACCGCCTACGGCATCAGCGGGCTGAAAAACCTGATCGAAAAGCTTTCCAACGGACAGCCCTCCGCCTCCCTTGGCATTTTCGGGACGGACGTGCCTAAGGAGATCCAGGAGACCCAGGGCGTGCCCGCGGGCGCCTACGTGACGGGAATCGTCATGGATTCCCCCGCCATGGTGGCAGGCATCCAGAGCGGAGACGTGATCGTGCAGATGGGAACCGTGCCCGTGGAATCCTTTGCCGACTACCGGAACACCCTCATGGGACTGCTTCCCGACACGGAGCTGACGCTCACCGTCATGCGCCAGGTGCAGGAGGAATACCAGGAGATGACCGTTGACGTGCTTTTGAACACACTGGAATAGAAAAAATGCAGAGGAACGCGGCAGCGGCTCGGGATCCCGTCCGCCGCCGCGCTTCCGGAATGGAGAAGGACGATGAAATATATCAGAGACTATAAAGAGGGCGACCGGATGTTTGACATTTATCTGTGCAAGCACAAGCAGTCCGCCGTGACCAAGAACGGAAAGCCCTATGAAAATGTGATCCTGCAGGATAAGACCGGAACCATCGACGCCAAGGTCTGGGACCCCAACAACGCGGGCATCGCCGAATTTGACGCCATGGATTACATAGAGGTGTACGGCGACGTGATCAGCTTCCAGAGCGCGCTCCAGGTTAATGTAAAACGCATCCGCGTCTGCCGTGAGGGCGAATACGACCCCGCCGACTACCTCCCCGTCAGCAGCAAAAGCATCGACGGCATGTACAAGGAGCTTCTCGGCCTCATCGGCCGCACGGAAAACGGTTTTCTGAAAAAACTGCTGGAAAGCTTTTTCGTGGAGGACGAGGAATTCATCCGCGCCTTCCGCATGTCCTCCGCCGCCAAGACCATCCACCACGGCTTTGTGGGCGGCCTTCTGGAGCACACCCTGAGCGTAGCAAAGCTGTGCGAATATTTCTGCAGGACCTATCCCATCCTGAAACGGGATCTGCTGATCGCCGCGGCGCTCTGCCATGATATCGGAAAAACGAAGGAGCTCTCCCGCTTCCCGGAAAACGATTACACCGACGACGGACAGCTCCTGGGCCACATCATCATGGGCGCGGAAATGGTGGGAGAAAAGGCCCGCCAGATTCCCGGCTTCCCGCCTGTGCTTGCGGCGGAGCTGAAGCACTGCATCCTGGCCCACCACGGCGAATACGAATACGGCTCCCCGAAAAAGCCTGCCCTGATCGAGGCCACGGCCCTCTACCTGGCGGACAACGCGGACGCCAAGCTGGAGACCTTCTCCGAAGCCCTGCAGGGAGCGACCGGGTATGGCTGGCTGGGCTACAACCGGCTGTTTGAGTCCAACATCCGCCTGACCAGGATGGATTAAGAAACCCGGATTCTTCCGGAGAAAACGGAATTTTTTTGCGGCTGTTCTTTTGCAGCTTTTTATCTTTATTTATTATATGAAGCGGAAGGAACGAAAATAAAGAAGCAATGCCAGGAAAGGACGGGCTTCTGTATGGAAGTGAAGAAGAATGACATTTTTACCGTAACGATCACGGATACCGGAAACGACGGCGAGGGCATCGGAAGGGTGAGCGTGCCCGACGGAAAAGCGGCCTGCGCGGCGGACGCGGCGCAGGCGGATGCCCTGGCTGCGGACACATTGCCTGCGGGCACATTGTCCGCGGACACGCTGCCGGTGGATAAATTGCCTGCGGCCGGGCCGGATGCGGATATATTGCCGGTGAATACATTGTCTGCGGCCGGGCCGGACGCAGCCGGGATGGATGCAGCCGGGGCCGGGGGCTTCACCCTGTTTATTAAGGACGCCGTGATCGGGGATACTGTGCAGGCGAAGGTCATGAAGGCGAAGAAGCACTATGCCTATGCGAAGCTGGAGAAGGTGATCGAACCTTCTCCTTTTCGCGTTACGCCCCTCTGCCCCTTCAGCCGCCAGTGCGGCGGCTGCCAGCTTCAGGCGCTTTCCTATGAGAAGCAGCTGGAATTTAAGGAAAAAAAGATCCGAAACAACCTGATCCGTATCGGCGGCCTCTCCCCGGAACGGGTGGAGGAGATCATGGAACCCATCATCGGCATGGACGATCCCTGGCACTACCGCAACAAGGCCCAGTTCCCCTTCGGGACGGATAAGGACGGAAACGTGGTCACGGGCTTTTACGCGGGCCGCACCCATACCATCATCCCCAACACGGACTGCGCCCTGGGCGTTCCCGAAAACCGCCTGGTGCTGGAAACCATCCTCTCCCACATGAAGCGCTTTCACATCACCGCCTACGACGAACAGACCGGCACGGGCCTGCTGCGCCATGTCCTCATCCGCAAGGGCTTTCAGAGCGGCCAGCTCATGGTCTGCCTGGTGATAAACGGCAGCCGCTTTCCGGAGGAAGAGGCCCTTGCCGACGCCCTCTGGCAGCTTCCCGGCATGACCAGCCTGTCCGTCAACACCAACCGGGAGCGCACCAATGTGATCCTCGGCAAAAAAATCCGCGTGGTGCGCGGAACCGGCTTCATCGAGGACTCCATCGGCGGTGTCACCTTCCGGATCTCCCCTCTCTCCTTCTACCAGGTGAACCCCGTCCAGACGGAGAAGCTCTACAGCCAGGCCCTTGCCTACGCGGGCCTGACCGGAACGGAAACCGTATGGGACCTCTACTGCGGCATCGGAACCATCTCCCTGTTTCTGGCGAAACAGGCGGGAAAGGTGTACGGCGTGGAAATCGTCCCCGACGCCGTCCGCGACGCGCAGCAGAACGCCCGCCTCAACGGCATCACCAACGCGGAGTTTTTCGTGGGGAAGGCGGAGGAGGTGCTTCCGGAAAAGTATGAGAAGGAAGGCATCCATGCGGACGTGATCGTGGTGGACCCGCCCCGCAAGGGCTGCGACGAAAGGTGCCTGGAAACCATGGTGAAAATGCAGCCGGAGCGGATCGTGTATGTAAGCTGCGACTCGGCGACTCTGGCCAGGGATGTGAAGTGGCTGAGGGAGAGAGGGTATGAGATCGTGAAGGGGAGAGGGTGCGATATGTTTGGGGGAACTGTCCATACAGAAGTCTGTGTGAAATTGGAGAGGAGAAGATAAGAGCGCATCGACGCTTTCACTTCTTCCCTCGAAGAGCAGGCAACAGCGGTCACAGAATACGCAGAGCAGCTGGCCAGGAGATTCGTTTAGAAAATTGTGGTATACGACGAGAATCTGGTAGTTGTTAAAAAACTGGAAATTTGAAATTTAATACCCACTTTATTACCCACATGTGATATAATGCGTGTGGGTAATAAAGTGGGTATTAAAATTTTGAGGTGATAGAAATGATGACTTCTGAACAGGTTGTAAACGAACTGCGTTCTTACGATAAAGAAAAAGAATGGTTTGAATTCAAGGAAAACTGGTTTTCAGCGGATGAACTGGGAG
>DXDD01000082.1 GCA_019115665.1 Candidatus Eisenbergiella pullistercoris | reverse complement strand
CCTCGTCTGCGATGGGAATATTGGAAGGGCTGTGCCGGATACCCACTGAGCGGAGCTTCTCATACAGGGCATAGATTCCCTGTGGGAAATCCACCAGCAGCGTACCGCTGTCAGCCTCGATCACGGCTCTGACCTTTGCCATATCACATCCCTCCCATGTTCAGATCGTTCATTTGCCTCTTTGGCATATACAGCTCCGCAATATCCTCCATGTGCGGGTAAAAGGGCGGCCCGTCTTCCAGTTTGCTTGCCGCCAGGTACCCTTCAATCTGCTCTACGCCGCCACCCGCCTGGAGGATCTGTGCGGCATGGCCCATTTCACCGGGGTACAGGCAGCAGGGGCGCAGGGACAATGCCGCAAGCTCCCTGGCTATGTCGTCCCCATATTCTCCCCGAATCTGGAGCAGGCCGGCAAGGATAGTTTCCAGCCACCGATTGACGCCGGTCTCCGGATCCGGCGTTTCCTCCAGATCCGGGTATTGTCCAGCCTCCACGCACTCTTTGGCAAAGGCAGCCCATCCTTCTGTGATATTACTGGGCGAATCGCATTGTATAACAGCGGTCATCATGCCCCGAAACTGTTCCTGTGTAATACCCCTTCCCGCAACAGCGGCTTGGCAGGCATATCCAATGTACCAGGCCGCCATATTTCGCATATTGCTCCTTATCCCGCGTTCGGCCCGGCTTTCACTGACCAGGGATCTCATTCGCCCATCATAAGCGGGAGCCATCAAAGTGCCGGACACACAGCTGGAGCGCCCATACGAAAATGCCACCCGTTCTCCCTTCGTCATATTTGCATCCCTCCCATCTGCTGCTCCACACCTTCTGACTGCTCCAGCCCCATCTCCTTTTGCAGTTCGGACAGGATATCTTCCTTACTGCCTCGTTCAGAGCCGCCCCAATTGGTATAGGCATCCAGATTATCGAGCCTTTCCGGGATGGTGCTGAAGCTGATTTCTCCTTCTTCCTGATAGGGGAAAAGGATGCGCAGGGTATCCGGCGCCATCTGCGCCATGAGATCCTCCGGCCGGCCGTGTACCTTACTGCCGTCTCGGGCGATCTCCTGTACCACCGCAACCGGCAGGTCCGCCGTCCAGAGAGAGTAATCGTCCACCCCATGGCAGGCAACGGCGCAAACCGGCGTCAGCCGCTGCCCGTCAATCTTGCCCATGACCCCCTCAAGCAGCCGTGCCTGTTCCGGCGAGATATCCGACAGGATTTCCAGTTCCAGCGCATTGATCACTGCGTCTGTTTCCTCGCTGGTTAAAAACAATGGTGTTTCGCTGCGCTCAAAATATATACCTCTGCCGTTTAGCAGGAGCGAGCATTCCCCTGCGATCCGGTGCATCCGCAGGAAAGCGTCCCCGCTTTCTTCCAGAGTCTTGCCGGTGGCAAATGGGATAAATTTGCGGCTGCCATCCTCATTCCTGCACACCAGGCTGATGTCCAGATAAATGCCCTCGCTGGCTCCATAATTGGGGACGCAGAGGGCATGATCGAAGTTCGGGAGTTCTCCCTTAAGCTGGGTTTCGTACTCTCCGTCAAACAGGAAATACTCATCCGGCAGCAGGCCGGTGGCCTCCAGATGCTTCTTCAGCTTTTCAAATGTCTCCCTGGCATCCGCCATGCCAATATGCCGGACCCGGCGCTGCTCATCCGGTTCGCTCCATCGATCCAGGTTAAAAGACCGTATTCTCGCCATATTTGCATTCCTCCTACTGTTTTATTCATAATGTGGGGCCTTCCATCCCATTGGGTGCCAAATCATCCCGCCAGTTGTTCTTGCATGCCTGGAAGTTTGCCGTTAGCTGCTCCGCCGTAAGGAATGTATCCGCCTCTTGATTGCATGATTCAAAGCCGTCCCGGTTCAGCTCAAACCAACAGTGATCCCTTTCCGAATCAAATTCATCGAATTTGCGCTCCGGCAATCCCACCTGGCTGGGGATAAAGTATTCCCCCATATCGCAGCACTCCAGGATCTGATCGATCTGGCTGTCGGTCAGCTCCCCATGGATGACACACATGTTGTGGACCTTATAATTATCTGAATCCCGGTACAGATAGCAGATTCTTGTGTTCATGCTATTCCTCCTTCCCGATTTCCAGTGCCCGGAGGCCGTATCTGCGGACGGCCATGGCATTGCAGATGAGCCTAAACAGCTCCGTTGGGATCAGCTTCGCATCGCCCAGGTCGTCAATGGTCAGGTGTTTGGTGCCAAGGTACAGATCCTTCGCCGCACAGTACAAGGTATATGCGCTCTCCGTACAGCCTGGAACGCAGAATGGCTCAAAGAGAAGCGTCCCTCCTGGATGCCTTTTCTCGACTATGCGCCTCAACCGCGGATCCGCTGTCAGCAGGTAAAGTGCGGACAGCAGTCCATAATCCCTTTGTCCCACCCTTTCAATCGCCGTCCAAAAGGCCGCCTGATGCCGCCCATCTTTGAATATCATAGGGTTTCCCTCGCTTTCCTTTAGGTATTGGTTCAGCCGCATCCGAAAGGATTGGAATGGAATATGAGCAGCCATTTGTCCCATTCTTTCTTCATAGGATGCCGGCGGTGGCTTTGTATCCATAATCCGAATGCCGATGACGCCGCAGCCCCTTGGCCTGTAATGGGGCGTATGCTGCATAAACCGCTCATACTCCCGTAAACGTTCGTCATCCATAAAATACATGGCCTGGCTCCTTTCCTGAAAACGGAAAAGGCCCAGGCTTTTGTTTTACTATCAAAAGCCTGGGCCTATCTCGTTGGTTACATATTACATATTTAGTTGTAGGTTATCCCCCTGCTCGAAGGATGGCGGCGCTTCTTCCAGCTGCGGGTATCCAAACTGCAGTTTTTCCGTCAGTGCATTTAACTCCTGTTCCTGCTCCCATGTGAGTGTCATACAGTTGTTTCTGGTAAAATCAACACAGCGATACAGGCTGGCGGCTTCTTCCGGAGTAAACAGCCGGCATCTGTCCACCAGCCCCGCCCTTATGGCGAAGGCCTCCTTGACATACTCATAATTGGGGGAGTAGTCCCCGTTGGTAACCCTGCTGCGATCCCCGTTCTGCGTCCATGTAGTAAACATGAACCCGTGCTGTTCGCTGTACATGCCGGCCATGACCGTATCGCCGCATTCTGCCATTCTTCGGTATCCCTCAACCTCGGGAATCCCCATGGACGGTGAATTTTCGTATTGTCCCACATACGCACGGATTAGCTTTGCCTGCTCGCCGATTTGAGAAAGAACCGCTTTTTCCTCCTCTGTGCGGATTTTCTCCGATTCCCAGCTGAGATAGCCTTTCTTGTCCTGACAGCACAAGCCTGTCCCGCCCGACGAAATGACCAGCAATCCCTTTTCCTCATCATACCGCCCGGCACAATCCAGCCGGCCCAGCTTTCGCAGCATTTCTTGCTGATAGAGCGTCATATCCCGATCCCCTCCTCGCCGTATATTTGTGGTTCGTTGTCCGCTTCTTCCATCTCTTCCGACAGAAGCTGCATATCCCGGAAAAAGAAAAAAGCATGCTGCCGCATGCTCTCCATGGATTCGTATTCCGGCCAGATGACGGTGAGGATGGCGGCTTCTACCATTCTCCCATCCCTTGTATTCCGGGACAGCTCTTCGTAACTGCCCCAGTAGCCATCTCCCCCCGTGTGCAGGATATCCTCTCTATCATCCACCTGAAGATAGTATCTGGCGGTATCCACACCGATTTCCTTTTCGATGCACTCCTGAAGCTCATATTTCATCCCCCGCAGATATATGTCCATGTCCTCCTCTGGAGCCAGGTAGACCTCCATGGTCCGGATCAACGTATCCGGCGCCTCCGCTGCGGAAAACTCCCTGAGTACGACTCTTGCGCCAAACGCTTCAGGCGGCTGGACATCCACGACGAGCTGCTCCAGTCTGGCTCCGCTGAATTCTTCAAAATACAGCGGATCGCCGAACACGATCCGCTTTGGTGTTTGTACCTTATATATTTCTTTCATCTGCTTTTCTCCTACATGGTCATGGAGAGGCCCTCATCCTCTGTCTGGACTTCTGCAAGCTCATTCAGAAAAGCAGGATCGACGATTACCTCTGACTCGTTTCGGCTGCTGAAAAAGGCATAGACATGCGCCTTATCAATCTTCGCTTCATATACGGCGCCATCCTCATCAAAGCGGTGCGCAAACCATTCCGCCTTTTCTCTGTCCAATGTCCAGGACAGAGCTTTCACCCTGTTGGCGTTATATGATGTTACGCCGCGATAGACAACGAGGGTATCCTCCAATGCCTGAAACTGCTTGTATTCGTCCTCATCCATGAGCACCTGGGGATCCGCTTTTTTGAACAGGCCCAACATCTGCTTTTGCGTAAAGTTAGGATCATTGTTGGGGCTTTCGCACATGACCCATGCGTTGGCCAGATATTCGGAAAAATCCTTTTGCGAAAAATATGGCATTGCATACTTCAAAAAGGCAAACCGATAGGATTTGGTCAGCATCATATAGATGTGCCTCGGCGTCTCAGCATTCTCAATTAACGACGCCATTTGCTCTCTCCATTGGCTCCTCACCGCTTCATCTGCTGTGATATCGGCTGCTCTATATTCGTTACCACTTCTTACCGTTACTATTCCTGAATCCGTAAACGGATGCTTTATTATCACCGGTGAGAATGATGTCGGTTCCGGATCCATCATTAAAAATACCCTTGCCAGCTGTTTCATCGCAGCTAAATCCGTCTGTTTTCTCAACCCGATCGCCTTCTTCTTTCTGTATTAGGGCAGAAAAAAAGAATGCCGTCACCAGCATTCTCTCCTGTGGATTTCATGTTGTATCAATTACATGCCCAGATCCAGATTTTCCTGTTGCTCATAATATTCGTTGACCTCCTCCACACTGGGACTAAAGATAGGCTGCGGTTCTGCTTCACCAAGCTGGATGGGGATGAGGGTCTCCTTGACCTGCTCCAGCAACTCCTTATCTGGACACTGGTCGATAAAGTTTCCCATGGTATTCATAATCAGCTCGTCCATCGGAGTGGTCAAAATCATTTGATCCACAAACGGTCGGCTTCCAATAAAGGATGCAATGTTTTCCGGAGTGTTATGGAACAGGAATTCTTCTCTTCCTCCGTTGCTGTAGACATAGGCATGTACAACCTCTCCACTGTCCATCAATGCCTGGATGGCATCTGATTGCGGCGCATTGTTTTTACCGCAATTTGGGGAGTAATAGTTAGCAAAGGAAGCACCGACCCCGTTTTGACCGAAGCCCTGCTGCTTTGGCAGTTCTTCATGAATGTCCTCTATGGTTTCTCTGTCCAGCGTATAGTCCTCCAGTGCGTATATCAGATCCTGTGTACTGTCTGGGTCTATTCGGAACATCTTTGCGTTATATGCATAGAAGGCCGCATAGTCATATTTTCCGTAATTGAAGCACCCATCCTTTTTTGGGGAATCCACCAAAGTAACGGGTTCTCGAAGAGCGTTCATAAATACTTCTTTCCCGCAAGAAATTAACCATGCCCGAAAATTGTTCAGGCCCTCATCGGCATAATCCGATCCCAACGCTGTACTGACCGCAAACATTTCATCCCGGTATGCCGCATCTTTGTACTCGTGGTAAATCAGGTGCCAATCCATAATGTCCTCTAAAGGGTAATGAGATAGATTCTCTACTATCCTTGTCCAAACCGTCTCTTGGTCATGATTTTGGGATACCGCATTTACATCCTCAATAATTCTCCAAAACTGTTCTTTCGTCATGCACACAACCTCCCTGCCTTGAAAGGCTTCTTTACTTTCACTTCTCTTATGGCAGGAATCATCTGCAGTGTAAAGGGTTCGGAGTAGTATTTTGCTTCGCAAAATCTCCACTCCCAGCTGTCGCTGCCCTTGACACTGCATCTGGTTCCTGCTCTTTAGTAATCAAGGCGGTTAAGCCTTCATGGGCTTAACCGCCTCTACAAAAAAACAGGTGTCCATTCTTTCACCTGCTCCTCCCTTACTGTATATACATTTCCCTCTTTCTTCTGTGTATCGTGTGGTTATCCTCTGCTCCTTTCCAACTCCATACACGCAAAACACACTCTAAGCTATCCTACAGTTTACGTCCAGGATCAGAAGCTCCGGATCGTGCATCACCGCAAGCGCAATGGCAAGCCGCTGCTTCATCCCGAGGGAAAATCGGGAATACAGCTTTTTATCCCGATACGGCAGGCCGACCAGATCCAGGGCGTCCTTCACCGCGTTCCGGTTCGGCACGCCCCGCAGAACGGCAAAGATGCGCAGATTTTCCGCCGCCGTCAGATTCGGATAAAAGCCGGGCGCTTCGATCAGGCTGCCGATCCGGGGAAGCAGCTTTTTTTCATTCCCCTGCAGGGGCTTTCCCCAGAGCCTGATCTCTCCCGATGTCGGCTTTGTCAGTCCCAGAAGCATTTTCATGGTCGTCGTCTTTCCGGCTCCGTTTCTTCCAAGAAGGCCGTAGACCCTTCCCTTTTTCACATGAAGATTCAGTTCGGAAACGCTTTTCTGCGCGCCGTACTGTTTGGTAAGATGTTCCGTTTCAATGATATATTCGCTCATGTTCTGACCTCCTACAGGCAATCATTATACCACCCCGGCCTTGCAGGAACCTTACCGCAGCCTTGCAGAAACCTTGCGGTCTGCTGTTTTTCTGAAAGCTCTCCGGCTTGTCTCGTAAAAAAAGAAAGGCTCCCGCCGCCGGGTAGCCTTATTCTGCCAGAGGAAAGAACAACGTAAAGGCGGTTCCCTTCCCCTGTATGCTTTCTGCGCTTATGGTGCCGTTCATCTTTTCCGCAAGCTGCCGCACGATGGACAGTCCCAGGCCGCTTCCCCCTTCGGAGCGCCCTTTCTCACATTGATAGAGACGGTCAAAAATGTACTTCAGATCTTCTTTTCCGATTCCCACCCCGTTATCTGCCACCAGGATTCTCAGCCTTCCATCCTGACCGGACAGCGAGATCCTGATCTGATCCGCGTGACTGTGCGCGATCACATTCTGTATCAGATTATTCAGGATCCGCATATAGGCATCCGGGTCCAGACGCACCCGAAGGGGCTGTTCCGCGATATCCACGGCATAGCCGATCCCTTTCCCTGCCCGCGGCGATTCCCTTATGTACAGCGTCGAGATAACCGATCAGCGTGGTAAGAGGCGTTCTTACGTCATGGGAAAGACTGGTCATGAGCCGGCTGTTGGCCGCTTCTGTCCGCCGGAAGGCGGCAAGCCTGTTTTCATAGGAGACGACAATGTCGTTGATCCCCCAGGCAAGCGGAGCGGTCAGCTCACGCTCTCCTGACAGAATGCGCCGGTTTCCGTTTCCGTTCCGGATATCCTCAAGCGCCTCGCACATTTCCGCGATCTGTTTTTTTGCCTGTCTGATCCGGATCCGGGAAGCCAGAACAGAAACGACGGCGATCAGGATGAAAAGACATGCGGCCAGTTCCAGAAGCAAGAGTCATACCTCCTTATTGAAGCGGTAACCGACGCCCTTTATGGTCTGAATGTATCTGGGAGAGCCTGGATCCTCTCCCATTTTCTTCCTCAGACGGCTGATGACCGTCATAATGCTGCTGTCGTCATAGCAGTATTCTTCTCCCCAGACCTCTTCATAAATTCGCTGCTTCGTCAAAATCTTCCCCTGGTGTTTTACAAGGAGGAGCAGCAGGTCAAATTCTTTTGGGGGCAGTGCAAAAGTTCCGTTTGCCGTAGTGACCGAACGGTTATCCATATCAACGCGCAGGCCGTCAAAAGCAAGCTGCCAGGGCTCCCCCCTTCCGGCCGGTTAAACCGGGTGTAGCGGCGGGTCAGAGAGATCGCGCGGGCAACCAGCTCATCCATGGCGAAGGGCTTTGTCAGATAATCGTCCGCTCCTGCCCGCAGGCCGCGCACCTTGGAAACGCCGTCATTTTTCGCAGTGAGCATCAGAATCGGAAGGCTGCTTTCCTTCCGGATCCGTTCCAGCGTCTCAAAGCCGTCCATTCCGGGCAGCATCACATCAAGGATCACCAGCTGATAGTCCCTTTCCTTCAATTTTGCCAGCCCTTCTTTTCCGCCGCAGCAAAAATCCGCTTCCATATTTTCTGCCAGAACGCTGCGGCCGATCAGCGCGCAGAGCTCCCTGTCGTCATCTATGATCAGAATCCTGTTCATCCTGCAGCCTCTTCTTTACAGCTTCTCGCTGAAAATATTCTTATATCCTTCCCCATAGATCTCCGTCGCGCTGGAAATGATCATGAAGGCAAGCGGATCCTCCTGCTTTACGATCTCTTCGGCCTTAGGCGCAACGGTATTGCGCAGGACGCACAGGATCACGTCCTTGGGACTGCTGCTGTAGGCCCCCTTCCCCTTCAGGAAGGTTACTCCCGCGTCCAGCTCGTCCAGGATGCGCTGCGCGATCTGTTCCGAATGGTCGCTGATGATATAGATCAGCTTCGCCTCGTCAAAGCCGTAGAGCACCCCGTCGAACACGATGCTGATTACCACCACGGCGAGCATGGCGTAAAGGATGGTGTTGATATCGTCAAATACCAGCAGGGACGCCAGGACGATCAGCACGTCCAGAATGAAAAACAGCCTTCCGGTCTTCAGATGGCGGTATTTCTGCCGGAGGAATTTCACGATGATATCCGTTCCCCCCGTGGTGGCTCCGGCCCGGAACACAAGAGCCAGGCCGGCGGCAAAGACCGCGCCGCCGGCGAGGGAGGCAAGGACGGGATCCGTGGTGAGCGCCCCGAAGCGGGCGAAAAAATTGGTGAAAACAGAGCTCAAAAAGGTAGCGTAGAGGGTGGACACCAGAAAACGCAGGCCGAACTTCCACAGGCCGGCGGCAAGGATCGGGATATTGATCAGAAGGATCCCCGTGCCGGTGGGAAGGCCGGTCAGGCGGTTCAGAATCATGGCGATACCCGTCACGCCGCCCGGCGCCAGGTTGTTCGGATCCAGAAACAGGCTGACGCCCATGCCGTAGATCACCGTTCCCACGGTGATGAGCAGATAATCCAGGATCCTCTTTCTCATCGTTTTTTTCTCCGCCATTGCAGTCTTCCTCTTTCTTTCCGTTTTCTGTTCCGCCCCGTCCGGGCCGAAGTCCCTTTCGTTCCTATTCTGCGCCGGAGACGGGCCGCTTATTCCCGCGGTCAAAACGCCCCAGGCGTCACATGATCGTGCGCACCAGCTTCGGCTTATAGCCCTCTCTTTCCAGCGCGGCAAGGATCTGCTCCTTATGCTCCGTTCCGAAGGCCTCCAGAGTGATGCGCAGCTCCACTGCCGCGCTTCTGTTGATGGAAACGAACTGATTGTGCTCCAGCTTGATCACGTTTCCGTTTTCCTGGGCGATCACATGCGCCACCCGGGACAGCTCGCCCGGCTTGTCGGGAAGCAGGACGGAAACGGTGAAGATCCTGTCGCGGAAGATCAGTCCGTGCTGCACCACGCTGGACATGGTGATCACATCCATGTTCCCGCCGCTTAAAATGGCGACCACCTTTTTCCCCTTCGCGTCCAGATGCTTCAGGGCCGCCGCCGTAAGAAGGCCGGAATTTTCCACGATCATCTTATGATTTTCCACCATGTCCAGGAAGGCCGTCACCAGCTCCTCGTCCTGAACGGTGATGATATCGTCGATATTTTCCTGTATGTAGGGGAAAATCACGCTGCCCGGCGTCTTCACCGCCGTGCCGTCGGCGATGGTATTCACCTGATCCAGCGTCACCACCCTGCCCGCCTTCAGGGATTCCTGCATGCAGTTGGCCCCGGCGGGCTCCACGCCGATCACACGGATCTTGGGATTCAGAAGCTTTGCCAGCGCGGAAACGCCTGTCGCGAGACCGCCGCCGCCGATGGGAACCAGCACATAGTCCACCAGAGGAAGCTCCTTAAAGATCTCCATCATGATGGTTCCCTGTCCGGTCGCCACGGTCGGATCGTCAAAGGGATGGATGAAGGTGTATCCGTTCTCCTCCGCCAGCTCCAGCGCCTTCGCGCAGGCCTCGTCATAAACGTCTCCCCACAGCACCACCTCGGCCCCATAGCTCTTGGTACGGTTCACCTTCATGAGGGGCGTGATCGTGGGCATGACGATCACCGCCCTGCAGCCGTAGGCCTTTGCCGCGTAAGCCACGCCCTGGGCGTGATTTCCGGCGGAGGCTGTGATCAGGCCCCTGCTTCTCTCCTCATCGGAAAGGGTGCTGATCTTATAGTAGGCGCCGCGCAGCTTGTACGCGCCGGTCAGCTGCATGTTCTCCGGCTTGAAATAGACCCGGTTTCCCGACTGTGCGCTGAAATATTCGCTGTAGATCAGCTTGGTTTCCTGCGTGACCCTCTTTACTGTCTCGGAAGCCTCCTCAAATTTTTCCAGTGTGAGCATTCTGTTGTCTTCCATCTTTCGTCACCCTTCCTCTTCTTTTTTCACATCAAACAATGCGTTCACAAACTGATCCGGATCGAACTTCTGCAGATCCTCCATGTCCTCGCCCACGCCGATATATTTCACCGGGACGTTCAGTTCAGACTGGATGGCGACCGCGATGCCTCCCTTGGCCGTTCCGTCCATCTTCGTCAGGATAATGCCCGTCAGATCCGCGACCTGGCCGAATTCCCTGGCCTGCTGCAGCGCGTTCTGGCCGGTGGTTCCGTCCAGAACCACCAGATTTTCCCGATGGGCGTTCGGGAATTCCCGGTCGATGATCCGGTTCATCTTCTTCAGCTCTTCCATCAGATTTTTCTTGTTATGGAGCCTCCCTGCCGTATCGCAGAGGAGCACGTCCGCATGTCTCGCCTTTGCCGCGTTCACCGCGTCAAACAGGACGCTGGCCGGATCGGAGCCCTCCGCCCCGCCGATCATATCCACGCCGGCCCGGTTTGCCCAGCCTGCCAGCTGTTCTCCCGCCGCAGCCCGGAAGGTATCCGCCGCGGCGATGAGCACCTTTCTTCCGTCCGCCTTCAGCATGCCGGCGAGCTTTCCCACCGAGGTGGTCTTGCCCACGCCGTTCACGCCGATCACCAGGATGACAGACTGCTTTTTTTCAAATTCATAGGCGGTCTCCCCCACCTGCATCTGCTCCCGGATGCTGTCGATGAGAAGCTGTCTGCAGTCGGAGGGTTCTTTGATATGCCGCTCCTTCACCTGCTTTTTCAGGCGCTCCAGGATATCGGAGGTGGCGTTCACGCCGATGTCCCCCATGATCAGGGTCTCCTCCAGCTCCTCATAAAAATCGTCGTCAATGGCGGAAAAGCCGCTGAACACGGAATCGATCCCGCTCACGATGTTGTTTCTCGTCTTGTTCAGGCCTTCCTTCAGCCTGGCAAAAAAGCCTTTTTTTTCTTCAGCCATACGCTCTCTCCCTTCCCCGGCTCCGCGCGGCCTGCGGCCGCCCCGTCAAACCCTCAGTTTGTCAGTTCCTTATCGATCAGGCTCACGCTCACCAGCGTGGATACGCCCTTTTCCTGCATGGTAATTCCGTACAGCCGGTCCGCCCGCTCCATCGTCCCTCTCCTGTGGGTGATGACGATGAACTGGGTATGCGCGGTCAGCTTGTGCAGATATCCGGCGAACCGGCCCACGTTGCTGTCGTCCAGCGCCGCCTCGATCTCATCCAGCAGACAGAAGGGGGACGGCTTCAGATTCTGGATGGCAAACAGCAGCGCGATGGCCGTCAGCGCCTTTTCTCCGCCGGAAAGCTGCATCATGTTCTGCAGCTTCTTTCCCGGCGGCTGGGCGATGATGCGGATCCCCGCCTCCAGGATGTCCTCGTCCTCCATCAGCTCCAGGGTTCCCTTTCCGCCTCCGAACAGTTCCTTAAATACCTTGTCAAATTCCCGGGCGATCAGGGAAAACCGTTCCCGGAACTGTCTGCGCATGGCCTCGTCCAGCTGCAGGATGATCCCCTGCAGCGTCTCCTCCGCCTGCACCAGATCATCGTGCTGTCCCTTGAGGAAGGTATAGCGCTCCATCAGGTTCTTATAGTCCTCAATGGCGTTTACGTTCACGTCGCCCAGCTTCCGGATCTCATCCTTCAGAGCGGCGATCTCCTTTTTCATGGCTGTCAGATCCTGCAGGGTCTCATCCCGCAGGGCTGCGGCGCTTCCCGGCGTCAGCTCATATTCCTCCCACATATAATTGATCTGGTTCTCAATGGCTTCCTCCGTTTTTTCCCGCTGGGCGTTCAGGCGGTATACCTCCTTATCCAGCCCGGACAGAGCTGCGGACAGGTTTTCCCGGTCTTCAAAGAAGCGCTTCTGTCTGGCGGAAAGCTCTTCCTTTCTCTCCTGCTCCGCCTGCAGCTTCAGCTGTCCCTCGCTTCCCGCAATGCCGGACGCGGACAGGCTTTCCGTCAGGGATCGGATCTGCTCCTCCTTTTCCCGCATCTGCCTGCCGTTTTCTTCGATTCCCTCAAGGACCTCCTTCTTCTCTTCCTCAAAGCGGGCCAGCTCCCCGCTGATACGGTCCAGATTCTCCTGTGCAAAGCCCTGGGTCTGCCGGATCTTCTCCGTCTCCGTTTCAAGGGAGGAAACCTTTGCCGCCTGGCTGCTCTGCTCCTCCCGGATCTTCTCCAGCTCCTCCTGGGCGGAAGCGATCTGCGCTTCCAGATCCTTCTCCCGCTGTCCGGAAGCGGCAAGCTCCCGTTCCGTCTGTCCTTTGCTTTCGTGAAGCCCGGAAAGCCGGTCCGTGATTTCCTCCTGCTCTTTTTTCAGGCTGTCATAGCCCGCCAGAGTCTGCTCCTTTTTTTCTCTGGCGGCGGCCACGTTCATGCGCGCCGTATTCTGCCGGATAAATTCCTGCTGCAGCTCTTCCTTTGTCAGATCCAGCTTTACCCGCAGCTGCGCCCGGGTTTTCCGGAGCTCCTCCGCCTCCTCCAGCAGGGCGTCCACCTGCTTCAGCGTCTGTCTGACCCGCTCCTCCAGCTGCTCGATCTCCCTGCGGCGTCCCAGAAGGTTGCTGCTGTTTTTAAACGCGCCGCCGCTGATGGCTCCGCCCGGCGTGAACAGCTCGCCCTCCAGCGTGACCATGCGCAGACTGTAGCCCGCTTTTCTGGCCAGGCGAACCGCATTGTCCACATGATCCACCACCAGGATCCTTCCCAGAAGGGAGGCGGCCACATCCCGGTATTTATCCTGTGTGGTCACCAGGCTGTCCGCCAGACCGATGACGCCGGGCTCCGAAAGGAGCTGCCTCTGCCGGAATTCCTGGCGGTTCTTCACGCTGGTCAGGGGCAGGAAGGTGGCTCTTCCTCCCTTTACCGCCTTCAGAAAGGCGATCATTTCCTTCGCGGTATCCTCGTTATCCGTCACGATGTTCTGGATGCTGCCGCCCAGCGCCGTTTCAATGGCAGTCTCGTATTTTTTGTCCACCTTCAGAAGATCCGCCACCACGCCCAGAATGCCGGGATGCTTCTCCCGCTGCTCCATGACCCGCTTCACGCTTCCGCCGTAGCCCTCATAGCGTTCGGTCAGATTGACCAGCGCGTCCAGCCTGGACTTCTCCTGATGATAGACCACCTGGGTGTCGCGCACCGCCTGATCCTTTTTCGCCAGCTCGTCCCGCACGGCGTTCAGCCGCTCTTCCTGGGCGCTGATGGACGCGTTCAGGGAGCCGATCCTCTCATTGATCCGGTTAAACTCCTCTTCCAGCTCATGGATGCCGGTTTCCTGCTGCTCCTCCTCCGATCTGGCGCGAAGGAGCCTGGAATTCAGCTCCGCCCTGCGGATCTGGATCTGCTCCAGCATGGTGTCAAAGCGTTCCATACGGGTCTTGATGGCGGCGCGTTCGTTCAGCTCCTCAATGATCCGGTTCCTGCCGCCGTCGATCAGGGAAGACGTTTCCTCCGCCTTCGCCTGAATGGCGGAAAGAAGCTCCGCCGCCTGTATCCGCTTTTCCTCCATCTCAGAAAGGCTCTGATCCGTCTCCGCCTTTCCGGCCGTCAGCTTTTCCCGTTCCTTCGTCCGCTCTTCGATCTGTTTTTCCAGCGTTTCCTTCCGGTTTTCCAGATGTCCGCCGTTGGACCGGGCGGAATTGATCTGCTCCTTTAAAACGTTGATCTCGCCCTCCAGACGGCTTCTGAGCATGGCCGCGTCCGAAAGCTCTGTCCGGGTCTGCTCGATGCTTTTATCCAGCGCGTCGATCTCTCCCTGAACGTTCTCATATTCTTCCCGGATCCTGTCGTACTGCTGCGTGGCCTCCGCAAGCTCCCGGGAGGCGTTGTCATGCTTTTCATTCAGCTCGGAAAGCTGTCCGGAAAGTCTGCTGTTCTCCAGAAGAAAAGCGTTCACATCCAGCCGCTTCTGCTCTTCCTTTTTTTTCAGATAGATCCTTGCCTTCTCCGACTGCCTCTCCAGAGGTCCCGTCTGCTTTTCCAGCTCGGAAAGGATGTCCCGCACGCGCAGGAGATTCTGCTTTTCATCCTCCAGCTTTTTCTGGGCCGCCGCCTTTCTGCGCTTGAACTTCACGATCCCCGCGGCCTCGTCAAACAGCTCCCTTCTCTCCTCCGGCTTTCCGGACAGGATCCGGTCGATCTGGCCCTGGCCGATGATGGAATAGCCTTCCTTGCCGATGCCCGTATCATAAAAAAGCTCGTTCACATCCTTCAGCCTGCAGGGCGTGCCGTTCATCAGATATTCGCTCTCGCCGGAACGATAGATCCTTCTTGCCACCGTGACCTCGTCATAGTCCACGGCAAGCTGATGATCCGAATTGTCCAGGGTGATCGCCACATAAGCGTAGCTCATGGGCTTCCTGGCTTCCGTGCCGGAAAAAATCACGTCCTGCATGGAGGCTCCGCGCAGCTGCTTCACCCGCTGCTCGCCCAGCACCCAGCGCACCGCGTCCGCCACGTTGCTCTTTCCGCTTCCGTTGGGGCCCACGATCCCTGTGATCCCGTTATGAAATTCAAATTTGATCTTGTTGGCAAAGGATTTGAATCCGTGAACCTCAATGCTCTTTAAATACATGTCCCTGTCCCGTCGTTTCCGTTTTCTTTCGCAGCATGAGGATGACCTGATAGGCCGCCTGCTGCTCCGCCGCCTTTTTGCTGCGGCCTCTGCCGCGCCCCTCCGTCTTTCCGTTCAGTCTGGCCTCCACCAGGAACTGCTTGTCATGCTCCGGCCCTTCCTCTCCCGTCAGCTCGTAGGTAAGCTGCGTGCCCGGCATGGCCTGAACCATTTCCTGCAGGATCGATTTGCTGTCGTAGAACAGGATCTTGTTTTCCAGATCCGAAAGCACGAAGCGATGGATGAAACGGTGCGCCGCCGGAAGGCCGCCGTCCAGATACAGGGCCCCGATCACGGCCTCCATCACGTCCGAAATGATGGAATCCCGCTTTCTTCCGCCGGTTCCCTCCTCTCCTCTTCCCAGCAGGATATAGGTCTCCAGCTCCAGATCCCTGGCGCAGTAGGCCAGCGCCGGTTCGCACACCATGGAGGAGCGCAGCCTGGTCAGCTTTCCCTCCGGCATGTCCGGGTTCTCATGAAACAGGAAATCGCTGGAAACCAGCTCTAGCACGGCGTCTCCGAGAAATTCCAGCCGCTCATAATTTCCATACCGGTTGATCTTCTGCTCATTGGCGAAGGAGCTGTGGGTCAGCGCCTGCTTTAAGAGCATTTTATCCTGAAAAATATAGCCGATCCTCTTTTCCAGTTCTTCCAGATTATGCATCACGTTTTGGCTTCCTTTCCTGCGGCAAAAGGCCGGTTTTTCTGACGGACCGGTTCTCCCACCGCACGAAAAGCCCGCCGGGGCTGACGCTTCTTCTGCCGCCTGCTCCCCCCTGCGGGCTTTTCCTCTTTTCTGTCACTTACCGCTTCCTGCGCTTTCTCTGATGAGCTGCAGGGCTTCTCCCACCGTCGAGACCTTTTCCGCATCCTCCTGGGAAATCTCAATGGAAAACTCCTCTTCAATTCCCATCACGATCTGATACAGATCCAGGGAATCCGCACACAGATCGTCCACAAAGGAGGTTTCCTCCGTGATTTCCCTGGTGTCCACGCACAGGACCTCCGCGATGATCCTTCTCAGCTTGTCAAGCTCCATATCCTTCGTCCTTCCTTAACCGGCGGACCCCGAAATCGCTCTCTGGATCTTGCCGTTGATATCCTGCTCACGGAACGTCAGGCACTGCAGGATCGTGTTCCTGATCTCCACCGCCTTCGAGCTTCCGTGCGTCTTGACCACAAGCCCTTTCAGGCCGAGGAGCGGCGCTCCGCCGTACTGCTCCAGATCGAAGGCCTTCAGCGTCTCCTTCAGGGCGGGTTTGACGAGAAGCGCCCCGACCTTGCTCCTCGTGCTCGTCATCATCCCGGCCTTTACCATCTTGATCAGCGTTCCGCCCACGCCCTCATACAGCTTCAGGATCACATTTCCCACAAAGGCCTCGCAGACGATCACGTCCGCCGCGCCCGCGGGAATGTCCCTGGCCTCCACGCTTCCGATGAAATTGATATCCGGACAGGCCTTTAAGAGAGGGAAGGTTTCCTTCACAAGGGCGTTTCCCTTCTCCTCTTCCGCGCCGTTGTTGACGATGCCGACCCTTGGATTTTTGATGCCGACCACATTCTCCATATAGATGGAGCCCATCCGCGCGAACTGCACCAGGTTGGAGGGCTTCGCGTCCACATTCGCCCCGCAGTCGATCAGGAGGGCGGCTCCCTTCTCCGTGGGGATCAGCGGCGCCAGCGGCGGCCTCTCCACGCCCTTTGCCCGTCCCACGATCACCTGTCCGCCCACCAGCACCGCTCCGGTGCTTCCGGCGGAAACGAAGGCGTCGCAGGCTCCTTCCCGCACCATGTAGAGCCCCTTCACGATGGAGGAATCCTTCTTTCCCTTGATGGCCGCGACCGGCGGCTCCGCCATGGCGATCACCTCCGTGGCGTTCACCACCTCCACCTGATCCTTCGGATACTCATATTTCGCCAGCTCCGCTTCCACCTGATCCTGCTTTCCCACCAGGAAAACCTTGATCTTCTTTTCCGCCTGCACCGCTTCCACGGCGCCCTTTACGATCTCTCCCGGCGCGTTGTCTCCGCCCATGGCGTCCACCGCCACCTTCACATATTCTGCCATATTTTCTGCTTTCCTCTTTTTTCCGCGGCAGTCTGCCGCTTTTTTCCCGGTTCCGGCGGAGGGGGCCGCGCCGCCATAACCGGAACACCGGCTTCTCCGCTCGTACAAAAACGCCTGCGCGGACCGCGCAGGCGGTATAGTTCTACTATACTAAACATAAGAGCAAAAGTCAAATATCGGAAAAGCGCTTTATACCTGTCTTTTCACCCAGCGGTACTTCCCCTGAAATGGCTGTATCTGGGCTCCAAATGCGAGGATTCCTCTGCTAAAATGGCTGTGAAGAAACAATACTGTTTCACCACGTCCCAGTTCTTCGTAATAAAGCTTCAGATCTTTTAGTGATACGTATGGCATAAATTCCCCTCCTCATCATATATCTTATCGACTACAGTCTTTCACGCAGCACCTCCACCTTACACTGGTGCCGCTTTTTCTTATCACCCTTCTGGTATGCGATGCCGACAGCAAGGATCCGCCCTGTATACTCCGGCCTTTCTCCAATCCGGCCTTCAAAGCGGAGCGCGTAACGACGTTCCCTGATCTGCCGGACAGCCTCATCCGCCGTATGATCCACCTTCAGTTCAATGATGATCGCATCGTCGCTCTTCACATAGGGATAAAAGATAAAATCCACGTATCCCACACCGGCCCTGTCCTCCCGCTCGATACGGTAATGATCGCGCGCCTGCAGATAAACCAGATTCAGGATTGCGGAAAGCTCCGCTTCATTATTATACGCGATAAGAGGGCTTTCCGTATCATGGACAAACTGCAGGATCTTCTCCATCGTATCCGTATCTCCGGCCTTCGTTGCCGCCAGCATACGTCCAGACTCTCTGGTCAGCCGGTATACATTTCCAAGAGACGGTTCTTTCTGAACCATTTCAGCAAATTTATCCATCAGTTCCTTGTTTGGAATGGAAACGCAGCCGTTTTCATAATTCAGGAATCCATAAACCACCATTGCGGAAAATATCTCATCCCGCGTTTTCAATTCCATTGACGTGGCAGCATATTCCTGAACCTTAGCCGGTACGGGAATGCCGGAAAGCAGAAGGCCGACGTCATCCTTTACCTGATCCACATTCGCCCCGATATAGTAAAACAGCTCATCATAAGGACCGGAACTCGTCCAGTAATTACCCAGATTATTGTTTTCCAGCGCAAGGACTACGGAACGCGGATTATAGACCCGCTCCCCTGCCTT
>DXDD01000081.1 GCA_019115665.1 Candidatus Eisenbergiella pullistercoris | reverse complement strand
TGGAGCCGGATCTGATCCTGGGAGATTTTGATTCTCTGGATGAGGAAAACAGGAGGCAGGTTGAAGCCATCCGGAAGGAGTGCCCGGAGCGGGTACAGGTCCTTCCCGTGATGAAGGATGATACGGATATGCTTGCCGCCATGAAGGAGGGGCTGAAGCGGGGCTTCCGGCGTTTTGATATCTATGCGGCGGCGCAGGGAAAACGTCTTTCCCATACCATCGCCAATATCCAGTGCCTGAATTATCTGAAGGAACGCGGGGCTTCGGGGCGGCTGATCGAGGCGGAAGAAACGGTTTTTCTCATCCGCAATGAAACGGTGTGCTTTTCTTCGCGGCAGCGGGGCTTTCTTTCCCTTTTTTCCCTGGGAGAGCGGGCGGAGGGAGTGACCATCCGCCATATGAAATATGAGCTGGACCGGGCGGAGGTGACCAATGATTTCCCGGTGGGAGTGAGCAACGAATTTATCGGAGAGCCGGCGAGCATTACCGTGGAAAAGGGAACCCTCCTGGTGATCGCGGGAGAAGCCTGAAACAGGGAAAAGGGAAACATGAAAATAGCAGGAGAAATCTGAAAATGAGGCAAAATACGCAGAGGTTCGTTCGAGGTAGCATCTCAGTACAGCCGCAGAGCGCTGTCTGAAGGGAAAGGGATTTCCGGAAGGGAAGCCTTTTCACGGATGTACTGAGGGAAAGAAAGGACAGCCGCGGCTGTACTGCTTTTTAGGAGAAAGGGGACAGGAGGAGGGAAAACGGTTCATCCTGTCCGGACAGGAGATCTCGAAAGGAGCATACAGATGCGCGAAAGAAGAATCGGACAGAACCGAAAAAATCAGAAAGATCAGAAAGACTATAAAGATCAGAAAAACCGGAAGGATCAGAGAAATCGGGAGCTCCGGCAGGTGGCCGGAAAAAACAGAGGCCAGGTCTCCTGCTTCATGCTGCTTGGGATCGGCATCGCCTTTCTGGCCAACTATAAGGCGGACTGCTATCAGCGCGTGATCGACGGCCTGACGGACGGCGGTCTGCGGGCGGGCACGCTTGCCGTTTACGGCGCGGTGCTTGCCGCCGGATATCTGTTCAGCTATCTGGAGGAATATCCATACCGGAAGCTGAACGAGGGGCTGTATCTGGATTTTAAGCTGCTGGCGCTGGAAAAGATCAGCAGGATCGATTATCAGGCCTGTCAGAAGCTGGGAACGGGAGAGCTGACCCAGCGGATCGAGACTGGAGCCGCTGCGGGGCGGGATATCCTGTTCGGCTTCTGGTTCCGGACGCTGCGGGAGCTGATTCCCACCATCGGCTTCGGGCTGTTTTTCATCTGGCGGATCAGCCGGGAGATGACGGCCGCCATTCTCTGCGGCTATGCGGCGGTATATCTTACGTCGTGGGCGCTTCTGAAGGTGCTGTACCGGATGAAGGAGCGGCTGCTTTCCAACCAGGAGCGGCTGAATCATTTTCTGGTGCGCGGCCTGATGGAGATGGTGGTGTTCCGGATGGAGCGCCGGTTTCCGGCGGAGATCGGGAAGGCGCGGCAGGCGAAGAAGGAGATCGTGGATACGCAGGCGAAGCTGGGAATGATCCATGAGGCCTTTTTTGTGATCTTTGCCCTCATCGTGGCGGCGCTGGAGCTGGGCGTTCTGGCGTATGCCTGGCTTGCGGACTCCGTATCCGTGGGGCAGGCGGTGGCGCTCATCTCGCTGATGAACAACGTGTATTCTCCCATCGCCATTTTCAATGTGCTTCTGGTGCAGTACCGGCTGGACAGGGCCGCGTACGGCAGGCTGGAGGAATTTCTGCAGGCGCCGGAGGACGGGCAGCTGGAGCAGGGCAGGGATGTGGACCGGCTTTCGGGACTGATCCGGGTAGAAGGGCTGGATTTTAACTACGCGGGCAGGCGGATCTTCCGGAACCTGAATCTTTCCATTCAGCCCGGCCAGAAGGTGGCCCTGGTGGGAGAGAGCGGATCGGGGAAATCCACGCTGGCAAAGCTGCTCTGCGGCCTCCTAAAATATGAAGCGGGAAGTATTCGCCTGGATGGAATGGAGCTTCATGACATCCGGCTGAACAGCCTGTACGAAAGGCTGGGCTATATTTCTCAGGACGCGCCTGTCTTTGACGGGACGCTTCGGGAGAATCTGGATTTCGGGGAAGCGGCGCCGGAGGCGGAGCTTCGCGCCGCAATGGCCCGCGCCCGTTTCCTCTCCGTCTGCGGGCAGCTGCCGGAGGGGCTGGAAACCCGGCTTGGAGAGCGGGGCGTGCTGCTTTCCGGCGGAGAGAAGCAGCGGGCGGCGCTGGCGAGACTGTTTCTGGAACGGAAGGATCTGATCATTCTGGACGAGGCCACATCGGCGATGGACAATCTGACGGAAGAGGCGGTGATCGGAGAGATCTTTTCTCATTGGAAGGGAAAAACAGTGATCTGCGTGGCGCACCGGCTGAACGCCGTCCGCGGCTGCGACAGGGTCATTGCCATGAAGGACGGCCGGATCGTCGGCGACGGAAGCTTTGAGGAGCTGCTGGAAAACAATGCTTATTTCCGGAAGCTTTATGAGGCGGGAAATATGTCCTGACGGGCCGGGCTTTTTATTTACAGATTTTTGGAAAGGCGGTTATACAGAATTTCTGTCTTGCCGCTGGAAAGATTTCGTTTTTCTTTGCAAAGCAGGGTACAGCGGGGCTGGCCCAGAGTATAATCTATCCTTCCTTTGGGAAAGAAAGTTGAAACAGAAATGAAAATATCAGGAAGATTTAAGAAAAAGTCCTGCTTTCCGGCAGGACTTTTGACTGAGCATTTTCTTTCGGTCTTATAACCTACACCGATTTGAGGTTTCTCTGCACAACCCCTCCTGAAAGCTCAATAAAGCAATGCGTATCGGTACACTCCCTTATCTCTCAGCTTCAGCAGACACACTCCGTTGCCTGCTTTACGATATTATTATATGGTTTGGCTGAAAATATGTCAATCCGTTAAAGAAAAATTAAGAACTCTTTTATTCTGCCTGCGCGGCCTCCTGCCCTGTCAGTTCCCGTTCGGAAATCTCGTCCTTTGCCATACTTCTTTCTGCGTCGGTTCCGGATGCCCGGAAGGAGGACACCGCGTCGATGAGCAGGGAAGAAATGGTCACCGTCACCAGGGAATAAGCGATCCTGGTCACGGGAATATAACTCAGAGAGAGGATGAGCACCGTCAGGTCCGTGGCCAGGTAGGCTCTGGAAATCTTGCAGTGAGTGAGCTTTGAGATGACGAGGGCGAGGGCGTCGTCTCCGCCGCTGGAAATCCCCTGCCGCACGATCAGTCCCACACCGACGCCGACGAAGCATGCGCCGAATACGGCGGCCAGAAGCGGATGATCGCTCAGGTCGGGCAGACGGAAGGGCATGACTTCCCAGAACCGCAGGAAAAAGGCCAGGGAAAAGGTGGCCGCGATGGAGCGGGGAAGAAAGGCCTTCCCCAGATATTTAAAGCCCGCCGCATAGCTGAACCCATCCAGAATGGGAGAAAGCACGGAGGTGGGGACATGAAACCAGTAATTCAGCAGAAGGATCATGCCCAGCACGCCTCCCTCCGTGATCTGTACCCGCTGGTGGATGTTCACCATGCCGAAGGAGGAGATGGCTGTTCCGGCCAGAATGGACAGGATGATGGCGGGAGGAAACAGTTCTTTTGCCTTTCCGCAGATGTCAGAAAAGGAAGGAAGCTCCCGTTCCCGGAAATACGCGTTGATTTTTGAAAACAGCTTTTTGTTCTGAAACAGCAAGATAAAACCTCTTTTCCTTTGGATTCAGCGGCGGCCGCAGATGACGGCAAAGAATGACGAAAGATGCGTCCTGCAGTCGGATTCCGCTGTTTTATTTGAGTATAAACTCTGGTATAATACCAGGGTCAAGAGATTTTTTGAAAATCGATTTTGCCTGCGGCAGCGGAAAATACGGCTATTTGTGCCGGAGCGTCACAAATAGCCCTGATGGCAGAATAGAAATGGGGATAAAAATGAAGGAATATTACACGATCAGCGAGATCTCCCGCCTGTACGGGATCGGGGTGGATTCCCTGCGTTATTATGAAAGGATCGGCGCGCTTTCTCCCAGACGGGGAGAGAATAATTACCGGCTGTATTCCCTGAAGGATATTTACCGGCTGAACATCATCCGGGATCTTCTCACGCTGGGCTTTTCGGTGAAGCAGATCGGGGAATATCTGGGCCGTCAGAATGTGGAGAGCACCCTGTCCATGCTGGAGGAGGAAAAGGAAAAGATCCGGCAGCAGCGGGAAAGGCTGAAGCAGATGGAGCGGGCGATCGGAGAGCGGATGGAGCATCTGGAAAAATTCAGAACGGTGGAGGCGGGGCGGTTCGCCTGCGTATCCTGCCCGGAACGCTGCTGCCTGCAGCTCAATGCGGAGATCCGGCGGGATGAGGAAATGGATTACGCGGTAAAAAGGCTGCAGAAGCGGCATGAGGATAAGATCAGAAGCCTGGGAGAGAGGGAGATCGGGGCGAGCGTGTCCGTGCAGGACGTGGAAAACGGGATCGATAACCTGTTTCATTCTGTTTTCATCATTCTGGAGGAAAGACCGGGAAAGAAAGAAAATCCGGGAAAAGAGACCGGCAGACAACTGTCCGGCGGAAAAACGTCCGGCGGGAAGCCGGACGACGGGAGGAACGACGATGAGAGGTCGGACGGCCTTCTCATCCTGCCGGCGGGAGAGTATCTGACCGTTTATTACCGGGGCGGCTACCAGCAGTCCCCGGAGCGGATCCGGGAGCTGCTGGCAGAGGCCGGGCGGCGGCGCCTCGCGGTGGAAGGAGACGTTCTGGAATGGTATCCGGTGGACAACCGGTATACGGTGGACGCCGGAGAGTTTGTCACAAGGCTGCAGGTGAAGGTGCGGCCTGAACGCTGAGGGACGAAAATGCAGAATCTCCAGGCAATCATGATTGCTCCGCCCAGTTCTCAAGCTGCAGTCCTTCCACGCGGCAGAATTCCCTTGTGTTGTTTGTGACAAGGATGAGACCTTCGGCTTTTGCATGTCCGGCGATCAGCATGTCCATTGGACCGATCGGGGTTCCTCTTTTTTCCAGATCGGCCCGGAGCTTTCCATATTCTGCTGAGGCCTTCTGATCAAAGTCCAGAACAGTGATGGGAGAGAGAAACAGCGTCAGGGCAAGACGGTTTCTGTCTGCAGCCTGGCTCTTTTCAACACCATGCATCAGATCCGCGCAGGTGATGGAAGAGATGCAGATTTCATCAGGATCGTGCTCCAGAAATCTGCGGATTACCGCTTCCGGCTTCTTTTTGATCGCATAAATACATATATTTGTGTCCAGCATATATCTCATAGCGTTTCACGCTCCTGCGGAACATACGGCGCGCGGCCATCCTCCATGAAATCCTCCGAAAAAAGGTTCAGACCGCTGAGAAATCCGGCCCATTTGTTTTCTGCGGGCATCAGAATGACAACCTCTCCGATCTTGTTTACAGCCACTTCTTCTCCGCTGAAGCGGCATTCCTTCGGCAGCCTTACCGCCTGGCTTCTTCCGTTTTCAAACAGTTTTGCAGTCATCATGGTGATCCATCTCCTTTTATATATATCATGATATATATTGTGTCAATGTCATGTGACTTAACTGTTTTACATCACATTCTTAAACTGACTCATATACAGATGATAGTATGCCCCCTTCTTTTCCATGAGCTGCGCCGCGTTTCCTTCCTCGACGATGGTACCGTTATCGATCACAAAGATGCGGTCCGCCTTCTGGATGGTGGAGAGCCGGTGGGCGATGACGAAGGAGGTGCGGCCCGCGAGCAGGTGCTCGATGCCCTCCTGCACCAGCAGCTCGGTTTTGGTGTCGATGCTGGAGGTGGCCTCGTCCAGGATCAGGATGGCGGGATCGGAGACCATGGTGCGGGCGAAGGCGAGAAGCTGCTTCTGGCCGATGGACAGGCCGCCGCCCCGCTCGCTCAGCTCGGTGTCATACCCTTTATCCAGGCGCATGATGAAGTCGTGGGCGTTCACCGCTTTGGCGGCGGCGATGATCTCCTCGTCCGTCGCGTCCAGCTTCCCGTAGCGGATGTTGTCCCGGATGGTGCCGGAGAAGAGAAAATTGTCCTGGGTCATGATGCCCATCTGCCGCCGCAGGCTTTCGATGGAAACCTCCTTCACGTCATGGCCGTCGATGTAGACATGGCCCTGCTGAATGTCGTAGAAGCGGCTGATCAGATTGACGATGGTGGTCTTTCCGGCTCCGGTGGGGCCCACCAGAGCGATGGTCTCGCCCGGGCGGATGCGAAAGCTCACGTCATTTAGCACCTTCGCGGCTTCGTCGTAGGAGAAGGAAACATGGTCGAAGACCACCTCGCCCCGGATGGGAGGAAGCTCCTTCGCGCCCGCCCCGTCCGTGATGGCGGAAGGGGTATCCATGATCTCGAAAACCCGTTCCGCGCCGGCGATATTGGTGATCATCTGGTTGTAAAAATTGCTCAGGTTCATGATCGGGTTCCAGAACATGGAAATATAGGTTCCGAAGGCCAGGAAGGTTCCCACGGACACCCGCCCCGGTCCCAGCACTACAAGTCCAACGAAATACAGGGAAAACAGGCCGATGGCCCAGCACAGGTCGATGACCGGGCCTACGGCGTCGTTTAAGCGCACGGCGTTCACGAAGGAATCCCGGTGCTGCTTCGTCAGATCCCGGAAGGTGTCCATGGTCTCTTCCTCCGCGCCGAAGCTCTGGATGATCCGGATGCCGGAAAGGTCCTCATGCACGAAGGCGTTTAGGTTGGAGGATTTTTTCCGGTGGATCTGCCACCTTTCATGGGAATGGGTCTGGATGTACCAGATCCCGGCGGCCATCAGAGGAAGGCTCACAAGGGCCGCGGCCGCGAGCCGGACGTCCTTGACGAACATGATCACGGCCACCGCGCTGATGGTGATGAAATCCGGGATCAGGGTGGTGACGCAGTTGGAGAGCACGTCCTTTAGGGAATTGATATCCCCGATGATGCGGGCCAGGATCTTTCCGGTGGGGCGGCTGTCAAAAAACTGAAAATCCAGCGTCTGGATGTGGACGTAGAGCTCCTGCCGGATGGTGACCAGGATGCTGTTGCAGACCTTCGCCATCACGTACATGCGGATCTTGATGCCCGCCACCATCAGCAGATTGATCACGACGGCGAAAAGGATCAGCCGCAGCAGGCCGGGGAAATTCCCCGCGGAAATATAATCGTCCACCGCGGCTTCCATGATCAGCGGATTTAAGAGGTTTACCACCACGCAGAAGCCCATGATGAACAGAACGCCGACGATCTGTTTTTTATAGGAAAGAAGGTAGGAGAACAGGCGGGAAAGCGTTGCGGCCTTCCCGGCCGTTACCGTATTTTCATCTTTTTTATAGGAATTGAAAGCCATGATATTCTCCTTTTTTTCAGAAAATGGCGCTTACTGTACGTTCATTCCCGGCGCGGCCCCGTACTGGGCCTGCCAGGTTTCGTAATACAGCCCGCGCAGGGCGAGCAGGCTTTCGTGGGTGCCGCGCTCTTTTATGGTCCCGTTTTCCAGCACGATGATCTCATCGGCGTTTCGCACCGCGCTGACGCGGTGGGCGATGATCAGCTTCGTGGTGCCGGAAAGCCCGTTCAGCGCCTGCTGGATGGCGTATTCCGTTTCCATGTCCAGCGCGCTGGTGGAATCGTCCAGGATCAGGATCGGGTTATGCTTGGCGATGGCCCTGGCGATGCTGATGCGCTGCTTCTGCCCGCCGGACAGGCCCACGCCCCGTTCTCCGATGACGGTTTCATACTGCTCGGACAGCCGTTCGATGAATTCGCTTGCCTGAGCGCTTTCCGAAGCGGTGCGGATGTCCGCGTCGTTTACCAGCTCCCGTTTTCCCAGCCGGACGTTTTCGCTGATGGTATCCGAAAAGAGGAACACATCCTGCATCACCAGGGAAATGCTGCCGCGAAGCTGCTTTAGGGACAGGTCGCGGATGTTGACGCCGTCCAGCCGGATGGTCCCGCCGGTGGCGTCATAGAGCCTTTCCAGAAGCTGAATGATGGAGGTTTTTCCCGCGCCGGTCGCGCCCATGATGCCGAGGGTATGGCCGGGCTGCACGGCAAAGGAAATGCCGTGCAGGATCTCGTGGCCGTCCTCCTTGTGGAAGGATACGTTTTCAAACTCGATCTTCCCCTTCACCTCAGGCAGGATCACGGGCTGAGCGGGCTCCTTCACGGAAGGCACGGACTGGTAGATCCTGCGGATCTTCCGATAGCTTCCCACGCCGGAGGAAAAATCGTTGGACAGCCAGCCCAGCATTTCCATGGGCCAGACGATGTTCATGGAATATTCCACGAAGGCGGTCAGGCTTCCCAGGGAAAGCGTTCCCCGGATCACCTGGCTTCCGCCGAGCAGCAGTACGATGAGCGGAAGCAGCTTGGTGATGAGGGAAAAGCAGGGATAGTATTTTACGAATACCTTCGACTGCTTCATGTTCAGGTCATAATAGCGTCGGTTATGAGAAAGAAATTTTCTGATCTCAAATTTTTCCCGGGCGAAGGCCTTGACGGTGCGCACGCCCGCCAGATTTTCCTCCGCCACGGTATTTAAGGCCGCGTTTTCCTCGCTGATCTCCTCGTAGACCGCGCCCAGCCTGCGTTCCTCCAGAACGGCGATCACGCCGGTTATGAGCATGGCCGCCGTGGGGATGAGGGCGAGCCGCCAGTTCAGGCTGTACATGCAGAACAGCACGAGGCAGGTATGGAAAATGACCTCCATGATGAGCATGCTCACAAATCCCAGCGCGTTCCAGATGCGGTCGATGTCGTCCTTGACCCGGCTCATCAGCTCGCCCGTGTTGTTCTTATCAAAGAAGTCCGCGCTCAGAGACTGCAGGTAGGTGAACAGGTCCTTGCGGATCTCTGTGGCGATGGAGGAGCCGATCAGATCCGAGGTGTATTCCTTGGTATAGCCGAAGATGCAGCGGCCAAGCCCGATGAGCAGAAGACAGGGCAGCAGAAAACGAAGCTTGCCTGCCTCGCCCTTCTGGATCACGTCGTCCACGATGACGCGGGTCACCTGCGGCGACAGAAGATCCAGCGACACGGCGATGACCATGGATACGAAAACGAACAGATAACCGAATTTGTGTCTGTAAAGATACCAGGATAATTTTTTCATAAATGAAGTCCCCCTTCTGAAAAAAGCCGAAAAAAACCACGTCAGTGTTACCTGCCGTGGTGAAATGCGTTTTCTGACGGACGGCGCGGGCACCTGCGGAGGGCGCGCCTTCTTTTTAGGCCGGAACGGGCTCCTGGCGCCTTCCGGGTGGTTCAGAAAAAGAAAACGGGAGGTAAACAGCAAACGGCATGACGGGCGGTATCAAATTCTGTGCTGAGGTTCTGGTCTTCTGAGCCATTCATGCTTCCTCCTTTCTTTCTGTATTCGCTCCTTTTTACCTTACATCCCGCCGGGCGTTTTGTCAACCGGTCTTTTGAGACTTTTTGCGCCGGGCTGCCGGGCTTCCGGCTCAGCTGTTGTAGTCCTTGTCGATGTTGATGACGGCATAATAACGGGAATCCAGGTTATGTACGGCCTCCTGCATGCGGGAAAGGATCTCTTCGTCGCCGAGCTTTTCCGTGAAGGGGACGAGAATGTCAAAGATGATATTGGTATGGGTCGGCCCCTTTACGATGCGGAAATCATGCAGGTTCAGAGCGGGATCCAGCTGATGCAGAAGCCCGGTGACCGCTTCCTTCAGCTCCTGGGTTTCGGCGTCGTCGTTCATGACCGGATCCATGTGGATCACGGCCTCGCAGTGAAGCTCCTTCTTCAGCTCCCGTTCGATGTTGTCGATGGTGTCGTGCAGATGGAGCAGGTCGCCGGAGGCGGGAACCTCCGCGTGCAGGGAGATCATGGTGCGGCCGGGACCGTAATCGTGGACGATCAGGTCGTGCAGGCCGAGAATCTCCTCATGGCTTAAAACGATGTGCCCGATCTTATCCACGAATTCCTTCTGCGGCGGCTGCCCCAGAAGCGGGCTGATGGTCTCTCCTGCGGAGCGCAGCCCTGCGGTCAGGATGAACAGGCCCACCAGGAGGCCGCAGAAGCCGTCGATATGAAGGCCGGAAAAATGGCCGATCAGCGCGGCGGCAAGGACGACGGCGGTGGAAAGCATGTCGCTGAAGCTGTCCGTGGCGGTCGCGGCCATGGCCGCGCTGTCGATCTTTTTTCCGGTGCCCCGGTTGTAAAGATACATGTAAAATTTCACCAGGATGGAGGCGATCAGGATGCCGGCCACAACGGGAGTGAAGCTGGTATCCTCCGGATGCAGGATCTTGTCAAAGGAGGAGGTGACCAGCTCGAAGCCCATGAGGATGATCAGCAGGGAAACGAACAGGCCGGTGAGATATTCGATCCTGCCGTGTCCGAAGGGATGCCCGGGATCCGGCTTCTGTCCCGCCATTTTGAAGCCGACCAGCGTGATCAGGGAGGAGCCCGCATCGGAAAGGTTGTTGAAGGCGTCCGCCGTGATGGCGATGGAGTTGCTGAGAAGCCCCGCGAAGAATTTCCCCAGGAAAAGCACCGCGTTCAGGCCGATCCCAACGGCTCCGCAGAGCACGCCGTAGGCCTGCCGGACCTCCGGACGCTCCGTTTCCCTGTAATTTTTGATAAAAAGCCTTGCCAGAAATGAAATCATGGTTTTCCTCTCTTTCCTCCGGACCTGCCGCGTTTTCCCCGCGGCTTCGCGAAGAAGACAGGCCGGACAGAGTTTCCTTCTATTGTATATGCGAAAAGGCAGGAAAACAAGAGAAAAATGATCCGTAAAAACCGCTTTTGAAAAACATGGTTTTCCTATATAATAAAAACGGATATCATCCGGCATGAAAACAGGCCGGAAAAGAGACCGGCAGATAGACCGGAAAAGAGACGGGAAAACAGACCGGCAGATGAGCCGGAGGAGACGGGGCCGGGAAGCTCTGATCCGGGAAGCCCTGATTTGGGAGGCTCTGATCCGGATGCGGGCTTTCGGCGCCGCCGTCTCAGAATGGAGGAAGCTTTGAACAGAATCAGATGCCGCGCGGCGCGGATCCTTACAATCTTTTTTCTGACTGCGGCAGGCACAGCTGCAGGCTGCGGCTCCCGGGAGAGCGCGGAGCCTGCCGCGGCCCGGACGCAGCAGGAGGAAACCGCCGCGCAGGAAGAAACCCGGCAGGAAAAGACGCAGCAGGAAAAGACACAGCAGACTGAGGCGCAGCAGGCAGAAAACCGGCAGGAGGAAACCGGCCAGACAGAGACGGCAGCCGCGCAGACGATGGACCCGCAGGCTTTTGAGATCATCAGCCGGGATTTTTCCCACAGCGGATACGTGGACAGCATCGCCTTTCTGCTGCCCTCTGGCTGGGCTTATGAATCCTATGAAAGGATGCATGCGGGAGAGGGGATGGACCCCGAGGAGTGGGGCTTTGAGATCCGCATGGACGGAAAAGAAGAGCCCGTTCTGCTTGTGTACGGAAGCAGGCAGGAGGGAGAGGGCAGGTTCGACCCGGAGGAAGAAGGCTCCCAGGAGGTACAGACGGGTGCTGGGCTGACCGGGCAGCGTTATATCAGACAGACCGTCGCAGAGGACGGGGAGATCCGACAGGAATATTACGTCCGCTTCGACCCCGTTGCCGGAAGCGGCGCGGTCTATCAGGTGTATGCGTCCCTTTCCCCGGAGGACTATGAGAAGTACCGGACCTCCCTGGATACGCTGACGGCCGGGATCAGCATCGCGGCCATTGCCAGGACGGAATGAGCGGCTGACGGCAGACGGCAAAAACGGGTTGCGCCTTCCCGGGAAAACGTGTATAATTTCTGTGGTTCCCAAAAGAGCCGGCATGGCGGATAACGGATGTCCGGCTGCAGGAAGAAAGAGGAAAAGAAAATAGAGAACGCTTCTGTATGGAGGAAAAAGGGAAAGATGAGCAGGAAAACGATTGTTTTAATGATCCTTGACGGCTACGGCCTGAATGACAAAGTGGAAGGAAACGCGGTCCGTGAGGCGAAGACGCCGGTCATGGACAGGCTGATGAAGGAGTGCCCTTTTGTAAGGGGCAATGCCAGCGGCATGGCGGTCGGCCTTCCGGACGGACAGATGGGCAATTCCGAGGTGGGCCACCTGAACATGGGCGCGGGCCGCATCGTATATCAGGAGCTGACCAGGATCACCAAGGAGATCCAGGACGGCGATTTCTTCAGAAATCCAGCGCTGCTTGACGCCGTGGAAAACTGCAGGAAGAACGATTCCTCCCTGCATCTGTACGGGCTGGTTTCCGACGGCGGCGTGCACAGCCATATCACCCATATCTACGGTCTTCTGGAGCTGGCGAAGAGAGAGGGCTTAAAGAAGGTATATGTGCACTGCTTCCTGGACGGCCGCGATACCCCTCCGGCAAGCGGAAAGGGCTATGTGGAACAGCTGGAAGAGAAGATGAAGGAGCTTGGCGTAGGCGAGGTGGCTTCCGTGATGGGCCGTTATTACGCCATGGACAGAGACAATAACTATGACCGTGTGAAGCTGGCTTACGACGCTCTGACGAAGGGCGAGGGACTGACCGCTCCCAGCGCGGCGGAAGGCATCCAGGCTTCCTATGACAGAAATGAGACGGACGAGTTCGTAAAGCCTACCGTGGTCCTGAAGGACGGCGCTCCGGTCGCCACCATCAAGGACGGCGACTCCATCATTTTCTATAACTTCCGTCCCGACCGCGCGAGGGAGATCACCCATGCGTTCTGCGACGATGATTTCAAGGGCTTTGACCGCCCGAAGAGACTGGATGTGAAGTACATCTGCTTTACGGAATACGATCCCACCATTCCCAACAAGGAGGTGGCCTTCCACAAGGTGGAGGTGACCAATACCTTCGGAGAGTGGCTGGCGGCCAACCACATGACTCAGGCGAGGATCGCGGAGACCGAGAAGTACGCGCATGTGACCTTCTTCTTCAACGGCGGCGTGGAGACGCCCAACGAGGGAGAGGACAGGATCCTGGTAAATTCCCCGAAGGTCGCCACCTATGACCTGAAGCCCGAGATGAGCGCCTATGAGGTCTGCGACAGGCTGGTGGAAGCCATCAAATCCGACAAATACGATGTGATCATCATCAACTTCGCCAACCCGGATATGGTGGGCCACACCGGCGTGGAAGCGGCTGCCATCAAGGCCGTTGAGGCGGTTGACGAGTGCGTGGGAAGAGCGGTAGACGCCATTAAGAGCGTGGACGGCGTGATGTTCATCTGCGCGGACCACGGCAACGCGGAACAGCTCATCGACTACGAGACGGGCGCTCCGTTCACCGCGCATACGACGAATCAGGTTCCCTTCATTCTGGTGAACTACGATCCCTCCTACACCCTGAGAGAGGGCGGCTGCCTGGCGGACATCGTTCCCACCCTGATCCAGATCATGGGTAAGGAGCAGCCGAAGGAGATGACCGGAAAGAGCCTGCTGGTTAAGAAGGACTGAAGAACGGGCGGAGAAGTCCGAAAGAAACCGGAAGAAGTCGAAAAAAGCAGGTCTGAGAAATTTGTCTTTGAAAAACCAGACTTGTTATAGAAAAAACAGAAGGGGGCAGCCGCATCCGCTGATGCGGCTGCCCCCTTTCTCTGAAGCGGTGCGCCCGGCGGGCGGGCAATCAAAGACTGCCCGTTAGATGTTGCCTGACGGCAGCCGCGCCCGGCGCGAGCGGTGCGCAACGCACACTTTTTTGAAATCAGGCCGTCTCTTCGGCGAAGTTTCCCGTATAGAGCTGATAATATTTGCCCTTCTTTTCCATGGAGGAGGTGGCCTCCTCCAGAATGAGCACCGGCGGATCCGCCACGGCCGCACGGGCAATGGCAAGAAGCTGTCTCTGGCCCTGGCTCAGATTCGCTCCGTCGCCGGTCAGCATCGTGTCGTATCCGTCCGGCAGGCGGCGGATAAAGCCGTCCGCGATGTCGTAAAACCGGTTGATCAGGTTGGTAATGGTGGTTTTCCCCGCTCCGGTCGCGCCTGCGAAGGCGATCTTCTGGCCGGGCTTCGCCCACAGGCTGATGTCGTGGAGAACCAGCTTTTTCTCATCATATCCGAAATCCACATGATCCAGGACCACGCTTCCCTGCAGCCGGGTATAGGTGACGGTTCCTTCCGCCCTGTGCGGATGCCTCCAGGCCCATACGTTGGTGCGCCGGTCGGTTCCCCGCAGCTGCCCGGTTTCGTCCTCCGCGGCGTTCACCGGCTCCACATATCCCTCGTCTGATTCCGTAGCGGTATACGGCGGAAAGATTGCCTGCTTCGTTACTGTTCAGCCTTCGGCAGAACAGTAACGGCATCCGGCCATTCCAATCGCTTCGCGATGGGCCGGATGCTTCCTGCCTGTACGTTTTCGTACGGTCTGCGCAGTAAATGCGCAGACCTGTCTGAAC
>DXDD01000080.1 GCA_019115665.1 Candidatus Eisenbergiella pullistercoris | reverse complement strand
GTGCATTCTTTCAGTCGAATACCGGCAGCTAAAATTCATAATATTGTCTTGTTTCTGTCCGCGTAGCCTTCCGTGCCGATATAATCCGGATGATCGTCTCTGAAGCCCGGTAGCAGTGACAAACGACAAGCAGGTTCGCTTTTCAACTGATCCCGAGAATAATAAAGCGTTCCTCTTTTTCTGAGTGGTCAGGATCATCAATCACAATTGCCTCGGTGTCATAAAATACTGTCCTTGCTTCTTCAAAAGATATACCATGCTTCTGTATGTTAATTTTGTTCTTATTTTCATCCCATTCAAAGTTTATCTCTTTCATAATTATATTATACATATATTATATTTATTTTCAATTAAATAAACGATAAATCTTTCAAAGCATTGACAAATACCCCTCCATGGTATATGATAGCATCACAAAATACCCCATAAGGGTATATCAAAACCATTCGCGACAACTTTTTTCAAAAAAGAGGTATGACCATGGCTCAGAATACAAACGCTTCCTCCTGCGGCTGCACGCCGCCCGTTCCCGGATCGCTGTCCGACAGCGGCCTTTCCTGCGGGAAAACCTCCTGTCAGGCCTGTCATCATAAGAAAACGCCCCGCAGCGAAGCGGAGCTTAGGAATCTGAAGAACCGGCTGAACCGGATCAGCGGACAGCTTGCCGGCATCGGCCGGATGCTGGACGACAACCGCTACTGCGGGGACATCCTCACCCAGGTCGCCGCCGTGGAGAGCGCTCTCCAGTCCTTCGGCTATATCATCCTGAAGGAGCATATGGAAACCTGCGTGGTGGAAGAGGTGCAGAGCGGAAATACGCAGATCGTGGAGGAAGCCTTTGAGCTGATGCGCAAATTGAAATAATCAGCCGCCCTCCGGCGGCAGAAAGCAGGATCGCTATGAAAACAGAAAAATATAACGTCACCGGCATGACCTGCGCGGCATGTCAGGCAAACGTCACGCGCTGCGTCAGTAAGCTGTCCGGCGTGTCGGAGGTCAATGTGAGCCTCCTTTCCAACAACATGACCGTCACCTACGATGAAAATGCAGTCACCGAAGGCGATATCTGCCAGGCCGTCAGCAGGATCGGCTACGGCGCTTCTCCTGTGGAGCAGGACCATGCGCAGAAGGATGCGAAGGGAAAAAGCGGCTTCGGCAAAGAATGGCAGGACCGGCAGGACCGCACCCTGCAGAACCAGAAGGCGATGAAAACCAGACTGATTTCTTCCATCCTCATTCTGGTTCCCCTCATGTACATCGCCATGGGCCATATGATGGGGCTTCCCGTTCCCGGCATTTTCGCGGGAGAGGAAAACGCGCTGATCTCGGCGCTCACCCAGCTGTTTCTGACCATCCCGGTGCTTTTCATCAACCGGCGCTTTTTCCAGGTCGGTTTCAAAGCGCTCATCAACCGCGCCCCGAACATGGACTCCCTGGTGGCCGTCGGCTCTTCCGCCGCCTTCCTCTACGGGATTTTCGCCATATATCGGATGAGCTGGGGCTTCGGCCACAATGATAGGGAGCTGATGCATCACTACGCCCATCAGCTCTATTTTGAATCCGCCGCCATGATCCTGACGTTAGTAACGGTGGGAAAATATCTGGAGGCCCGTTCCAAATCCAAAACCTCCGACGCGCTTGGCAAGCTGGTGGATCTGGCTCCCAAGACCGCCGTGGTCGTAAAGAAGGGCGAGGAGGTCACCATCCCCGCCGAGCAGGTGACGGCCGGGGATATCGTGGTCATCCGCCCCGGCATGAGCATTCCTGTGGACGGCGTGATCACGGAAGGAAACGGTTTTCTGGATCAGTCCGCCATCACCGGGGAAAGCATTCCCGTGGAAAAGGGCGAAGGGGATACGGTCATCTCCGCCACCATCAATAAAAACGGCTCCTTCCGCTTCCGCGCCTCCCGCGTGGGCGACGACACCACCCTGGCGCAGATCATCCGGCTGGTGGACGAGGCGGGCAACACCAAAGCGCCCATCGCAAGACTTGCGGATAAGGTCAGCGGCGTGTTCGTTCCCACGGTCATCGCCATCGCCATCCTGACCGCCATCGTCTGGCTCATCGCCGGAGCGGGCTTTGAATTCGCCCTTTCCTGCGCCATTTCCGTCCTCGTCATCTCCTGCCCCTGCGCGCTGGGCCTTGCCACGCCCGTGGCCATCATGGTGGGAACGGGAAAGGCGGCGGAATACGGCATCCTCATCAAATCCGCCGAAAGCCTGGAAAACCTGCACTCCATCGACACCATCGTGCTGGATAAAACGGGAACCATCACCTCCGGCCATCCCTCCGTGACGGATGTGATCGTGCTGGACGACCGCTTTGCCGAAAAACAGTTTCTCGCCCTGGCCGCCGCGGCGGAAGCCGGAAGCGAGCATCCGCTGGCACAGGCCGTTGTGGAAAAGGCCAGAGCGGAAGGTCTGCGGATTCCGGCCGCGAAGGATTTTACCGCCGTCTCCGGCCGCGGCATCCGCGCCGAGGTGAACGGCCGTATCTGGCATGCAGGAAATCCTGCGTATATGGAAGAGATTCTTGCAATTTCCCAAATGCCGGAATATGCCAGGATCCAGGCGGAAATGGACCGCCTCGCCGGCCAGGGCAAAACGCCCCTTCTTTTCTCCTGTACGGAAAACGCGGATGACGCGTCCGGTTCCGCAGGCTCCCGGATCGCCGGCATCATCGCGGTGGCGGATACCGTCCGCCCCTCCAGCGCGGCCGCCATCAAAGCCTTCCGGGAAATGGGCGTCCATGTGGTCATGCTCACCGGCGACAACCGTCTGACAGCCTCCGCCATCCAGAATCAGCTGGGTATTGAGGAAGCCATCTCCGACGTGCTTCCCACGCAGAAGGAGGAAAAGATCCGCGCCCTTCAGGAAAAAGGGCATAAGGTCGCCATGGTGGGCGACGGCATCAACGACGCGCCCGCCCTGACCCGCGCCGATATCGGCATCGCCATCGGGGCAGGCACGGACATCGCCATCGACTCCGCCGACGTGGTATTGATGAAAGACTCCCTGTACGACGTGGTCACGGCCATCCGGTTAAGCCGCAGCGTCATCCGCAACATCCGAATGAACCTGTTCTGGGCCTTCTTCTATAACATCCTGGGCATTCCGGTGGCCGCCGGTGCGCTTTTCCCGGCCTTCGGCCTCCGTTTAAGCCCCATGATCGGCTCCGCCGCCATGAGTTTAAGCTCCGTCTGCGTGGTGACCAACGCCCTGCGGCTGCGTTTTTTCAAGGCGGACGCTGCCCCCGCCGCGCACGGTGCCGCTCAGGATACCACACACGACGCCACGCAGGAATTACCCTATACGCCGGAACAGCCGGACATCCCGGCTTCCCATATCAATACACAAAACGGCTGCTCCGTGCAGCCCGACCTGAAAGGAGAAAAGGAAATGACAAAAGTGATCTCAGTAGACGGCATGATGTGCGCGCACTGCCAGGCGCATGTACAGAAGGCTCTCGCGGCCGTTGACGGCGTATCCGCCGTGGATGTGAGCCTGGAAAACAAGGAGGCGACCGTAACCCTGTCCGGGGATGTTCCCGACCAGGTACTCATGGACGCTGTGACCGAGGCGGGCTATACGCCTGTTGGCTGCCGGATGGCATAACGGCAAATGGCCGTTCATGAAAAGCTATCGGCCGTCTTCCTCGACAGCTCACAGCATGGCTGCCCGTTGCCCGGAGGATGTCCGCATATTTGTGCAGGCAAGCTTGCCCATCTATGCGGCCGCCTGCCGGGCTTATCGCGTAAAAGGCAGACGGACAAGGGAATGCATCTTTATTTGCCTTCGTTTCCTGTCTCTTCCTCGATCCATTCCTGCAGTTTTTTTTGCAGCAACTTCTTGTCGGGCAGATAAACACTGTATTCTGACGCAAAAATGTTGCTGTTTTCCGGCAGTGTCATCTGAACAACGGCATCATTTTTCTCTTTACAGAGTAAAATCCCAATGGTCGGATTTTCTTCTGGAAGCTTTTGATATCTGTCATAATAATTGACATACATCTGCATCTGTCCCAGGTCCTGATGAGTCAGCTTATCGATCTTTAAATCAATCAGCACATAACACCGCAACAACCGATTATAAAAGACAAGATCAACATAAAAGTTTTCTTCATCATAAGTGAATCGCTTCTGACGCGCTTCAAACAGATAACCTTTGCCCAGTTCCAGCAAAAATTTTTGTAACTTATCTATAATTGCTGACTCAAGTTCGGTTTCCGAATATTTTTCCCTCTCCTCAAGTCCCAAAAATTCCAGGACTGTAGGCTGTTTGACGATATCCGCCGGCTTTTCAACCACATTGCCCTCCTGCGCAAGACGCATGACCTCATCTTTGTTCCGGCTGAGCGCTAACCGCTCATACAGGCTGGAATTATACTGCCGTTGCAGAGTACGCAGACTCCATGCTGATTTTGTAGCTTCAATTTCGTAAAATCTGCGCTCATCCGGGTTCTTTATCCGCATAAGTTGAAGGTAATGCGACCATGATAACGTGAAAGGTGCAGGTTCATCAGAAATCCGAAACTCTGCTTCGGATTTTTCTTCCGTGAATTTCCGAAACACTGCTTCGGAAATCCTGTTCTGATAACACAGGTAAAATTTTCGTGCATTTTCAAGAGTATCTGCCGAAAAGCCTTTGCCAAATTCTGCATTGAGACGATTTGAAAGCGTCTCAATGACCTTTTTCCCATAACCGGCACGATGTTCGCCAGCCTGCTGTTCTTCCACGATCCAGCGGCCAAGAGCGTAATAGGTCATCAATTGTATCAAATTTATTTGTCTCGCTGCAATTTTTCGGGTATACAGAATCAGCTCGATGGAATTGCGGCATAATGCGTCCATACCGATTAATCTGGTAGAAGGATTATCCGGCGTCAAACTGCTATTTTTCTTATCCATTATCACACCTCCGTTCTGGAATGTGAATTATCAATAAAAGGCAGAACCTCCCATGATCGGCTCTGCCCAAAGTAACTAATGATAAATATGTCTTTATCCGTTTGCACCCAAAACTGAAACCGCCTCAAAATGCGAAAAACATCTCTGCTTCCTTCAGCGCCTCTGTCTGTCAGCCTCCAAGTCCTCCCGGCCCCATGACATTCTGCGCGCTCTTCATCTTCGCTTCCGCCGCCAGGATTTCCATATCCATATCCGGCGCGCCGCCTTCCGCCTTCGCCTGCTCGCCTTCCTTCAGCGTGCGCATCTGTCTCTTTCCGGAAATCTGCCGCTTATAATCGATACTCCGAATCACGGCAGCAGCAAGCGGAACCAGAATCACAACAGCGACCACAATGATCAGCCACAACAAATATCCACTCATGGAAATCCCCCTTTCCTTTATGCGTCAGAACTGTATCTGAGTTCAGCTTAACATACGGCGCTTCTGTCCGCAATCTTTTTTTCCACGATGCAAAACATTATTCTTCCTTTCCCTCCGGCCGCTCGTACTCCAGAAGGTCCCCCGGCTGGCAGTCCAGCACCTCGCAGATCGCTTCCAGCGTGGAAAAGCGGATCGCCCTGATTTTTCCCGTTTTAATATTGGAGAGATTCACGTTGGAAATTCCAACCCTCTCCGCAAGCTCGTTCAATGATATTTTCCGGTCCGCCATCACGCGGTCCAGTCTCAGAATAATCGGCATCTTTTCCTCCATATCGGAGCTTTTGGGCCCCATGCCGGAACGAATCCGCTCTGAAGACGGCTTCCGTCCCCTTCCTCACAGCGTCTCATCACTTTCCTGCTGCAGCGCACAGCCTCTTTTATAAATATCGGCCAGCAGCAGAAGCAGCACCGCGAAAAACACTTCCTTCCACTGAACAGGATTGTCAAAAAACATTTCTCCAAAAACGGTCAGACTGACTACCGCCTGATAAACCAGCTTTCCCAGAAGTCCCATCACCAGAAAGCAGTATCCCATATACCGAATGCTGTCCACCGCCTCCGGAAGAAAAGGCGTATGCGCCTTCGCAATGCTTCTGAGAATCCGCATCAGAAAGCAGATAATCAGCAGATAGGGAACCGTTCTGGTCAGGGTTGCGGTCAGCCCGAAACCGAGCACAAAAGCGAAGCCATCCGGCAATTCCTGATAAAACCGCCCCGGAAATTCCAGATAATCCATCCTCATTACTCCGCCCCACGGAGCTGTTACCTGAAAGGCGGAACCCGTATCCGCCACCTGAATTTCCTCCGGATGCATTCCAAAATAAATGACAACGGCTCCCGTCCATATCAGGCTCAGGCACAACCCGATCAACAAAATACAGGAAAAAAAGTACGCCCAGTTATAATGGGAAACCGTATTGCTGTCCTTTTCCGCAAACAAAACCTTCATATTCAGATCCCCCTTTCGCGTTTTCCTTCCTCTTTACAGTCCGGCAGGCTGCGGCCGTTTCTCTTCTTCCTCCTTATCATACCATAATTTTTATGTTTTTCAAATATATTTTTATGAAATTTATTATTTTTTTAATGATAATCGTTAAATTATCTCATCCCCATCTGCTCCGTCCTTCCGTCCGATACCTCCCCGGCGGCATCCCCATCCTTTTTTTGAAAATATTGGAAAAATAATGTTCATCCACAAAATTCAGCCGGTACGCCACCTCCTTCACGCTCATCCCCGTATTCAGCAGAAGGCGGCAGGCCGTGTCGATCTTCCTTGCCAGCACATAGTCATAGGGACTCTGTCCATATGCATCCCGAAACACGCGGGTGAGCTGAGAGGCGGAAAGACTGGCGAGCCGCGCCAGATCCGGCACCGCTATTCTCTCATAAATGTGCGCGTCAATGTACTCCCTGATCTGCAGAGCCGTCTCTGAGACCGCGCTTTTTTCCCGTTCTCCATGAGCCTGCATGGCGGAAAGCCGGTTCCCGGAAAGCTTCAGCAGGATCTCATGAAACAGAAGAACGGTTCTGTCCGCCAACTCCTGACTGCTTTTTTCATAGTTCCTGCATACCCGCAAAAACTCCCAGAACTGCGGATAGACCGGACAGTCCTCAAACAGCACCGTATCCTCAAGTCCATAGCCGGAAACAAGAGCGTCCGCCAGATTGCCGGAGATGTTCATCCAGATTTTTTTCCACGGCCTGTCCGCATCCGACCAGTAGCTGTGAGCCTTCCCGACGGCAAGAAGATAGGCGTCCCCGGCCTTCGGGCGGTATTCCCTTCCATCCATCACGATGTGCCCCTCTCCGCTGATCACATATTCCAGACAGTGCAGCGGGGAATGCTCCCTTTCGATGTGGTAGCGGGGATCCGGATACGTGATCCCCGTCATTTCAACGGCGAACCGCTCCTCTCCCGGCATCTGGCCGGGGAGGAAGGTGATAATATCTTCCATCTTGCATGTATTCCTCACTTATATGCGTATTTTTTTCATTTTCCCACTCTGATTATAGCAGTATACTTCAAGCATCACAAGCGTTATGTGCTGCCTGACGGCAGCGCACGAACTGCGTTTGTGCTGGAAGGAGAGGGCAGTTGCTTTTCACGGGGCAGGGGACCAGGCGAAATATTCAATGAATTTTTTCGAAAAAACATTCTGCAGAGTCTTCCACAGAACTTTTTTCGCTCATATACGGTTGAAAAATGAAGAAATAGCTTTGTAACCG
>DXDD01000079.1 GCA_019115665.1 Candidatus Eisenbergiella pullistercoris | reverse complement strand
TTCGATTCCGGTTCTGGGCATTTTTTTATGTGTATCGAAAGGTATATTCGGAAATCATAATTTTGGAGCATTAGCTCAGTCGGTAGAGCACCTGACTTTTAATCAGGTTGTCGGGGGTTCGAATCCCCCATGCTTCAGTAGGAATTATCACATCAGGCCGAAAAAAGGAAGGCTGATGTGATTTTTTTTGCCAAAAAGAAAGAAATGTTATATAATCTGAATACAGTTATTTATTGCAGATGAAACTATTGACGATGAAACTGTTGCTGACGAAAGGATCGCAATGAAAAGAATTATTGGTTATTACCTTCGGCCATATTACGGGCGGATGGCGGTAGGGTTTCTGATAAAGTTTCTGGGGGCTGTCATGGATCTGTTCATTCCCTGGATCCTGGCTTATGTGATCGATAATGTAATACCGGTGGGGAGTCTGAGACTGATCTTTTTGTGGGGCGGGATCATGTTTGTCTGTTCGATCCTCGCGGTTTCCTTTAATATTATCGCCAACCGGATGGCGTCCCGGGTGGCGAGCGACGCTACGCAGACCATTCGGCATGATCTGTTTGCAAAGACCATGTATCTGTCGGCGCGGCAGACGGACGCTTTTACAAAGCCGTCTCTGATCTCCAGACTTACGACGGATACCTATCATGTGAATCAGATGATCGGACGGATTCAGCGGCTTGGGGTAAGAGCGCCGATCCTGCTGGTCGGAGGCGTGCTTTTTACCATGTCGCTGGATCCTGTGCTATCCGGAGTCCTTCTTCTGGTGATGCCGGTCCTGGCCGCTGTGATGGTTACGGTTTCCAGGAAGGGAATGCCCATGTACCGGAGGCTGCAGAGCTGTGTGGACAGCTTTGTGTGTCTGGTGCGGGAGGATATTGCGGGGATCCGGGTGATCAAGGCGCTGTCCAAAATGGATTATGAGAAGGATAAATTCGACCGGATCAACCGGATGGTGGTGACCTGTGAAAGGAACGCGGAAAGGACGATGGCGGTTCTGAATCCGGCGATGAATATGCTCCTGAATCTGGGGCTTGTGGGGGTGATCCTTGTCGGCGCTTTCCGTGTGAATGCGGGAACGTCCGAGGTGGGAAAGATCCTGGCGTTTATGACCTATTTTACCATTATTCTGAACGCCATGATGTCGATCTCCAGAATGTTTGTCATCATCAGCAAGGCGGTGGCGTCGGCAGCGAGAATCGATCAGGTTCTGGGCTGCGGAGAGGATCTGGCGCTGCTTGGAGAGACGGAAGCGCTGCCTGAGGAAAATGAGGAAGCCGATGAGATCGTATTTGAGCATGTCGTCTTTTCCTATAATAAAAACGAACCGAATCTGAAGGATATTTCCTTTACGGTAAAGAAGGGGGAGATGCTGGGAATCATCGGTTCAACAGGCTCCGGAAAGACGACGCTCGTAGCGCTTCTGATGCGTCTGATGGATGCGGATGAGGGGCGTGTGCTGATCGGAGGAAGGGATGTGAGGAGCTTTGATAAGGAGGAGCTCAGGAGCAGGTTCGGAGTCGTTTTTCAGAATGATACCATTTTCGAGGATACCATTTATGAGAATGTGCGGATGGGGAGGGCGCTTGACGGGGAGGCCATAGGGCGTGCGCTCCATTATGCGCAGGCGGAGGAATTTACAGAGGAAAAGGTAAAAAATGAGGGAGCCATGCTGGATATCCGCGGAGCGAACCTGAGCGGAGGACAGAAGCAGAGGGTGCTGATCGCCAGGGCGCTGGCGGCGGGACCGGAGATTCTGATCCTGGACGATTCGTCGAGCGCGCTGGATTACCGGACGGACGCCCTGCTCCGCAGACAGCTGAGAGAGCATTTCCGGGGCACGACGACGATCCTGATCGCGCAGCGGATCAGCTCCGTGATGCATGCGGACCATATTCTGGTTCTGGAGGACGGGGAAATGATCGGCTACGGAACGCACGAGGAGCTGATGAAGACCTGTGAGGTGTACAGGGAGATCAGCCGGTCGCAGACCGGAGACATGGCGTGCTGAGGGAGAAGGATGGAGGCGGAGGATGAAAGCTGAGGGAAAAAAAGGGACGCTTCTGAGGCTGGGCGGATATCTGATGCGTTATAAGTGGCATCTTGCCGGGGCAATGGCGCTTACGGTGGGCAGCAATCTGTTCGCTCTGATCGGGCCGCTGCTGTCCGGGTATGCGGTGGACGCCATCGAGCCGGGACCGGGAAGGGTGATTTTTGATAAGGTATTTTACTATGCCGCCTGGATGGCGGGATTTTATGTGGTATCATCCGTATTTTCCTATCTTCTTCAGGTGCTGATGATCACCATCAGCCGAAAGGTGGTTTATCAGATGCGCAAGGACGTGTTTGAGAAGCTTCTCGCGCTTCCGGTCAGATATTTTGATGTGCATCAGGGAGGGGATATCATAAGCCGGATCTCCTATGATATCGATACGGTAAACATGTCTCTGTCCGAGGATGTGGTTCAGCTTCTGACCACTGTGATCACGGTGAGCGGAGCCTTTTTCATGATGCTGATGATCTCGCCCCGGCTGGTTCTGGTCTTTGCCTTCACCATGCCGCTTTCCATGTGCATCACCCGGTATCTGACGGGGAAGACCAGGCCGCTTTTCCGGGCCAGGTCGGCCTCTCTGGGAGAGCTGAACGGCTTCGCGGAGGAGATGGTTTCCGGGCAGAGGACGCTGAAGGCTTATTGTCAGGAAGAAAATACCATCAGCCGTTTCGAGGAAAAGAATGAGGAGGCCATGCAGGCATATTACCGGGCGGAATATTATGGGAGCATTGTGGGGCCGATGGTGAATTTCATCAATAACCTGTCCCTCTCCCTGATCAGTGTGTTTGGAGCGGTCCTGTATCTGTTCGGAAGCATGAGCATGGGAAACATTTCTTCGTTCGTGCTGTATTCCAGGAAATTTTCAGGACCGATCAATGAAGCGGCCAATATCATCAGCGATCTGCAGTCTTCCATGGAGGCCGCGGAACGGGTTTTCAGGCTTCTGGACGAGCCGGAGGAGGAAGCGGATGTCTGCGGGGCGAAGGAGCTGGTTCAGGCGGAGGGAGAGGTAGAGCTGGAGCACGTAAGATTTGGCTACAATCCCGCTAAAACTGTGATTCATGACTTGAGTTTCCATGTAAAACCCGGTAAAATGATAGCGATCGTAGGTCCGACAGGAGCGGGGAAAACGACGCTGATCAATCTGCTCATGCGTTTTTATGACGCGGACGAAGGGTTCATTGCCGTGGATGGAGAGAAGATCAGGGGACTGAAAAGGGACAGTCTGCGCCGGGCCTATGCGATGGTACTGCAGGACACCTGGCTGTTTACGGGAACGATCTATGAAAATCTTGCCTACGGAAGTCTGGAGGGAGATACCGAAAGGCAGGAGGAGCAGGTGCGCACGGCGGCGAAGGAGGCGGGGATCGACGGTTTTATCCGAAGGCTTCCGGACGGCTACAGAACGGTGCTGTCGGATGAGGGGACCAATATTTCCAAAGGACAGAAGCAGCTTCTTACGATCGCAAGGGCCATGCTGCTTCCGGCACGTATGCTGCTTCTGGATGAAGCGACTTCTGACGTGGATACGCGGACGGAAATGAAGATCCAGGCTGCGATGAGAAAGCTGATGGAGGATAAGACCTGCTTTATCATCGCGCACCGTCTTTCCACGATCCGGAACGCGGATCATATCCTTGTGGTGAACGACGGGGACGTGGTTCAGCAGGGAACCCATGAGCAGCTTCTTCATCAGGAGGGACTGTACCGGCAGATGTATCTGGCCCAGTTTGAATAGAAGATCGGAAGGGAGCAGCAGGGAAGGGGGCGCCGGCGCTGAACAAACCTGCTGCTCTGTTTTTATGGCGCAGCCATTCGTAATATGCTACAATAAGGAAAGGCGGATCAGGTGCATGAGCGGCGAAAACAGCGGTCTGCTCGGGCAGCTGGAGCGTTACAGGGATTCTGCCTGTTATCCGTTTCATATGCCCGGCCATAAAAGGAACATGCCGGCGGAAGCCGGACCTGCGATGAGACTTGCAGCGCAGCTGGATATTACGGAGATCGAGGGCTTTGACGATCTGCATCAGCCGGAGGGCGTTCTGCTTGCGGCCGAAAGGCGGGCGGCGGAGGTGTTCGGCGCGGAGGAGACCTTTTTTCTGGTAAACGGATCCACGGCGGGAATCCTGACTGCCGTATCCGCGGCGGTAAAGAAGGGCGGAAGGATCCTGATGGCGAGAAACTGTCATAAGTCGGCCTATCATGCGGTTTTTCTGCGGGAGCTGCAGCCTGTTTTTGTGTATCCGGAGGTCCTGGAGGGCGGCGTGGCTGACGCTGTCGCGCCGGAACAGGTGGAAGAGGCGCTGTCGCGCTGGTCGGATATCCGGGCGGTTTTGATCACGTCGCCCACCTATGACGGAGTGGTCTCGGACGTTAAGGCCATCGCCGGAATCGCTCACCGGGCGGGGGCCGCACTGATCGTGGACAGCGCGCACGGCGCTCATTTCGGTTTTGCTCCGGGGCAGCCGGAAAGCCCGGTGAGGCTCGGCGCTGATCTGGTGGTTCAGAGCCTTCACAAGACGCTCCCGGCCCTTACCCAGACGGCGCTCCTGCACCGCAGCGGAAGGCTGGTATCTTCCGAAGCGGTCCGGCGGTTTGAACGGATCTATCAGACCAGCAGCCCTTCCTATCTGATGATGGGAAGCATGGATTTCTGCGTGAGGCTTCTTGCGGAACAGGGGAGCAGGATCTTCGCGGATTTTGAGAAAAGACTGGACGGTCTGTATGAAAGACTTTCCGGGCTTTCGGTCCTCAGAAATCTTGGCGAAAGGCTTCCGGAGCAGGGGCGTATGAAAGCCTTTGACCGGGGAAAACTTCTGATATCGGCCGCGGACGGAAAAATTACCGGAAATTTACTTTACAAAGAGCTTTTGAAACGTTATTATCTTCAGATGGAGATGGTCTGTGATACCTATGTGACGGCCATTCTGACGCCGTGGGACACGCAGGAGGGATTCCTGCGCCTGGCGGAGGCGCTGGAGGAGATCGACAGGAGGCTTTCTTCCGGAACGTTTTTGGCCGGCGGACCGGCCGGTCGGCCGGATTCGGGCCGAAGCGGTCCGCCGCAGGGTGCGCGGGAGCCGGGACGGAGCGGTCCGCCGCAGGGTGCGCGGGAGCCGGATGCGCTGAGGCACTGGCCCAGAACACGGTCTGTCCTTCCGCTTCATGAGGCGGAGGAAGCGCCTAAGACTGCCGCGCGGCTCTGCGGGGCGGCAGGAAGTATTTCAGGAACTTATGTGAACCTCTATCCGCCGGGGATCCCGCTGATCATCCCGGGTGAGCTGATCACGGAGGAGATCATTAAGTTAATAAAAAGGTACGTCCGGCTCGGGCTGAACGTACAGGGGGTGGAAAAGCCGGACGGCGGCGGATTTTCCCCTTCGGAACTCATTATTGAAACCATAACAGGACGGAGGAACTGAATATGAGAAAAACCAAAATGATCTGCACGATCGGACCCGCTTCTCAGAGCGAGGAAATGGTAAGAGAGATCATCCTTGCCGGAATGAACGTTGCACGCTGTAATTTTTCCCATGGAGATCATGCGGAGCAGGGCGCGAAATTTGATACGATCCGCAAGGTGAGCCGGGAGCTGAACATGCCGGTGGCCATTCTCCTTGATACCAAGGGACCGGAGATCCGGCTGAGGGATTTTGAGGGCGGAAAGACGCAGCTTGTGGCGGGGCAGAAGTTCACTCTGACCACGAACGAGATCATGGGAACCAATGAGATCGCAGCCATTTCCTATAAGAATCTGGTGAACGATGTGAGCGCAGGCTCCAGGATCCTGATCGACGACGGTCTGATCGAGATGATCGTGGAGGAGGTTACGGATACGGATATCGTCTGCCGTGTGGTAAACGGCGGCCCGGTTTCCAACCATAAGGGTGTGAACGTGCCCGGAGCGGATCTGTCCATGCCTTATATCGGCGATACCGATATGAGCGATATTCTGTTCGGCATTGAAAAGGGTTTTGACATCATCGCCGCAAGCTTTGTGCGCAAGAAAGAGGATGTGCTGGAGATCCGCAGGATCCTGGAGGAGCACAATTCCCACATGATGATCATTTCCAAGATCGAGAGCCTGCAGGGCATTAAAAATATGGATGAGATCATCGCGGTTTCCGACGGCATCATGGTGGCCAGAGGAGATCTGGGCGTGGAGGTTCCGATGGAGGAGGTGCCGATCCTGCAGAAGCAGATGATCAAGAAGGCCGTTGCGGCCGGAAAGCAGGTGGTGACCGCTACGCAGATGCTGGAATCCATGATCCACAATCCCCGTCCGACCAGAGCGGAGGCGACGGATATCGCCAACGCGATCTACGACGGAACCACGGCTATCATGCTTTCCGGAGAAAGCGCGAACGGAGAGTATCCTGTCGAGGCGGTAAAGACCATGGCGAGAATCGCGGAAAGGGCAGAGCAGGATATTGATTTTGAGGGACGCCTGAAGAAGCGCGCGGTTCCGGACGACGGAGATACGACGACGGCGATTTCCCACGCGACCTGCACGCTGGCCGCGGACCTGAAGGTAAAGGCGATCATCACGGTTACCATGTCCGGATTCACTGCGGCGATGATTTCCAGATTCAAACCCAGCTGCCCGATCATCGGCTGCGCGGTGAAGCGTCTGGTATGGCGTCAGCTCAACCTGCAGTGGGGCGTTCAGCCGCTTCTGATCCATGAGGAGAATACCACGGAGGATCTGTTCAACGAAGCGGTTACCGCAGCGCTGAACGCGGGATATATCCAGCACGGAGACAAGGTGATCATCACGGCCGGCGTGCCTCTCGGCATTTCCGGAAAGACCAACCAGCTCAGAGTGGTGGAGGTTTAAGACGGAAGGGCGGCCGTCCGGGACGGCCGCGTACAGAATAGAGACAGGAAAGGAACGGCCCGGCAGGGCCGTTCTTTGAAAAAAGGGGTATTGGCAAGGAGGGGAATATGGCAAAATATGTGATGGCGCTGGATCAGGGAACGACAAGCTCGCGCTGCATCCTGTTTGACCGGGAGGGGCACATATGCTCTTCGGCGCAGAAGGAATTCACCCAGATCTATCCCAGGCCGGGCTGGGTGGAGCATGATCCGCTGGAGATCTGGTCCTCGCAGCTCAGCGTGGCTGTGGAGGCTCTGGGAAAGATCGGGGCGGAGCCGTCGGATATCGCGGCGATCGGGATCACCAACCAGAGGGAAACGACGATCTGTTTTTCCCGGAAAACGGGAAGGCCGGTCTATAACGCCATCTGCTGGCAGTGCCGCAGGACGGCGGACGAGATCGACCGGCTGAAGGAGGAGGGCTTTGATACGCTGATCCGGGAACGGACCGGCCTGATTCCGGACGCCTATTTTTCCGGAACGAAGATCAAATGGATCCTGGACCATGTGCAGGGGGCCAGGCGGATGGCGGAGGAGGGAGAGCTGCTGTTCGGCACGGTGGACACCTGGCTGATCTGGAATCTGACGAAGGGGAAGGTTTTTGTGACGGATTACACTAACGCTTCCCGCACCATGCTGTTTGACATTCATAAGAAGCAGTGGGATGAGGATATCCTGAAGCGGCTGGGAATTCCGAAGAGCATGCTTCCCGAGGTAAAGCCTTCCAGCTGTATATATGGCTATACGGAGGAATCCGTGATCGGCGGGACGATCCCCATCGCGGGAGCGGCGGGCGATCAGCAGGCCGCGCTGTTCGGCCAGTGCTGCTTTGAGGCGGGAGAAGCGAAGAATACCTACGGAACGGGCTGCTTTCTTCTGATGAACACGGGAGAGACGCCGGTGCGGTCGGAAAACGGTCTGCTCACTACCATCGCGGCAGGCACGGACGGAGAGCTTCAGTATGCGCTGGAGGGCAGCGTATTCGTGGCGGGAGCCGCCATCCAGTGGCTGCGGGACGAGCTTCGCATGATCAAAAGTGCGCCGCAGTCGGAGGAATACGCCGTTTCCGTAGAGGATACGGACGGGGTTTATGTGGTTCCCGCCTTTACCGGGCTGGGAGCGCCCTACTGGAATCCCCATGCCAGAGGCATGATCGTCGGACTGACCAGAGGAACGGCAAAGGAGCACTTCATCCGGGCTGCGCTGGAGTCTCTGGCCTATCAGACCCAGGATGTGCTGGAGGCCATGGAAAAGGATTCCGGCATCCGCCTGAAAAGTCTGCGGGTGGACGGCGGCGCGAGCGCCAATGATTTTCTGATGCAGTTCCAGGCGGACATCACGGACAAGGAGGTTCTGCGCCCGGCCTGCATTGAGACCACGGCCCTGGGAGCCGCCTATCTGGCCGGCATCGCGGCGGGCTTCTGGAAGGATAAGGAGGACGTGCGCCGGAACGGGGCTCTGGAGCGGACCTTCTCTCCCTCCATGCCGAAGGAGAAGAGAGAGGAAAAGCGCAAGGGCTGGAAGCGGGCGGTACGCTGCGCGCTCAGCTATGCCGACGGGGAATAGGAAGCAATGGGAAAGATTTTTTACATCGTGGGAAAGAGCTGCTCCGGCAAGGATACCATATACCGCAGGCTGTTGAAGGACGGCGCGGGGGATGCGCCTCTTTTTACGGCGGTCCCCTATACCACCCGGCCCATGCGGGACGGGGAGAGAAACGGCCGGGAATATTTTTTTACGGATGAGGCCGGTCTGGGACGGATGAGGGAGCAGGGAAGGGTCATCGAGGAAAGAAAATACATGACCTGGTACGGGCCCTGGTACTATTTTACGGCGGACGACGGGCAGATCGATCTGGACGGGAAAAACTATGTGATGATCGGCACGCTGGAATCCTTCCTTGCGGTGCGGGATTATTTCGGCGGCGGGCGGGTGCTTCCGGTCTATGTGGAGCTGGACGACGGAGAGCGGCTTCAGCGGGCGCTGGACAGAGAACGGGCGCAGGACGTGCCCAGGTACGAGGAAATGTGCCGGAGATTCCTTGCGGATTCGGAGGATTTTTCAGAGGAAAGGATCCTCGCCGCAGGAATTTCCAGGCGGTTTTACAATGGAAATCTGGAGGAATGTATCGGACAGATCCGGGCATATATCGGCGCGGAAGAAGGGCGGTGAATATGGCAGGCTTCAACGATATTTACGGACAGGACGCTGTGAAGGAATTTATGCAGAAAGCGCTGGCGGCGGGGCAGATCCCCCATGCCTGCATCCTTTCGGGAGAGAAAAGCAGCGGAAAGGAATTTATCGCGGGGATCTTCGCCCGCGCGCTGCAGTGCGAAAACGGGGGGCCGCAGCCCTGCGAAAAATGCCGTTCCTGCCTGCAGGCTCTGTCGGGAAACCATCCGGACATCATCCGTGTGACACATGAAAAGCCGGGGAGCATCGGCGTGGAGGATATCCGCGGCCAGGTGAACAACGATATTGCGATCAAGCCGTATTACGGGCCCTATAAGATCTATCTCATAAACGAGGCTGAGAAGATGACCGTACAGGCGCAGAACGCGCTGCTGAAGACGCTGGAGGAGCCGCCCTCCTACGGCGTCATCCTGCTTCTGACATCGAATATCGGAGAGCTGCTTCCCACCATTCAGAGCCGCTGCGTGAAGCTGGAGATGAAGCCCGTGCGGGACGATATCGTCAGGCGGTATCTGATGGAAGAGCTGAAGGTGCCGGATTATAAGGCGAACGTATGCGTGGCCTTTGCCAGGGGAAATATCGGAAGGGCGAAGCTGCTTGCCTCGAGCGAGGATTTCGACCGGGTGAAGGAAGAAGCGGTGACGCTTTTGAAATACATCCATGAGCTGGAAACGGCGGAGATCGCGGCCGCCATTAAGAAGATCGGCGAATTCAAGCTGGATGTGACGGACTACCTGGATCTGATCTCCATCTGGTATCGGGACGTTCTGCTGTTTAAGGCGACGAATGACGCAAACCACTTGATTTTTAAAGAGGAAATCAAGTATATTAGAAAGGAAGCCGACCGGACGAGCTACGAGGGCCTGGAGAAGATCCTGAGCGCGGTGGAAAAGGCGAAGCAGCGTCTTTCGGCAAATGTGAATTTTGACCTGACCATGCAGCTGATGTGCATGACGATCCAGGAAAACTGAGCGAAAAGCGGCGCGGGCATGAGCCTGCGCTTCTCCGGCGTTTCGGCGCAGGAGGATGGAGGTTATAGATGAAAAAAATTATCGGAGTGAGATTTCGTACGGCAGGAAAGATCTATTATTTTGACCCTGCCGGATTTGAGATAAAGAGGAACGACCATGTGATCGTGGAAACCGCCAGGGGCGTGGAATACGGCACCGTTGTGGGAGGCATCCGCGAGGTGGACGACGCGAAGGTGGTTCAGCCATTAAAGCCCGTTCTGCGGATCGCCACGGAAAGGGACGACGAGCAGGAGGCGGCGAACAAGGTCAGGGAAAAAAAGGCGTTCGGCATCTGCCAGGAAAAGATCAGAAAGCATAAGCTGGACATGAAGCTGATCGACGCGGAATATACCTTTGACAATAACAAGGTTCTGTTTTATTTTACGGCGGACGGAAGGATCGATTTCCGCGAGCTGGTCAAGGATCTTGCCGGCGTGTTCAAGACCAGGATCGAGCTGCGGCAGATCGGCGTGCGGGACGAGACCAAGATCCTGGGAGGCATCGGCACCTGCGGCCGGCAGCTCTGCTGCCATTCCCATCTGTCGGAGTTCGTTCCGGTATCCATCAAGATGGCGAAGGAACAGAATCTTTCCCTGAACCCGTCCAAGATATCCGGCGTCTGCGGCCGTCTGATGTGCTGTCTGAAGCACGAGGAGGAGACCTATGAGGATCTGAACCGCAGGCTTCCCAATCCGGGCGATTTCGTGACCACGGACGACGGGCTGAAGGGAGAGGTGAGCGCGGTGAACGTGCTGCGCCAGCTGGTGAAGGTCATCGTGAACGTGGGAGACGAGAAGGAGATCCGGGAATACCGCGCGGATCAGCTGCGCTTCCGCAGACGGCACGGGAAGAACAAAAGGAATCATGAGGAAAACAAAAAGGGCGATGTGAGCGCCAGAGAGATGAAGGAGCTGGAGAAGCTGGAGAAACAGGATGAAAAATCCAGACTGGAGTAAGACTGCGGCGGATGCGCCGTCCGGCGTACCCCTGAAGCCGGGAGAGAGGGTGGACGAGCTGCAGAGAAACGGCTACCGGATCATACAGGATCCGGGGCGCTTCCGTTTTGGAATGGACGCGGTGCTTCTGTCCGGCTTCACCCGGGTGAAGGAGGGGGAGCGGGTGCTGGATCTGGGAACGGGGACCGGCATCATTCCCATCCTGCTGGAGGCAAAGACGCGCGCCAGGCATCTGACGGGGCTGGAGATTCAGCAGGACAGCGCCGATATGGCAAGAAGGAGCGTTCTGTTAAACGGGCTGTCGGAGAAGATTGACATCGTGCGGGGAGACATCAGAGAGGCGGCGGAGATTTTTCCGGCTGCTTCTTTTGACGTTGTCACCTGCAATCCGCCCTATATCACGGGCGGGCACGGTCTGGTCAATCCGGAAGCGCCCATGGCCATCGCCAGGCATGAGGTGAAGTGCTCCTTTGCGGATGTGGCTGCGGCAGCGGCGAAGCTGCTCGTTCCGGGCGGCGGGTTTTTCCTGGTGCACCGGCCCTTCCGGCTGGCGGAGATCATGGTGACGCTGTCCGACCTCCGGCTGGAGCCTAAGCGGATGCGGCTGGTCTATCCCTTCGCGGACAGGGAGCCGAACATGGTCCTGCTGGAGGCGAGGAGGGGCGCAAAAAGCCGCCTCAGTGTGGAAAAGCCGCTGATCGTATTCCGTTCGCCCGGCGTGTATACGGAGGAGATTACAGATATTTACGGATATTAGGGAAACGCTATTGAAAATCATATAAGCATCAGGTATTATCTTGAATTAGAAAGAACGAAGGATGAAAAAAACAGCTTATCTGGCGGCGGCAGCCATCTGTGCCGCAGGAATCGGAATCGCGGGCGTATACCTGACGGCCTGTACAGGGGACGCCAGACAGACCCTGGGAGGCGCGGCGGAGACGGCGGAGCTTCCGGAAGGCGAAGCCTCTGGAAACGCGGTTTCTGAAAATGCCGTTTCTGAAAACAGGGCTTCGGAAGGAGCGGTTTCGGGAAGTCAGGTTTCCGGAAACGGAGCATCGGAGACGGATGCCGCGGATTATGGAAACGTCTCATCCGGCAGCACGGCGGAAGGGATGGGGGAGGACGGTCTGCTTCCGGAAGAAGAGCGCGTGAAGGTGAAGGGGATCTATGTGACCGGAGCCATGGCGGGAACCTCTGGCATGGACGATCTGATCGCCCTGGTGGACAGGACGGAATTAAACGCCATGGTGATCGACGTGAAGAACGACGATGGCCGGGTGGTATATGAGATGGATACGCCCCTGGTATCCGGGGTGGGTTCCGGGAAAGCGCTGGTTTCCGACATGCCGGAGCTGATCCGGACCTGCAAAGAGCATGGGATCTATCTGATCGCCCGCATCGTGGCCTTTAAGGATCCGTTCCTTGCGGAAAACCGTACGGATCTGGCGCTGCACAATACGGACGGAAGCCTGTTTCGGGACAGCTCGGGCCTGGCCTGGGTGAACCCCTATCAGAAAGAGGTCTGGGAATATCTGCTTGAGATCGCCGAAGAAGCGGTGAGGATCGGTTTTGATGAGATCCAGTTCGACTATATCCGTTTTTCCACGGACGGAGGAATGCGGCATGTGGATTTCGGGCCGGAGGCGGAAGAACAGGATAAGGAAGCCGTCATTACGGAATTTACGGAATATGCCTGCGAACGCCTGCACGGGCTAGGAGTGCCTGTGTCGGCGGACGTGTACGGCATCGTGATCGACAGCGAGCTGGACGCTTCGCTGGTAGGACAGAATTATTACGAGATGTCGAAATATCTTGACTATATCAGCCCCATGGTCTATCCTTCTCATTATGGTCCGGGCAATCTGGGGCTTGCCGTTCCGGACGCGCAGCCTTATGAGACGATCTACCGGAGCATGAGCGCTTCGAGAAGGGTGCTTTCCGGGTGGACGCCGCCGGAGGAAGCCGGAGTTTCTGAAAATAACGCTTCGGAAGGCAGTGTTTCGGAAAACAGCGTTTCCGAAAACGAGGCTTTGTCGGAAGCGGATTTTTCAGAAGAGGATTTTCCGGATCCCAGGGAGCTGACGCCCGCGGAGGAGATCCGCGCGCAGGTAAGGCCGTGGCTGCAGGATTTTACGGCGACCTGGGTGAACGGACACATTTCCTATGGGCCGGAGGAGATCCGGGCGCAGATCCAGGGCGTTTACGACGCGGGCTATGAGGAATGGATCCTCTGGAACGCGGCCAACCGGTATACGGAAGGCGGACTGCTTGCGGAAGAAGAAGGCGCATGAGCGTTTTCAGGAAGGCCGCGCTGCGGGAAGCCCGGCGGATGCGGCCCTGAGGGAACAGCTGCGGCAGGCCCGGCGGAAACAGCTGTGAAGGGACATGGAGGAAATATGGCGGGAACGCTTTATCTGTGCGCCACGCCGATCGGGAACCTGCAGGATATGACGCCGAGGGCGGCGGAAACCCTGCGGAATGTGGATCTGATCGCGGCGGAGGATACCAGAAACAGTATCCGGCTTCTGAATCATTTTGAAATACATACGCCAATGACCAGTTATCACGAATATAACCGGGTGGAAAAAGGAGAGGAGCTCATCCGCCTTCTGCAGGAAGGAAAGGATATCGCTCTGATCACAGACGCGGGAACGCCCGCCATCTCCGATCCCGGGGAGGTGCTGGTCAGGATGTGCCAAGAGGCCGGGATCACCGTGACCTCGCTCCCCGGACCCGCGGCCTGCATTACGGCGCTGACCCTGTCCGGGCTTTCCACCCGAAGGTTCTGCTTTGAGGGCTTTCTTCCCTTTGACAATAAGAAGGAGCTTAGGGCCGTGCTGGAGGAGCTGAAGGAGGAGACCCGTACGATCATCCTCTATGAAGCGCCCCATCACCTGATCCGGACGCTTGACTGCCTGTATGAGGCGCTGGGCGAGAGGCGGATCACCCTGTGCCGGGAGCTGACGAAGAAATTTGAGACCGTATTCCCGACCACCCTGCGGGATGCGCTTCATTATTATGAAACGAATCAGCCGAGGGGAGAATACGTGCTTGTCCTGGAAGGGAAAAGCCGGCGCGAGAAAGAGAAGGAGCGGCAGGACGCCTGTGCACAGATGAGCCTGGAGGAGCACATGAGCCTGTATGAAGAGCAGGGGATCGACCGGAAGGAAGCCATGAAACGGGTGGCAAAGGACCGGGGGATCAGCCGCAGAGAGGTCTATCAGTATTTTCTGGAAAGAAGAGGTTGACAAATCAGAGCATAGAGAATATACTTTGAATGTCAAACTTTCTTATAAAAACAATAAAGGAGAAAGAAAAATGTTGGAGAAAGTTATTGAAATCATCAAGGAGCAGCTGAACCTGGAAGGCGTGGAGATCACTGAGGAATCCTCCTTCAAGGACGATCTGAATGCGGATTCTCTGGATCTGTTCGAGCTGGTTATGGCTGTGGAAGAGGAGTATGGCGTTGAGATCCCGGCGGAAGAGCTGGAGAACCTGACCACGGTTGGTTCCGTTGTGGATTATCTGAAGGAACATGGTATCGAGGGATAATGAAAACTGCATTAACGGAACTGATCGGAATCAAATATCCTGTGATCCAGGGCGGAATGGCCTGGGTGGCGGAGTATCATCTGGCGGCCGCCGTATCTGAAGCGGGCGGCCTCGGGATCATCGGAGCGGCGAGCGCTCCGCCGGAGATCGTGAGGGAGCAGGTGCGCAAGGCGAGGGAGCTTACGGATAAGCCCATCGGCGTGAACGTGATGCTGCTCAATCCCAACGCGGAGGAGGTCGCCAGGATCGTTGTGGAGGAAGGCGTTCAGGTGGTTACCACGGGCGCCGGAAGCCCTGCGAAATTCATGGATATGTGGAAGAAGGCCGGCGTGAAGGTCATCCCCGTCGTGGCGAGCGTCGCGATGGCGAAGATGATGGAGCGCGCGGGAGCGGACGCCGTGGTGGCGGAAGGCATGGAAAGCGGCGGACATATCGGCTCCGCGACGACCATGACGCTGGTTCCCCAGGTGGCGGACGCAGTAAGCATCCCGGTGGTTGCGGCCGGAGGGATCGCGGACGGCAGAGGCTTTGCCGCTTCCTTCATGCTGGGCGCTCAGGGCGTTCAGATGGGCACCCGGTTCGTGGTGGCGAAGGAGTCCATCGTCCATGAGAATTATAAGCAGAAGGTGATCAAAGCCCGCGATATCGATTCCGAAGTGACGGGAATGAGCACGGGACATCCGGTGCGTCAGATCCGCAACAAGATGACCAGGGAGTATCTGAAGCTGGAGAAGGAGGGCGCGCCCTTTGAACAGCTGGAATATCTCACCCTTGGTTCGCTGAGAAAGGCCGTGATGGACGGAGACGTGGTGAACGGAACCGTAATGGCCGGCCAGTGCGCGGGACTGGTGACGAAGGAGCAGACCTGTAAGGAGATCATTGAAGAGGTGGTCCGGGACGGCTGCGCCCTTCTGAAGACGGATTTTGCCTGATAAAACTGCCGCATAACGCGGCTGCGCCCGGCGTAATCGGGCAGAGGAGGGAACTTCCCCTGTCCGATCGCCCCGGCGCATTTTTTTCAGACATATAATTTGAATATCAAAATAAATGCGCGCCGGGATCAGGAAACGATTGGCGGCATGTGAGTTTGCGGCCGGAGGAAGGCAGGGCTTCTGCGCGCTCCGGCAGGGAGGAAAGAATGGGAAAGACAGCGTTTATTTTTCCGGGACAGGGATCCCAGTATGTGGGAATGGGAAAGGATTTTTATGAGGCCTTTCCGGTATGCCGCCAGGTATTTGAGACGGCGGAAAAGAGCACGGGACTGAATCTGAAGGAGCTGTGCTTCGAGGAGAATGACCGGCTGAACATCACGGAGTACACCCAGATCGCCATGCTCACCGTGGAGGTGGCGCTGATGAAGGCGGTGGAAGAAAAGGGCGTGAAGCCGGATATGGCGGCGGGACTGAGCCTGGGCGAATACGCGGCGCTGGCCGCGGCAGGCGTGATGAAGGAGGAGGACCTTTTCTCCTGCGTGCGCAAAAGAGGCATCTACATGCAGGAGGCGGTTCCTGTGGGCGGAGCGATGACGGCGGTCCTTGGGCCTGACACCGGCCTTGTGGAAAGGATCTGTGAGGAAACGCCGGGCGAGGTATCCGTGGCGAATTATAACTGTCCCGGACAGCTGGTCATTACGGGAGAGAAGGACGCGGTGGACCGGGCGGCGGAAAAGCTGAAGGAAGCGGGCGCGAAGCGCTGTGTGCCGCTGAAGGTGAGCGGCCCTTTCCATTCTCCCCTTCTGAAGGGGGCGGGCGAACGTCTGGATCAGGCGCTGGAGGAGATCTCCATTCAGCCGATCGGACTTCCCTATCTGTCCAATGTGACGGCGGATTATGTGGAAGATCCCGCCGCGGTCAGGGGCCTTCTGGTGCGGCAGGTGTCCTCTCCCGTGCGCTGGCAGCAGTGCGTGGAGCGCATGATCGCGGACGGCGCGGATACCTTTATCGAGATCGGACCCGGAAAGTCGCTCAGCGGCTTTATGCGCAGGATCGATAAGAATGTGACCGTGAAAAATGTGGAGCACGTAGAGGATCTGGAGAAGCTGTAAGGCGCAGAAAAAAGCGGCGCTTCGCGGCGGAGGACGCACTGCGCCGGGCCGAAGGATACGCCGGTACTTTGGCCGAAAGGGATAACACGGGAAGGAAATGCCGCGCCGGCGGCGGAACGGAGGTCGATGATGGAGGCAAAAATGCTGGAAGGAAAGGTGGCTCTGGTGACCGGAGCGGGACGCGGGATCGGAAAGCAGATCGCGCTCACGCTTGCCGGAAGGGGAGCGGATATTGCCGTCAATTATAACGGAAGCAGAGAACGCGCGGAGGAGACGGCGGAACAGATCCGCGCGCTGGGACGAAGGGCGGAGATCTATCAGTGCCCGGTGGCGGATTATGAGGCCTGCGCGGAAATGATGAAGCAGGTGCTTGCGGATTTCGGCCGTGTGGACATCCTGGTCAACAACGCGGGAATTACCAGAGACAATCTGGTGGCCGGAATGAAGGAAGCGGATTTTGACCAGGTGATCGACACCAATCTGAAGGGAACCTTCAACACCATCCGGCATCTGTACCGGAATTTCCTGAAGCTGCGGGGCGGGAGGATCATCAATCTGTCCTCCGTTTCCGGCATTCTGGGAAACGCGGGGCAGGCGAACTACGCGGCGAGCAAGGCGGGCGTGATCGGCCTGACCAAGAGCGTGGCGAGGGAGCTTGCGGCAAGAAACGTGACGGTGAACGCGGTGGCCCCGGGATATATTTCCACGGATATGACCGCGGCCATGCCGGAGGAAGCGAGAAAAGAGGTGCTTTCCCGGATCCCGCTGAAGAGGGAAGGACGGCCGGAGGACGTGGCGGAGCTGGTGGCTTTTCTGGCTTCGGACGCGGCGTCCTATATCACGGGACAGGTGATCTCCGTGGACGGCGGTATGGCGATCTGAGCGGCGCGCCGGGACGGCGCGGTGGGGTGAACGGTGCGGCATGCCGGGACGGCGCGGCAGAGGGAAAGCGGCTTTGGAAATGGCGCGGAGGAGTCCGCGGCAGGTTTGGAGGAAGAGATGAGCAGAAGAGTGGTTGTGACAGGCATGGGAGCGATTACGCCCCTCGGCCTGAATGTGGAAGAGTTCTGGAACGGTGTGAAGGAAGGGCGGATCGGCTTCGGGCCGATCACCAAATTTGACGCGGAGGGCTATAAGGCGAGCCTGGCCGCGGAGGTAAAGGGCTTTGACCCCAAGGCCTTTATGGATTTCAAGGCGGCGAAACGGATGGAGGCCTTCTGTCAGTACGCGGTGGCGGCCGCGAAGGAGGCGCTTGCGGATTCCGGGCTGGATATGGAAAAAGAGGATCCCTGGCGCGTGGGCGTTGCGGTAGGTTCCGGTATCGGTTCCCTGCAGGCCATGGAGAGAGAGCACTGCAAGCTGCTGGAGAAGGGGCCGAACCGGATCAATCCGCTCATGGTTCCGTTAATGATCAGCAATATGGCGTCCGGAAACGTATCCATCCAGTTCGGCCTGAAGGGAAAGAGCATCAATGTGGTGACCGCGTGCACCACGGGCACCAACTGCATCGGCGAGGCCATGCGCACCATCCAGTACGGGGACGCGGATGTGATGGTGGCGGGCGGCTCGGAAAGCAGCATCACGCCGGTGGGCGTGGCAGGCTTCTGCGCCCTGACCGCTCTGAGCAGCAGCACGGATCCGGAGCGCTGTTCCATTCCTTTTGATAAGGAAAGAAGCGGCTTTGTGATGGGAGAAGGCGCGGGCGTGGTGATCCTGGAGGAGCTGGAGCACGCGAAGGCGCGCGGCGCGAAGATCTACGCGGAGCTGGTGGGCTATGGCTGTTCTTCCGACGCCTATCACATCACCTCTCCGGCGGAGGACGGAGCCGGCGCGGCGAAGGCAATGGAGAACGCCATGAAGGATGCTGGCGTCGCACCGGAGGAAGTGACCTATATTAACGCGCACGGAACCGGGACGAAGCTGAACGATCTGTTTGAGACAAGGGCCATCAAGCTGGCCTTTGGGGAGCACGCGAAAAACGTGCATATCAATTCCACCAAATCCATGATCGGCCATCTGCTTGGCGCGGCGGGCGCGGTGGAGTTCATCACCTGCGTGAAGGAATTGCAGGAAAATTATCTTCATGCTACAGTAGGATACAGAATACCGGATGAGGAATGCGATCTGGACTACTGTAAGGAGCCGGTGCAGGAGGAGGTGCCCTACGCGCTGTCCAATTCCCTCGGCTTCGGCGGCCACAACGCGAGCCTTCTGGTAAAAAAATATACGGAATAGAGGCGCGAAGAAGACGCTGACTGCCGGACGGCTTCTGCGTGCAGCGCTTCAGAACGGAGGAATTGATATGGCCCTGAATATCAAACAGATTATGGAAATCATCCCGCACAGACAGCCCATGCTTCTGATCGATACCGTTGAGGAGCTGGAGCCGGGCGTGCGCGCTGTTGGGAAAAAATGCGTGACCATGAACGAGCCCTTTTTTGCGGGACATTTTCCCCAGGAGCCGGTGATGCCGGGGGTGCTGATCCTGGAAGCGCTGGCCCAGACGGGAGCGGTGGCGATTTTAAGCCTTCCGGAAAATAAGGGAAAGCTGGTTCTGTTCGGCGGCATCGATCAGGCGCGTTTTAAGGGAAAGGTGGTTCCCGGGGACGTGCTCACGCTGGAGACGGAGATCATCAAACGAAAAGGCCCCATCGGCGTGGGAAGCGCGAAGGCGACCGTAAACGGAAAGCTGGTCGCGAAGGCGGAGCTCACCTTCGCGATAACGGATCCGCAGTGACAGGCGCTGCATGCGGGAAGACCGCGGCGCCGGACCTTTGATCCGGCGTGTCCGGGCCTTTGATCCGGTGCGCCCGGGCGCGGGAAAACAGCGTTCCTAAGCGCCCGGGCATGGAGGTAAAAATGACGGCATTGAAACCACTTCAGATCGGGCGTCTGACGGCCCCGATCCCTGTGATCCAGGGAGGAATGGGGGTTGGCGTGAGCCTTTCCGGCCTTGCGGGAGCCGTGGCGGCAGAAGGCGGGATCGGAATCATCTCCACGGCCCAGATCGGCTATCGGGAGCCGGGCTATGACAGGAGTCCGCATGAAACGAATCTGCGGCAGATCTCCGCGGAGATCGAACGGGCAAGAAGGCTGGCTCCGGGCGGCATCATCGGCGTGAATATCATGGTGGCCACAAGGGGCTATGAGGAATATGTGCGGGAGGCCGTTCTGGCGGGCACGGATCTGATCATCTCCGGCGCGGGCCTTCCCGTCACCCTTCCCCAGGCGGTGCGGGAAGCGGAGGAGGAAATCGGAGCGCAGGGCCGCACGCTTCTGGCTCCGATCTGCTCCAGTCGGAAATCCGCAGAGGTGATCTTTCATTACTGGAAGAAAAAATATGACAGGATCCCGGATCTGGTGGTGATCGAAGGCCCTCTGGCCGGCGGCCATCTGGGCTTTGACAGAAAGCAGCTGGAGGACATCGGCGGCCTGCATTATGAGGCGGAGGCGGCCCGTATCCTGGAATTCGTCCGCGGGAAGGCGAAAGAGGCCGGAAAGCCGGTTCCTGTGGTCATGGCCGGCGGAATTTATGACAGACAGGATGCCGACCCCTGGCTGAAGCTGGGGATGGACGGCGTGCAGATGGCCACCCGGTTTGTGACCACCTGGGAGTGCGATGCCGCGCAGGCCTATAAGGACGCCTATCTGAATGCGGAAAAGGAAGACATCGTTCTGGTAAAAAGCCCGGTGGGCATGCCCGGACGGGCGATCCGCAACGCTTTTCTGGAGCGGGCGCAGAAGGGCAGGATCCCTCACGGCCCCTGCCACGGCTGCATCAAGACCTGCAGTCCGGCGGATACCCCCTACTGCATTACGGAGGCTCTCGTGAACGCCGTGAAGGGCGATGTGGACAACGGGCTGATCTTCTGCGGCAGCAACGCGTGGCGGGCACAGAGAATGGAGCATGTGAAGGACATTATGGCGGAGTTTGCCTGAAAAAGGAATATAATGCTGCCCTTCGGGCGGCAAAAGGAGAAGCGGAAGAAAACCTTCGGTTTTCATCCTGGAAATTCGCGCAGAGGGCGCGAATTTCTAACGAATAAAATGCCGCCTTTGGCGGCAAGAGGAGAGGAAATGACGAGCAGAATAACGGGAACGGGGAGCTGTCTGGCGGACGTGTGCGTGACCAACGACTGGCTTTCCGGGATTATGGATACATCGGACGAATGGATCCGGACCCGGACGGGGATCCGGGAAAGACATCTGGCAAAGGAGATGACGACGACGGACATGGCGTATGAGGCTGCGGTGCAGGCGCTTTCGCAGGCCGGCGTCGCGGCTGAGGATCTGGATCTGATCGTGGTGGGGACCGTTACGGCGGACCATGTGACCCCTTCCGCCGCCTGCGAGCTGCAGGCGAGGCTGGGCGCGGATCACGCGATGGCCTTTGACATCAACGGAGCCTGCTCCGGTTTTCTGTTTGCCATTGAGACGGCGGACGCCTTCCTTCAGACGGGACGGTTCCGGAAGGCTCTGGTGCTGGGGGCGGAAAGCCTTTCCAGGATCATGGACTGGAGCGACAGGAGCACCTGCGTGCTGTTCGGAGACGGCGCGGGAGCGGCGGTGCTTGAGCCTTCGGAAACGGGGATCCTGGGATATGACCAGGGCTGCGACGGAAAGAAGGGAAGCGCGCTCCTGTGCGTGAACCGCAAAAACCACAATCCGCTGACTGAAGAGGAGCAGATCGTGGATTATGTGCACATGGACGGGCAGGAGGTCTACCGCTTTGCGGTGACGACGGTTCCGGCCTCCATCCAGAGGGCGCTGGACGACGCGGGCCTGAAGGCGGAGGAGATCAAATATTTCGTGCTCCATCAGGCAAATGTCCGGATCATCCAGTCGGTGGCAAAACGGCTGCATGTGCCGGAGGAAAAATTCCCCATCGGGCTGGATCACTGCGGCAACATGTCCGCGGCCAGCGTCCCGGTCCTGCTGGACGAGATCAGCAGAAAGGGCATGCTTGAAAAAGGCGACAGGATCGTGCTGTCCGGCTTTGGCGGCGGGCTGACCTGGGGGTCGCTGGTCCTGGAGTGGTAAAGAAAAAAACAGAGAGCAACAGAATGACAGAAGGATGGCTGCGGGAAAACGGGCGGCCGTCCTTTTTTTGTCCGGCAGCGGGTGAAAAATGAAACCCGCATCACATATTCTCCCACTGAAAATGCATTTTTTTGAAATATTATCTCCCAAAAGAAACGAAAATATGAATTTTTTGTGAAAAATACCGCTTGTCTTTTGGGAAAACTGTGCTAATATAAATAGCATATGTTGTATAATTATGCAGAAGCGCTTTGGCGCGAGGAGGAGATTATGAAAAAGTTATTTGCAATGGCTCTCGCGGCCTGCATGGCCCTTTCCCTGACGGCATGCGGCGGCGGAAAGACGGCGACAGTGGCCGGAGTTGAGGATCTGCCCGGAAAGACCATCGGCGTGCAGCTGGGAACGACGGGAGACGCGAGCGCTTCCGAATATGAAGCGCAGGGCTCCACGATCGAGCGTTTTAACAAGGGAAACGACGCCATTCAGGCGCTGCTTCAGAATAAGGTGGACTGTGTGATCATCGACGAGCAGCCCGCGCAGGCTTTTGTGGAAAATACGCAGGGACTGAAGATCCTGGACGATCCGTTCGCGGAGGAGTCCTATGCCATCTGCGTGGCAAAGGGAAATGAGGAGCTGGTGACAGCGATCAACGGCGCGCTGGCGCAGCTGAGAGAAGCCGGCGTTCTGGATAATATCATGAAGAACTATATCGGCGAGGAGACGAAGGGACAGTTCCCCTACGAGTCTCCCGCGGATGTGGACCGTTCCAACGGAACGCTGGTGATGGCTACCAACGCGTACTTTGAGCCCTATGAATATTATGAAGGCGACAAGATCGTCGGCATCGACGCGGATATGGCGCAGGCCGTATGCGACATTCTGGGCTATGAGCTGGTGATCGAGGATATGGAGTTTGACGCCATCATCAACGCCATCCAGTCCGGCAAGGCGGATATCGGCGTGGCGGGAATGACCGTGACGGAGGACCGTCTGCAGAGCGTGGACTTCACGGATACCTACGCAACCGCCAGACAGGTAATCATCGTAAAAGAGTAAGGATCGGACTTTGAAGGGCTCCGGAGCATGGCTTTGGAGCCTTTTTAAACGGCCGGCAAGACGCGCAAAGGAGAGGGCGGAATGCAGAATTTCAAGGATCAGTTTTATCTCAATTTTATCAAGGACGACAGGTGGCAGTACCTGACGGACGGGCTGAAGACCACGCTTCTGATCACCTTTTTCGCGGTGATCCTGGGCCTGGTGCTGGGCTTCCTTGCGGCGATCGTCCGCTCCACGGCAGTGCGGGGCGGGGTGAAGAAGCCGCATCCGATGAAGGAAAAGGGACGCTGGCTGGTTAAAATGGCCGGGTACTATCTGTTTAAGCTGGTGGATCTGATCTGCCAGGTATATCTGACGGTGATCCGCGGAACGCCCACCATGATCCAGCTTCTGATCATGTATTACGTGATCTTCGGAAGCGTGAACGTGGACAAGAGGATCGTTGCGGTCCTGGCCTTCGGAATCAACTCCGGCGCTTATGTGGCGGAGATCGTCCGTTCCGGGATCATGGCCATCGACATCGGCCAGTTTGAGGCGGGGCGGAGCCTGGGGCTGGGCTACGCGGCCACCATGTGGCATATCATCCTTCCGCAGGCCTTTAAAAATGTGCTTCCCGCGCTGGGAAATGAGATCATCGTCCTTCTGAAGGAAACCTCCATCAGCGGCTATATCGCGCTGACGGATCTGACCCACGGAGGAAACGTCATCCGCAGCCAGACCTATTCGGCGTTCATGCCGCTGATCGCGGTGGCGCTGATCTATCTCGCGATCGTATCCCTGCTTGCGGCAGGCGTATCCAGACTGGAAAGGAGGCTTCGCACCAGTGAGCGCTGACGGACAGATTTTCGTAAACACAAAGGGAGCGGGCGAAACGGGCCGCCCGCTGTTCGAGATCAGAAGCCTGTGCAAATCCTTCGGAGAGACGGCGGTCCTGAAAAATATCAGCACCACCATTTCCCAGGGCGAGGTGGTGGTGATCGTGGGGCCCTCCGGCTCCGGAAAATCCACCTTCCTGCGTTCCCTGAACCTGCTGGAGGAGCCCACCTCGGGACAGATCCTGTTCGAGGGAAACGATATCACCGATCCCGCGACGAACATTAACAAATATCGTCAGCATATCGGCATGGTATTCCAGCATTTCAACCTGTTTCCCCATAAGACCATCCTGCAGAACCTGACGCTGGCGCCCATGAAGCTTCTGAAAAAGAGCAGGCAGGAGGCGGAAAAGGAGGCCATGCAGCTATTGCAGGTGGTGGGCCTCGCGGAGAAGGCGAAGGCTTATCCGTCCCAGCTTTCCGGCGGGCAGAAGCAGAGGATCGCCATCGTCCGGTCTCTCTGCATGCATCCGGACGTGATGCTTTTTGACGAGCCCACCAGCGCGCTGGACCCGGAGATGGTGGGAGAGGTCCTTGGCGTTATGACGGAGCTGGCAAAGGACGGGATGACCATGGTGATCGTCACCCATGAGATGGGCTTCGCCAGAGAGGTGGGAAGCCGTGTGATGTTCATGGACGACGGACGCATCAAGGAGGAAAACACGCCGAAGGAGTTTTTTGAAAATCCCCAGAATCCCAGGCTGAGGGAGTTTTTGTCGAAGATCCTGTAATATGGAAGCAGAGAGGAGGCGGAAAGCCTCCTCTTTTTCGCAGTGTGTCCGACTGACGGCGCCTTTTTTCAGAATCCGAAGCATTACAGCAGTTCCGCCATGTACAGCGGCAGATGGATGATCCCGTCTTTTACCATGATGTCTTTGGTATAAAGAATATAAGAATTTCCAGTGACGGATGAGAAGTGTTTTCGGAATTTATCCAAAGAGGAATGGGAACGGTAGTTTCCGGATTTGACTTCTACAGGCGCTATTTTTTTCCCTTCGGTAATCAGAAAATCGATCTCCATATGGTTTTCCCGGTTCCGACTGTCGGAACGGGAATAGAAATACAGGCGAGGCCGGCTGTGGCGGAGCATTTGTGCGACAATGTTTTCCATCAGCATCCCCTCATTGATATTCAGCTTATCAAAAAGGATCGCACGATAAAGCTCGTTTTCTGTGTATTTCTTGTCCTGAAATGTGTGTGTCACGAGCAGTCCCGTATCTGCCATGTAGCATTTCTGTGTGGCATTGTCAGCGCTCAGTGCAAGTCCGACATGAGGATCCGTGGCATTGAAGCAGGTATTTACCACCATTGCCTCATTCAGCCATACAAAGGAATCCTCAAAGGTGCGAAAGCGCGCCTGCTTTCCAAGAGAAGAGAGTCTGTATTTCTTTTCCTTTTTGGAAAGCTGTCCCGGAATGCCATCGAACACGGCAAAAACCTTGTCTTCATAACCCGCCGCAAATTTTGCGACATCTTCACGATAAAGATTCAGGATCCGGCGTTTGGCAGCATCGGATGCCCCGAAGTCTTTGCCGTTCATGTAAGCGAGAACAGACTGAGGCATGCCTCCCACAAGGATGTACTGACGGAAGTCATTCATGATCTTTCTGTGAAGAGCCGGGCCAAGAGGTTTCTTCGCTTCAAAGCAATGCCGGATCAACGGATAAGTCGCCTCGTCGCCCATGGCCCAAAGGAACTCTTCAAAATCCAGCGGGAACATCTCAATGTGATCTTCTTCCGAAGGAATAATGATATCCTGTACGTTCTTTTTCAGCCGGATCAGCGACCCTGTCTCCAGGTAATCAAATCGGCCGTCCGCCACAAGGTATTTAATAAGCTGACGCGCTCTTGGGTACTGCTGGACCTCATCAAAAACGATCAGAGATTCACGTTTGTGAAGAGGCGTGGAGTAAAAGGCTGCGAGCTTTGCAAAGAAAAGGTCAAGATCGGCGCTGTCGTTGACGAACAGATCAAGAACATCTGTCGGAGCCTGCCCAAAATCGATCAGGATATAGCTTCTGTATTCTGCCTTTGCGAACTTCTCAGCAATATAGCTTTTGCCAACACGACGCGCTCCATCGATCATCATGGCAGTTGCGCCTTTGCTTCTGTTTTTCCAGGAAACAAGATCCTCGTAGATTTTTCTTTTCAGCATTTCATCACTTCCTTTAAGGATAGTATATCCAGGATATAGTATATCCAGGATATGGTCTGATTATAACTCTGGAATCACGAAAAAGCAAGTTGAGCACTGCATATTTTGCACGAAAAAGCAAATTTAAGGAATGACATTATGCACGAAAAAGCAGGTTTGTGACTTCGCTGCAGAAATCCGGAACAAAAATTCACATTCTTTATGCAGGCAGTTTCTCAGATTAGGTAACGGTTAAACAGACTGGTTCGACCACGGGAGCGAAGCGTACCGGGAGGCGGCGGGAAATAGAAAAGCGACCGGGATTTCCTGCTGGATTTCCGGCCCGCTTCCTGTTACAATAATTGCGCAGGGCATCATCCTGCCCGGCGTAACAATGACGTAAACGCAGACGAAAAGAAAGGGGTTACGAGCTATGAAAAAAGAAGTCCTGGATTATGTGGTTAAGGAGACGCATGCGCTGATGGAGGCGTTCAGCTGCAGCAAAGAGGCGAAGGACGCGGCGCAGGCCTGGCTGGACGCGGTGGGAACGGAAAACGAGGCGGAGGAGACGAAGAAATATATCGCCGAGCTGGAAGCGGATATCGTTACCGTGGACGATCTGATCAGCCTTGCGGAGTCGGAAATGGGAGCGAAGATCTTCGGCGCCGAAAAGGCGAAGGAGGTAGCGGCCCACGGAAAGGAAATCAAGGCTGCGGGCGCGGCCTACTGCGACTGTCCTGCCTGCGCGGCGGTGGAAAAGATCCTGGCAAAGAAGGATGAAATGCTGGCATAAAAGGAGAAAAGCATGCGGATCCTGCTGACAGGGGCGGGTGGTTTTCTGGGAAGCCGCCTGCTCGCTTATTATGGAAAAAAATATGAGGTATGGGCTCCTTCGCACGGGGAGCTGGATTTTACAAAGGAAGAGGAGACGGAAAAGGCGGTGCGGGCCTTCTGGCCGGAGGTGCTCCTTCACTGCGGGGCCATTTCGGATGTGGGAGCCTGTGAGAGGGAGCCGGAGCTGTCCCTGCGTGTGAACGTGGAAGGGACGAGGAACCTGGCGCGCGCCTGCCGGGAGGCCGGGGCGCGGATGGTGATGTGCAGCTCGGATCAGGTGTATTTCCGCGGGCAGGAGGAAGGGGAGGGCCGGGAGGCGTTCCTTTCGCCGCACCGGGAAGAGGAGGCCTGCCGTCCGATCCCGGTCTACGGGAAGCATAAGCTACTGGCGGAGAAAGCCTGTTTTGCGGAACAGCCGGACAGCGTGATCCTGCGTCTGACCTGGATGTACGGGGAGCTGACGGAGGAAGAGAGGCAGAAGGGAAAAGGAAACCTGGCCGTTACGCTTCGCAAGATGCTCCGGGAGAAGAGGAGCCAGTCCTTTCTGACGACGGATCACAGGGGCGTGACGGATGTGAACGAGGTGGTGCGGCAGATGGAAGCGGCCTGGCGGCTTCCGGCCGGCATCTATAATTTCGGAAGCCCTTCTTCGGGAAGCATGTATGAGACGGCGCGCTCCGTTCTGGCGGCCTTCG
>DXDD01000078.1 GCA_019115665.1 Candidatus Eisenbergiella pullistercoris | reverse complement strand
ATGAAGCAGCCATCAGCCGTACCTATAAGGTTCCGGTGACTACTTATGTTTTATGCAGTTCAGACAGCAAAAACATAAAAACCTCATTTCGGGAAGGCATCAACACCTACCGGGTAAAGCTCATCCGCCTGAAGAGAAAGAGCGCCGATCTTGTATTCCGGCGTATTCAGAAAAAACAGAACAAAGGAGAGTCTCTTACAAAATCTGATCTGCTCCCGGTTCTTCTCACTCCGCTGATGTCCGGAAAGCTTTCCCTTCCGGAACGTTTTCTGAAGGGCTTCCAGATATTAAAAGCGGCTGAAGCAGATCTGGAAAGAGAAACGCTGATGCAGCTGCAGTCTCTGCTGTATGTTTTCGCAGGAAAATTTCTGGACAAAAATGATCTGGAAAAGGTAAAGGAGGTAATATCCATGACAATTCTTGGAGAACTGCTGATGAATGACGGTATTAAAAAGGGTATCAAAGAAGGTATTAAAGAAGGCATTGAACAGGGAGAACAGAAGGTAAACCGCCTGATCCAGCTTCTGATTGAAAATTCCCGTTCGGATGAAATTTCCAGAGCCGTGACGGACAGGCAGTTTCAGGAACAGCTCTTTAAGGAATTTTCCCTGTAGCTGACAGCGCATTCTACCACAGAAAAGAGGCAGACTTTTTATCATCTGCCTCTTTCTTCCAATCCGGATATTTTCAATCCCATGATATCTTTTAATCCGGATTTTATTCGTCTTCCTCCCCGGAATCCTCATCCGTCTGTCCGGCCTCGGAAAGCCCTTCCTCGATCAGCTCCTCTTCGGTCAACTCATCGCCGTCCGTTTCTTCCGGCCCGATCTCTTCCATCGCGTCCTCCGGCTGCTCGAATTCCCGGCTTCCGTCGGATACCTTTTCCCTGACCTTGGCGATCTGGGCGACCTTCACGCCCTCATCCAGATTGATCAGCTTCACGCCGGAGGTGATGCGTCCCAGAATGGAGATGTCCTCCGCACGCAGCTGGATGATCACGCCTTCGGTGGTGATGAGCATGATCTCATGCTCGTCGTTGACCGCCTTGACGCCGACCACATAGCCGGTCTTTTCGGTGATCTTATAGCACTTGACTCCCTTTCCGCCGCGCTTCTGAACGGTAAATTCGTTCAGGCCGGTGCGCTTGCCCATGCCGTTTTCCGACACGATCAGCAGGCGTTCGCCCTGGCTGTCCAGCTGCATGCCGATGATCTCGTCCCCGTCGTCCAGGTTCATGCCGATCACGCCCATGGAGGAGCGTCCGGTCGCGCGCACGTCCGTTTCCTTAAAGCGGATGCACATACCATGCTTCGTCACCAGGAAGATCTCCGTATCCGCGTCGGTGATCTTCACCTCAATCAGCTCGTCGTCATCTCTGAGAACGATGGCCGCAAGGCCGTTCTTTCTCACATTGCTGTATTCCACAACGGGCGTCTTCTTCACGATGCCGTTTCGGGTCACCATGAACAGATTCTTGTTGTCCTCATAGTCCTTCACCGGAATGATGGCCGAGATCTTCTCTCCCGGTGAGAGCTGCAGCAGGTTGATGATGGCGGTTCCTCTTGCCGTCCTTCCCGCCTCCGGAATCTCATAGGCCTTCAGGCGGTACACCCTTCCGTAATTGGTAAAGAACATCACATAGTGATGGGTGGTGGTCATCAGCAGATCGGCGATGAAATCGTCCTCAATGGTCTGCATGCCCTTGATTCCCTTGCCGCCGCGGTTCTGGGCCTTGAAATTGTCCACGGTCATCCGTTTGATATATCCGAGGTTTGTCATGGCGATCACGGTGTTCTGCCTGGGAACCATGTCCTCCATGCTGATATCCACTTCGTCATAGCCGATCTTGCTTCTTCTGTCGTCGCCGTATTTGATGGCGATGATGGAGATCTCCTCCCGGATCACGCCGAGCAGCAGCTTTTCATCCGCGAGGATCGCCTTTAATTCCGCGATCTTTGCGAGCAGCTCCTTATGTTCGTTTTCCAGCTTCTCTCTTTCCAGTCCGGTGAGAGCGCGCAGTCTCATGTCCACGATGGCCTGCGCCTGCGCGTCGGAAAGCTCGAAGCGGTTCATCAGGCTTTCCTTGGCGATCTGCGTGGTACGGCTGGAGCGGATGATGTGGATCACCTCGTCGATATTGTCCAGGGCGATCAGCAGTCCCTGTAAAATATGATCCCTTTCCTCCGCCTTGTTGAGATCGTATTTCGTCCTTCTGGTGACCACGTCTTCCTGATGCTTCAGGTAGAGCTTGAGCATATCCAGAAGGTTCAGTACTTTCGGTTCGTTATTGACAAGCGCCAGCATGATGACGCCGAAGGTGTCCTGCATCTGGGTGTGCTTGTACAGACGGTTCAGCACCACGTTGGCATTTGCGTCGCGCCGAAGCTCGATCACCACGCGGGTTCCCTCCCGGTTGGATTCGTCCCGCAGATCCGTGATGCCGTCTATTTTTTTCTCCTTATGGAGCTCTGCTATCTTTTCGATCAGACGGGCCTTGTTCACCATATACGGAAGCTCCGTCACGATGATCTGGCTCTTTCCGTTGGGCAGGGTCTCGATATTGGTCACCGCCCTCACCCGGATCTTTCCTCTTCCGGTCCGGTAGGCCTGTTCGCAGCCTCTGGTCCCCAGGATCAGTCCGCCGGTGGGAAAATCGGGCGCCTTCACCAGAGAAAGAACTTCCTCGATATCCGTATCCCGGTCCTCGTTCACCCGGTTATCGATGATCTTCACTACGGCGCTTATCACCTCGCGCAGATTGTGCGGAGGGATATTGGTGGCCATTCCCACCGCGATGCCGCTGGTGCCGTTCACCAGAAGATTGGGATACCGCGCGGGCAGGACCACCGGCTCTTTTTCCGTTTCATCGAAGTTCGGAGTGAAATCCACGGTATCCTTGTTGATATCCGCGAGCATCTCCATGGAGATCTTCGACAGCCTGGCCTCGGTATAACGCATGGCCGCGGCGCCGTCCCCGTCCTCGGAGCCGAAGTTTCCGTGGCCGTCCACCAGGGGATAACGGGTGGACCATTCCTGCGCCATATTGACCAACGCTCCGTAAATAGAGCTGTCTCCGTGGGGATGGTATTTACCCATGGTATCGCCGACGATACGGGCGCATTTTCTGTGCGGCTTGTCCGGACCGTTGTTCAGCTCGATCATGGAGTAAAGCACGCGCCTCTGTACGGGCTTCAGTCCGTCTCTCACATCCGGAAGGGCCCTGGCTGCGATGACGCTCATGGCGTAGTCGATGTAGGAGGTTTCCATGGTCTCCTTTAAGTCCACGTCATGAATTTTATCAAAAATATTATCTTCCATGTCCGCTCCTTCTCAGGCGCCCGGACAGTCCTTTTCTTCGGACCGCCGCCGCCTCAGATATCAAGATTTTTTACAAACCTGGCATTTTCCTCGATAAATTCCCTTCTCGGCTCCACCTTGTCGCCCATCAGGGTGGTAAAGGTCAGATCCACCTCGGATTCCGTCTCCTCGTCCATGTTGACGCGAAGCAGGATCCTCTTTTCCGGATCCATGGTGGTTTCCCAGAGCTGCTGGGCGTCCATCTCTCCCAGTCCCTTATAGCGCTGGATCTTATTGTTCTGATCCCTCCCCACTTCCTTCAGGATCTGATCCAGCTCCTCGTCGCTGTAGGCGTACCACACGTTTTTATTCTTTTCCAGCTTGTAAAGCGGCGGCTGCGCCAGGTACACATAGCCCTGCTTGATCAGCTCCGGCATGAACCGGTAAATGAAGGTCAGAAGCAGAGTGGCGATATGCGCCCCGTCCACATCCGCATCCGTCATCAGGATGATCTTGTGATAACGGAGCTTGCTGATATCAAAATCCTCGTGGATCCCCGTGCCGAAGGCCGTGATCATGGCCTTGATCTCCGCATTGGCGTATACCTTGTCAAGCCTTGCCTTCTCCACGTTCAGGATCTTTCCGCGCAGGGGAAGGATCGCCTGCGTGGCGCGGCTTCTCGCCTTTTTGGCGGAGCCGCCTGCGGAATCTCCCTCCACGATGTAGATCTCACAGTTTTTCGGATCCTTATCCGAGCAGTCCGCCAGCTTTCCCGGAAGGGACATGCCCTCCAGAGCCGTTTTTCTTCTGGTCAGCTCCCTGGCCTTCCTGGCCGCTTCTCTCGCCCGCTGCGCCAGGATGGATTTCTCGCAGATGGTCTTCGCGACGGACGGATTCTGCTCCAGATAGTAGGTGAGCTGCTCGCTCACCACGCTGTCCACCGCGCTCCTCGCCTCGGAATTTCCCAGCTTCTGCTTGGTCTGCCCTTCGAACTGAGGATCCTCGATCTTCACGCTGATGATGGCGGTCATTCCCTCCCGGATGTCCTCTCCGGAAAGATTGGCCTCGCTGTCCTTCAAAAGCTTGTTGTTTCTGGCATAATCGTTAAACGTTTTGGTGACGGCGTTGCGGAAGCCCACCAGATGGGTTCCGCCCTCCGGCGTGTTGATGTTGTTGACGAAGCTGTACACGCTTTCCGTATAGGAATCGTTGTGCTGCAGGGCCACCTCCACGAAAACGTTGTTCTTCTCTCCCTCAAAATACAGGATATCGTCATAAAGCGCCGTCTTGCTCCGGTTCAGGTAGCTGACAAACTCCCGGATCCCGCCCTCGTAGTGGAAGGTTTTTTCCCTGGGTTCCTCTTCTCTGGTATCCCGGAGGATGATCTTTAAGCCCTTCGTCAGAAAGGCCATTTCCCTAAGACGCTGCTTTAGAATATCAAAATCATAGACCGTGGTTTCCTGGAAGATGGTCGCGTCCGGCTTGAAGGTGACCCTGCTTCCCGTCTTTTCCGGCGGGCATTCGCCCACCACCTTCAGAGGGTACATGGTCTTTCCCCGTTCATAGCGCTGCCTGTATACCTTTCCCTCGGAGCAGATGTCCACCTCAAGCCAGTCGGAAAGAGCGTTTACCACGGAGGCTCCCACGCCGTGCAGGCCGCCGGAAACCTTATAGCCCCCGCCGCCGAATTTTCCGCCCGCATGCAGGATGGTAAAGACCACTTCAACCGCGGGGATCCCCGCCTTATGGTTGATCCCGACCGGGATGCCGCGGCCGTTGTCCGTCACGGTAACGGAATTGTCCGGATTGATGACCACCTCGATGGTATCGCAGTAGCCGGCCAGCGCCTCGTCCACCGCGTTGTCCACGATCTCATAGACCAGATGATGCAGTCCTCTGCTGGAGGTCGATCCGATGTACATGCCCGGCCTTTTCCGAACAGCCTCAAGACCCTCCAGGATCTGGATCTGGTCCGCGCCATATTCGCCGTGGCTCTCTGTATTTTCAGCGTCAAACGTATTCATGGTCTCCTCCATTTCCGTCAGCCGGAAGACAGCCCGGAAGGCCCGTTTTCCGGAAAACGACTAAAAAATCCGTCACAGAAAGACAGCCAAAGAAAAATTCCCTGTTTCCCTTTGGCGGCGGCAGCGGTTTCTGCCTGTTTTTTCCTTCTGTGGGATTTCAAAACCGAAAAATGTTCATAAAAAATCAGTCTCAGTATAACATAAACCCAAGTTATCCACAACCCAAAATTCACGGCCTGGCAGAGCCGGGATCGCTGTAATCGCTGACCTGTCCCTGCGACACATGAAAGATGCGGTTGATCTCAAACCGGTTGTTGACGAACTCATCCAGCCCCGTACAGGTAACGATCGTCTGAATATCTCCGATGCTGTTCAGCAGATAATTCTGTCTACTGCTGTCCAGCTCGGAAAGCACGTCGTCCAGAAGGAGGATCGGCGCGTCCTTCGTCACTCTTTTGACCAGCTCGATCTCGGAAAGCTTGAGGGAAAGAGCCGCCGTGCGCTGCTGCCCCTGGGAACCGAAGCGGCGGATATCGATGCCGTTTGCCAGAAAAGCGAAGTCGTCCCTGTGCGGCCCGGTGGTGGTCTGCTTCAGGCGGATGTCCCGTTCCCGGTTTCGTTCCATCCGTCCCTCCACCTCATCCTCCCTCACATGGGGTTCATAAATGACCTCAAGCTGTTCCTTTCCGCCGGACAGGCTTTCATGCACCCGGCGGATGATGCCGCCCAGCTCCTCCGCAAAGGCAGCCCGTCTTCTGATGATCCGTTTTGCGTAGCCGGCAAGCTGCATGTCCCAGACATCCAGCGTTCCGGCAAGCTCCGGCTGAAAGCCGATATCCTTTAACAGCCGGTTTCTCTGATTGACGATCTTGTTATAGCTGTTCAGATCCCGCAGGTAGACCGGATCCAGCTGGCACAGCTCCATATCCACAAACCTTCTGCGCTCCGCCGGTCCGTTTTTGATGATGGACAGATCCTCCGGAGAAAAAAAGACCACGTTCATCACGCCAAGCAGCTGGGAAGCCCGCTTCAGCTTCTGTCCGTCAATGGCGATTCCCTTGGAGCCGTTCTTCCGCAGATGCATGTCGATGCGGATCTCGTCTCCTTTTTTTTCCAGAAAAATGCGGATGTGCCCCTCTTCCTCTCCGAAGGCCACGATATCCTTATCCTTCGTCCCCCTGTGGGATTTTGTGGTGGCGCACAGGTAGATGGCTTCCAGGATATTGGTCTTTCCCTGGGCGTTGTCGCCGTACAGAATATTTGTTTTTGCGTCAAAATTCATATCAAGAAGCCGGAAGTTTCTGAAACCGGACAGCTCCAGTGATCTGATAACCATTTGCAGCCCTCACTCGATCTTCAGAAGCTTTCCCTGATATTCCACGGTATCTCCCGGAAAAAGCTTCTTCCCTCTCTGAAGCTCCACACTTCCGTTCACCTTTACCAGTCCGTCCAGAACCGCGTATTTGGCGTCCACTCCGGATTCCGCCAGTCCGGCCGCTTTCAGGGCCTGTCCCAGCCTGATATGCTCGTCTTTGATGTGAAAGGTCTGTATTTCGCTCATGGATTTCCTCTTTTCTGTCTGGATCAGGCCACTGTGGTAAAGTTTACAGGAAGGATCAGGTAAATATAGCTGTTGTCCTCATCCCGGATAAAGCAGGGCGCCTTGGGATTCACCAGGTAAATGGTTATCGTTTCATCGTCGATCACGCGCAGGGCGTCGATCAGGAAGCGGGGATTGAAGCCGATCATGAGATCCTTTCCCTTTTTGTCTATGTCGATTTCCTCATCCATGCTTCCCACGGCGGAATTGATCTTCAGCTCCATCGCCCCATCCGTGATGCTGATGATGATGGGCTTTTTGTCCCCTTCCTTGATGAGCAGGGTGGCACGATCGATACAGTCCAGAAGCTCTTTTTTCCGGATGGTGACTTTGGTTTCATAGTCGCTGGAAAGCATCTGATCGATCTTGAAATATTCTCCCTCGATCAGCCTGGATACTACAGTTGTGTTGTCAAATTCAAAGACAATATGCTTGTCCGTAAAGAAGATGGTCACATCCTTATCCGCGTCTCCGCCGAGGATTTTGCTGATTTCATTCAGCGTTTTTCCGGGAACCACCACCTTCTTTGCGGGATAGCTTTCCTTGAGTCCGATCCTGCGGATGGAGATCCGGTGTCCGTCCAGGGAAGCTACCCGCAGGGTGTCTTCGCTGATTTCAAACAGCTCGCCGCTCATCAGCCGGTTGCTGTCGTTGTCGGAGATGGAAAAAATGGTCTGACGGACAACCTCCTTGAGGGTAAACTGGGACAGAACGATGGAATCATTTCGTTCGATCTCAGGCAGATAGGAAAAATCCTCTCCGGATTTTCCGCCAATGTTGAATTTCGCCTTTTCGCAGGTGATGGATGTGTTGAAGCTGGCATCCGTTGTGATGGTGATGTCGTTGTCCGGAAGCTTTCTTACGATATCCAGGAATATTTTCGCGTCAAGGGCGATGATTCCTTTTTCCAGGATTTCACCGTCGATGACGGTTTCGATTCCCAGTTCCATATCGTTGGCGGTAAGACGGATCTGTCCTCCGGTGGAATCGATCAGGATGCATTCCAGAATGGACATGGTGGTTTTATTGGGAACAGCCTTGGATACCACCTGCAGGCCGTTCAGCAGCGTTGACTTGGAGCAGACTAATTTCATGTGTGCATAAACTCCCTTCTGTAAATTCACATCTGCCGGCAGCCTTCCGGCGCCGGGCGCGGGCGCGCCATGTAAGAAATATAGTAATGTATTTCGTAATCTTAGTAATAGGGGCTGTCAATATGTGGATAACCGGCCGCAGCCCGCTCTCTGAGGGAAAAGCCGGACGGGATAAGCTGTTCATAACCGCCGGACGGGTTGAGGATGATTCTCAGGTTGTTCACAGCCCGGTTTTTGGGAGGTTATCCACATTCAGATCCGTTTTCAGAGTATTCACAGCGTTTCCCCAGGCCTTCAACCGTTCATAAACAAAGTTATACACATATTTTCTTTTTGATGATCTCGATGTTGTTCTTGAGCTCTTCATTGGTAGAAAGCTCGTCCGCGATCTTGTTGGCTCCGTGAATGACGGTGGTATGGTCCTTTTTGCCGAGCAGCTTGCCGATGTTCGCCAGCGAGGTATCCGTCAGGTCCCGGCAGAGATACATGACTACCTGTCTGGGAAGGACAAATTCCGAATTTCTCTTTTTGGAGGTGATGTCCTCCGGACTGACATTGTAATGCTCCGCAACCATGCGGATGATCAGCTCCGGCGTGATCTTGTCGGGCCGGTCCGGATTGATGATATCCTTCAGGGCGTCCTCGGCCAGCTCCAGAGTGATCTCCGGCTGATTCTCGATCTTGGACTTGGCGATGATCCGGTTGAAGGCTCCTTCCAGCTCACGGATGTTGGATTTTATGTTGGTGGCGATGTACTGGAAGATGGAATCGTCGATTTTCTTATCATAATTCTCCGCGTTCTTGCGCAGAATCGCCATTCTCGTTTCGTAGTCCGGCGGCTGGATATCCGCAATCAGCCCCCACTCGAACCGGGATCGGAAGCGCTCGTCCAGGGTTTCCATTTCCTTGGGCGGCTTATCGGAGGACAGGACGATCTGTTTTCCGGCGCTGTGGAGCACGTTGAAGGTGTGGAAAAATTCCTCCTGTGTGCTCTCTTTTCCTATTATAAACTGGATATCGTCGATCATTAGCACATCCACTGTCCGGTACTTGTCCCGCAGGCTGGTCATGGCGGCCGCGTTTCCTCCCCGGATGGAATCGATCACTTCATTGGTAAAGGATTCCGAGGTGACGTAGATCACCTTCATATCCGGATTGCGCTCCAGCACGAAATGTCCGATGGAATGCATCAGATGCGTTTTTCCCAGCCCGGCTCCGCCGTAGAGATAGAGCGGATTGTAGGCTTCTCCCGGAGATTCCGCCACCGCGAGGGAAGCGGAATGGGCGAACTTGTTGTTGCTGCCGACCACGAAGGTATCGAACTTATACTTGGGATTCAGGTTCGCGTTCTCATAATTGATGTTATAAACGGGATTAAAGGGCGTTTTCAGGTCTTCCCTGCCTGCGGCTTCCTTTTTCTTCGCGTCCTTTTCCAGTATAAAGGCAATATCATACTCGTGATCCATCATTTCCGAGATGATCACGTGAAAAAAGTCCTTATATTTGGAAGAAATGTAATTGAGCGCATGGGACTGATCCGACGGGATCAGAATGGTGACCACGTCTTCCTGAACGTCAAAAAAGCGCAGCGGCTTAACCCATGTGTCAAACGAAACCTCGGTGAGATCGTATTCCCTTTTGATATTTTCCTTGATCTCATCCCATTTATCCCCAATTGACTGCATTCCGGAACCTCCTGTAGGGTATTTTCTCATGTGGAAAATACGTCTACCTTATCTTACTCTAAAAGACAGCAAATATCAAATGTTAATTCTGGGGATAAGTTTTGTCCACATCAGGTGAAAAAAAGGGGAGTTATCAACAAAAACAGGAATTTTGATGTGTAAATGTGGATAAGTGGAAAAAGGAAATCAACATTTACACATTCCCATGAACAGTGGGCTTCCGACCTTTTTTCTGAAAAAAAGGAGGTGGAAAAGCAGAGGTTATCCACAAGTTATTCACAAATTGTGGATAACCCTGAAGGCGGTGGACAGTCCTGTTGGCGGATTGTGGATGTTTTTGGGGCCGCTAGATGTTGTGGGAACGATGAAAAATAAATAACAATATGTTGTATTAGTGAAAACAACGATTTTTTTCCGCTTTTTTCAGCGTTTTTTTTCTTTGTGAAAATGGGTTTTTTCGCTTGACTGAAAGGATTTCTTCCTATATAATCTGAATGATATTTTCCAACACGCAGCTGTGTTGTGCATATTTTGCAGATATTTGGAAGCGAAGGAGGTGCAGTTT
>DXDD01000007.1 GCA_019115665.1 Candidatus Eisenbergiella pullistercoris | reverse complement strand
TGTTTCCCTATATAAAGATTTACGCGGATTCTCATCATGAGCCGGGAGCATTCTGGCTTACCGGATCTCAGATATTTCAGATGATGAGGGGAGTACAGGAATCTCTGGCCGGCCGGGCTGCGGTATTGTCCATGACCTCACTGGCACAGGCAGAACTGGCAGGGGCGTCAATGACCCCGCTTGAGATTGATCCGGAAGCGCTGAAAGAAAGAGAGAAGCTTCGCATTCCCGCAGATGTGCAGGGGATATTTGAACGGATTTACAGAGGATCCATGCCTGCAATTGTCAGCGGACGGAATACGAACAGCCAGATATTCTATGGAAGCTATTTATCAACTTATATTGAGCGTGACGTAAAACAGCTGTCAGACGCGATTGATTCGCTGAAATTCCTGCGGTTCATGACGGCTGCTGCCGCCCGGTGTTCTCAGATGCTGAACGTAGCGGAAATTGCTCAGGATGCGGATATCAATCAGAAACAGGCGAAGGACTGGCTGCAGATTCTGGAAACGCTTGGCATCATTTTTTACCTGCATCCCTATTCCAACAATCTGCTGAAACGGCTTGTCAAGACGCCGAAGCTGTATTTTTACGACACGGGGCTTGTCTGCCACCTGACCAGATGGAGCAGCCCGGAGGTGTTGGAAAACGGAGCGATGAACGGAGCGGTTCTGGAAAATTATGTGGTATCGGAGATCGCGAAAACGTATTTGAATTCCGGGCGACAGCCCTATATGTATTATTATCGGGATAAGGATGCGAAGGAAATAGATGTTATTCTGGAGCATGACGGAATCCTGAATCCGATCGAGATCAAAAAAACCTCAAATCCCGGAACGGAGCTGACAAGGGTATTCTCTCTTCTTGACAAAGCGTCCGTGCCGAGGGGAAAAGGCGCCGTTGTATGCATGAAGCCGAAGGTTGGAGTGATTGACAGGGATAACTATATTGTGCCGGTCTGGACGATATAGGGGAATCCAGGGTGTGCCGTCTGACACGCCAGGCACGTCACGGACATCCTTCGGAATCGCGATCTGCTCTTTTGTCACGACTTTCATTATAATTAATCTCATGATTTCTTCCGCGGCCCGCGGGGATTAGAATGGAGACAGAAAAAAACTGTTGAAGGCTGATCCCGGCGGGATTTTTATGCCTTCGGGAAGGATTGAAAAAGTTCCGGTACGGAGGAAACAATGAAGAATCATGAAATCCTGGAAATAATGAAAGAACCGGTTCTTAAAAACCGGACAAAATTCCTGGCTCTTGCCCTGATACTTGCGGGAGAATCGGCGCTGTCGCTGCTGCTTCCGCAGATCCTCAGCGTCTATATCGACGGAATCGCGGGCGGAAAAGGCGCTGCGGCAAAAATCGGAAGCATTCTTTCCACAGGCGGGATGGAAAACGGGATGCTTTCCGCCCTTGCCCTCTGTGCGGTCGGCTATTGCACCGCCGTGCTTTTAAAGGGAGCGGTCAGCGCCCTCAACATCCGGATCGGAGAGAGGCTTTCCTGGAGCATGTGCGACCATCTGCGGGTGAAGCTGTTTGGCAGAATTTTTTCCTTTGACCTGCAGTATCATAAAATGTCCGCGCAGGGAAGCTTTCTGGAACGGCTGGAGGGAGATATCGGCCTGCTGTCCGGCTTCTTTTCCTCCATGATGATCGATATCGCGGGGAGCCTTTTGACGGTGGCGGGCGTTCTGATCGCCTTCTGGCTGAGCTTTCCGGCTTTCGGACTGTTTTTTACCGTGCTGTCCGCCGGAATCCTGATCCTGTTTCTGAAAACGCAGGAGCCGGTCGCCCGGCTCTGGAAAAGGGAGCGGGATACGGAAAATGAGCTCCTCGGGGATTTTTCTCAGAGCCTTGCGGCATATGAGGATATTGCCGGACTGAGAAAGCAGGATTTTGTTCTGAGAGAGGTGGGGAAAAAATTCGGAACGCTTGAGAGACAGTATGAGAAAGCGGCCTTTCTGGGAAATCTCCCTTCCACCGTCTTCTATTCCCTTCTTAACGCGGCGGAGGCGTTCGTATTTTTTCTGGGAATTTATCTGATCGGGACGGGGCGGATGACGCTGGGCGGTCTGTACCTCATTCTGAGCTATGCGGAGCTTCTGAACACGCCGTTTCTGTATCTGAAGCAGGAGTTTTCCAATATGCCGAAGGTGATCGCCGCGCTGCGGCGCATCCGGGAGGTATATGAGGGAAAGAAAACGGACGGGGAGGAGAAGGCGCGTGAACCGGGGCTTTCCGTGTCGGAGGATAACAGCATCCGGTTTGAAGGGGTCTCCTTCGGATACCGGGCGGACGCGCCGGTCCTGCGCGAGGCAAGCTTCCGGATCCCCGGCGGAAGCCGGGTGCAGATAGAGGGGCGTACCGGGAGCGGTAAGAGCACCATCCTTCAGCTGGTCGCGGGCTTCTGCCGCCCGCAGGCAGGGACGGTCCGAATCGGGGGAAGGGCCATATCGGAATATGAGGAGAACAGCTTCCGGCAGTTTCTTTTCTATATTCAGCAGTCGCCGCCGGTTCTGGAGGATACCGTGAGAAATCAGCTGACCGGATTTGACGAACGTTTTTCAGACCGGGAAATACGGGAAGCGCTGAAAAAGACCGGGCTGGCGTCCTGGGTGGACAGTCTGCCGCAGGGGCTGGAGGAAAGGCTTAAGCCCGCGGAGGTTACGGCGGATACGGCCCAGCTTCTGGCGTGGACGGCGGCCGTTCTGAGAAAGCCCGGGATTCTTCTGGCGGATGAATTTGACGCCCTGATCGGGGAGAAAACACTGTCCGTCATAGACGGACTCATGGAACGGGAATTTGCCGGAACCACCATCCTGCTGGTCACGCACCGAAAACGAAGCGGGATAAAGGCGGACATACGGCTGACAGTGGATGACGGGAGGAAGAGGGATGAGGAGAAAAATGCTGTCCGGCAGGGATGCCTGGTTTTTCAGAGCGGTCATTCTGATTGAAACGGTTACCTACACCGCGAGCTTTCTGCTCAGCGGCCTTGCGAAAAAGGATATTTTCAACCGCCTGGAGGGAAAGGAAACCACGCTCGGAATCTCATCCCTGTCCGTATTGGTCCTGCTGAATACCGCGATCCCGCTCGCCATCAATCTGGTGAAGCAGATCAACGCCGGACTGGCGGCGAAGGCGGAAAGCCGCATGAGAAAAAACGCGAAGCTGGAGCTGCTTTCCGGAGTTCTGAACCGGCGGCCGGGAGACGGGGAAGGCCGGAAGTACGGGGAAACCGTCAGCCTGTACAGAAATGAATGCGAGGATCTGGTTTCCTGCCGGATGGAATATTACCGCTAGCTTCCCCGCCTGACGCTCTGCGCGGCCATCCTTGCGGTGATGCTCGGGGTAAATCCGCTGTTTGCCGCCATCAGTCTGATTCCGTCCCTTCTGATCCTGCTTCTGATCCGGCGGCTGGACAGGCGGATTCTCATGTGGAGAGAGACGGCCAGAAAATCCACGTCGGAGGTGACGGAATTTCTGGAAAACGTATTCGGTCATATGGAATATTTCCGCCTTGCGGCGGGCCGGGAGAAAATGGAGGAGCTGTTCCGGGAAAAATGCGAAAGAAGGGCGGACCGGGAGATCCGGGACAGGCTGCTGGACGGCATTTTAAGCGTGATCTCCGAAAACGCCTCCGCCTTTGTTCTGGGGATCGTACTCCTGACGGCGCTGCCTCTGTACCAGAGCGGGCGGCTCAGCGTGGGCGAACTGGTCATGTTTGAATACTACTATGCCTTTCTTTCTTCCCTGCCCGATTCCGCGGGACGGCTGATCCGGCGGCACAGACAGGCGGAGGTCGCGGAGCGGAGGCTGAAGGCTGTGAACGATGAGATACTGCAGACAGAGACACAGCATACGGGGACACAGCATACAGAAACACAACAGGCAGAAACACAGCATACGGGAACACAGAAGATCGGAACTTTTCCGCAAATAAATGAGGATGCGGCATTCTGTCCCTCCGGAAACCTGCGGATCTCTGTGGACGGCCCGCGGGGACCGATCCGCCTGTCCGCCCGTCCGGGAAAAACGGTTCTGATCTCCGGAGGGCAGGAGGCAGACAGAAGCCGGATGCTGCGGCGTCTGTTTCAGGTCTGTACCAGACAGCTTCCGGAAGTTCCCGCCGCTTACGTGCCCGCGGAACCGGTTCTTTTTCAGACCTCCATCCGGGACAATATCTGTTTTGGGGAACCCTTTTTTCAGGAAAGGCTGGATCTGGTGATGGAGCTTGCCGGATTAAAGGAAGATTTTGAAAAGGAAGACCGGAATGAAATCGAAAGGAGCGCCGGAAAAATGGGCGCGGCCCTCTCCGGCGGACAGAAGAAGCGGATTGGCATCGCGAGGGCGCTCTATACCTGTATGAGCCGCTGCGCCTCACAAAACGGCGCGGACCGGTATCTTCTTTTCATCGACGGCCTTACGGAAGCGGTGGATGAACGAACCGGAGAGTACCTGATTTCCCATGTTCTGAACCGTCCGGACGCCATTGCTTTTGTGGCTTCGGATTCGGAGAGGATGCGCGGCGCAGATCCTTCCGGCGCAGTGACTGTACGGCGGCGGGGAAGCGTGATATGATGAACGGAGGAAGGAGTTTAAAAAAATGGAGCATATCAGGCAGGCGGCCACAAAAGACGTTTCCAGAATCGCGGAAATACTCGTCTTTACAAAACGGATGAACTATCGTCGGATCTTTCATAATGATAAGGTTTCCTTCGGGGAAATACAGGTTTATCCTCTGGCGCAGGATTTGCTGGAACATCCGGAAAAGCTGAGAAAGATATGGGTGATTATTATGGAGGAATTATAACAGAGTATCTGACAAATTATATGTGTTTTATTGTGTTGTCAGTAGAAATTTTCTCCATACTTTTTACTTTCGGAGTGGTAAAAAGTGTTGTTGTACTGTTATTTGCGGACACGGCAGTTTTTATTGGATTGTTAGCAGCTGGTTTGGTAACAATGGATTTGAGAGGAAAAGAAGTTTTATGATTCAGATTTCAAATATGAAAATGGTGCAAATGCAGGCTTCACAATTTTTTCACAAAAGAAATTAGCACTCGCCTCTTGACAGTGCTAACAATAAGTGTTATAACTGCTATAGAACAAAAAAGAAGAGCCGGAACAGAAATCCGGACCATAAAAGAGAAAAAGTGGAGGAAAAAATCATGTTAATCAGAAATAATTTATTCGACGACTTTTTTGGAGATATGTTTGACGACCCGTTCTTTAACAGAGGCTACGTTCCGCAGACTCAGCTGATGAAGACCGATATCCGTGAGAAGGACGGCCAGTATCTTCTGGAGATCGAAGTTCCCGGCTATACCAGAGAGGACGTGAAGGCGGAGCTGAAGGACGGTTATCTGACCATTACCGCAGACCGGAAGGAACCTGTGGAGAAGGCTGACGACAGAACCAGATATGTCAGAAAGGAAAGATACTACGGCACCATGAAGAGAACCTTCTATGTGGGCGAGGATATCACGGAGAACGAGATCCATGCGGCGTTCAAGGACGGCATCCTGAAGGTGATCATCGACAAGCCTCAGCCGAAGAAGATTGAGGAGGAGAAGACCATCATCCCGATCGAGGGATAAGGAGACAGCTCATTACAGCTCAGCACCTGGCCGGTCTGTAACGGCATCTCATTCCTTATGTCCGAAAGGACTTGAAGATAGAAAAAAGCGTGGAAACGCTTCAGAGTTTTCCGCGCATGATAAAAGTTCCGCCCGGCAGGCCGAAAGGCCGCCGGGCGTTTTGCACGATAAGCCCGTCAAGCGGCCGATAGCCTTACATGAACGGCCATTTGACAGGTAAGCACCGTTTCCGTTTTCTGATATCACTTTTCATTTCCTGTCTGCATCCGGCTCAAAGCCCTCAAAAATGAACAGCCGGAAATCCTTCCGGCATTCGTCCAGCTCCGCCTGAGAGCGGATGGTCCAGGCCACGGGAAGGGCATGGTACAGATCGCAGCAGATGCGGCGGGACAGGTCGTTCCGGTAGCGCCAGTCATAGGCGATGAAGTCAGGGCGCGCGGCGATGTTTGTGAGCATTTTCCCGAGAAGAAAATAAGAAAGGCTGCGGCACATATGTTCCTTTACAAAATTGGTACAGAGCTGTCCCCGGAACACGTCGGGGCGGTGCTTCCGGTACCAGACCAGCACGCCGGGATGGAAGGATTCCACGCAATAGGGGCCTCTGTAACCTTTAAGCAGCGCGTCGGCGGCCTCCGGGACGCGGGCGTCCCATTTTTCCATCTTGATCTCCACGATCAGGGGAACCCGGCCGTCCGCCAGCTTCAGAAATTCCGCGAAGGTGGGGATCCGTTCCCCGGTATCCGGAAAGTCTTTTCCGCCAAGCGAAAGCTGCTTCAGCTCGGAAAGCGTCAGGTCACAGACCCGCCGGTTGACGCCGCAGACGCGGGTGAGCGTGGCGTCGTGAAAGACGACAGGGACGCCGTCCGCGGAAAGCTGCACGTCCAGCTCGATGCCGTAGCCCTTTTCGATTGCCAGGCGGAAGGCCTTCATGGAATTTTCCGGAATCCCGCAGTTCCCGTCATGAAGTCCCCGGTGCGCGTAGAAATGCCCCATGAGCGCGCTGCAGTCCGGACTGTGAAACCGGGGGATGAGAAGCAGAAAATACAGGGCCGCAAGCAGAAACACCACCGCGAGCAGAAATAACGCTGCGGCCGCAAAAAGCAGAGGGATGGATAAAAGATTCATAACGTTCTAAATCGTCTCCTGTTCCAGTTCATCCAGGGAGGGAACGTCCTTTGTGAAGGTCTCCTGTCCCGGTTCGTTGACGGCGTTTTTTTCCCGCCCTGCCGTACAAAACGGCATCTTCTGAAAGTATAACGGAAATGTCGGACAAGTTCAACAGAATCTTCCCGCTTTCCCCGGAATCAGGAAAACATGGGGAAGTACGGGGGCTGTAATCACTTCCGGTCCATCATCTTACAGAAAATCACCGCCACAGCCGTGCTCACCGCCGTGGCCAGGATGCCCGCGCCCACGATGGACGCCGGGGCCGCGCTGCCGTACTGGCTGCGGTAGGCGATCACATTTACCGGAATGAGCTGGAGGGAGGAAATGTTGATGATGAGAAAGGTGCACATTTCATTGCCGGCAGTGCCCTTTGGCCGCGCTGTCCCGGCGGCTTTTCCGCTTCTTCTGTCTTCTTCCAGCTTTTCCAGCTCTTCCATGGCCTTCAGCCCCGCGGGGGTGCAGGCCCAGCCGAGACCGAGGATATTCGCGATGATATTTGTGGATATGTGCTGTCTGGCGGGGTGGTCTTTGGGGATACGGGGAAAAAGAAAGGTGATAAAGGACTGGATGCCCCGGGTCATGGACTGGATCAGACCGGAGCGGGAGGCGATTTCCATCAGGCCCACCCACAGTCCCATAACGCCGGTCATGGTAATGCACAGTTGAACCGCTTCCCCGGCGGAATCCAGCGCGCCGTTCGCAACGGCCTCCATGTTTCCCGTGAGCGCCGCGTAAAGGATGCCGATGGCGATCATGGCGGCCCAGATGTAGTTCAGCATGGGAAACCTCTTTTTTGGCTTTCTCTTTCTTTCATCTTATGCGGCAGCGGAGGCGGGAAGAACCGGGAAAAAGCGTACGGGCTGCCGGGAAGAAGAACCGGGAAAAGGCGCGCGCTGCCGGGAAGGAAAACCGGAAAAGGCGTACGGGCAGCCGGGAAAGAGGACCGCAGGAAAGCGCGCGGCCCGCCGGACGGAAGCGCGGCGGAGCGCGAAAGGGAGGAATGGCGGGCAGGAGCGGCACATAAGATGAGAATAAAAACGGGAAAAAGCCGCGCACGCTTCCGCGCGCGTTCCGGCCCGAAAGGAAAGCGGAATGGGAAACGCCCTTGCCAATTTTTCCAGCATCATCATTCCGGCGCTGATCTTTTACGTGGTGGGGTATGGGATCATTCACCACACCAATGTTTATGAGGATTTTATTAAGGGAGCGAAGGATGGCTTTCATACGGTCGTCAATATCATGCCCACGCTGATCGGGCTGATGATGGCGGTGGGAATCCTGCGCTCCTCCGGCTTCCTGGAATTTTTCGGCGGCCTGCTGGGACAGCTGACGGAGCCCCTGGGCCTTCCTGCCCCCGTGGTTCCCGTGATCATCGTCAAGCTCTTCTCCTCTTCCGCAGCCACGGGGCTGGTGCTGGACCTTTTCAAAAATTACGGGACGGATTCCCGGATCGGACTGATGACCTCCATCCTGATGAGCTGTACGGAAACCTGCTTTTATACCATGAGCGTTTACTATATGGCGGCTAAGGTCACGAAGACCCGATATACGCTGATGGGAGCGCTGCTGGCGACGGCGGCGGGAGTGGTCATGAGCGTGGTGATGACCGGACTGATGCTGCAGGGGTGAGGCGGATTCCGGGAGGAATGCGCATCCTCCGTGCCGGGCGGCGAGACCGGTACGGGCCGGAAGGATAACGGGCAGAAGCCCTTTGAAATCAAAAAGTTCAAAAACAAAGTTGAACTTTTGCAAAGCCAGTGATATAATCAATCAAACAAATTGAACAAAAATTCCAAAATTATTCAGAAACAAAATTGAACTTTTAAAATTGAACCACAGGAGGAAGCGGATGGCAGGAGAAATATTTGCGGACAGGCTGCGGCTCGCCATGGAGGCGCGGGGAAAAAAGCAGGTGGATCTGATCCAGATGGCGAAAGAGAGGGGCGTGAAACTCGGAAAGAGCCAGATCAGCCAGTATGTGAGCGGGAAAACGGTTCCCCGCGCGGATATTCTTCGTTTTCTGGCGCAGGCGCTGGAGACGGATGAGGACTGGCTTGCCGGAAGGAAGGCGGAAGGAAAGACGGAAGGGAAGGAAGAGAGTATGCGGGAATTTAAGAAATCAACGAAGCTGGACAACGTATTATATGATGTGAGAGGCCCGGTGGTGGACGAAGCCGCCAGAATGGAAGAGGAAGGAATGCAGGTTCTGAAGCTGAACATCGGAAACCCCGCGCCCTTCGGCTTCCGCACGCCGGACGAGGTGATTTATGACATGCGTCGGCAGCTGACGGAGTGCGAGGGCTACTCCACGGCGAACGGCCTGTTTTCCGCCAGAAAGGCCATCATGCAGTATGCCCAGCTGAAGGGGATTCCCAACGTATCCATTGAGGATATCTATACCGGAAACGGCGTGAGCGAGCTCATCAATCTGTGCATGTCCGCGCTTCTGGACGACGGGGATGAGATCCTGATTCCCTCGCCGGATTATCCCCTCTGGACCGCCTGCGCCACACTGGCGGGAGGAAAGGCCGTGCACTATATCTGCGACGAGCAGGCGGAATGGTATCCGGACCTGGACGATATCAGAAAAAAGATCACGGACCGCACCAAGGCCATCGTCATCATCAACCCCAACAATCCCACCGGCGCGCTGTATCCAAAGGAGATCCTTCTGCAGATCGTGGAGATCGCCAGACAGCATCAGCTCATGATTTTTTCCGATGAGATCTACGACCGCCTGGTCATGGACGGGCTGGAGCATGTTTCCATCGCTTCTCTCGCCCCGGATCTGTTCTGCGTCACCTTCAGCGGCCTGTCCAAGTCCCATATGATCGCGGGCTTTCGGATCGGCTGGATGATCCTGAGCGGAAACAAGCGGATCGCCAGGGATTATATGGAAGGGATCAAAATGCTTTCCAACATGCGCCTCTGCTCCAACGTGCCGGCGCAGTCCATCGTGCAGACGGCCCTAGGCGGCCATCAGAGCGTGAAGAGCTACATCGTTCCCGGAGGAAGGATCTACGACCAGAGGGAGTTCATTTTCAAGGCGCTGACGGATATCCCCGGCATCAGCGCGGTGAAGCCGAAGGCAGCCTTTTACCTTTTCCCGAAGATCGATGTGAAGCGGTTCAACATCACCGACGATGAAAAATTTGCCCTGGATCTTCTGCGGGATAAAAAAATCCTGCTGATCCACGGCGGCGGCTTCAACTGGAAGCAGCCGGATCACTTCCGGGTAGTCTACCTGCCCCGCGTGGAGGTGCTCAGGGAAGCGGCGGAGAGCATCGCGGACTTCTTCAGCTATTACCGGCAGGGCTGAAAAATATGGAAGTAAAAGATCTGATTGGAGAAACAACGGAATATGATAAAAAACAGTTCCTTGAGGTGAGAACACCCAAAAGCTGGTGTAAAAGCGTGAGCGCATTTGCCAATACTTTTGGCGGAGCACTGATTTTTGGAATTTGGGAAACGAAAGCGTGAAGGCGACGGCTACAGAGCTGAAGAGACTGGTTCTGCGCGGAAAAAATACATCCTATGATTCACAAATCTCAACTTATAAAGTGGAAGACTATGCATTTTCAAAGCTCAGGGAAAGATATAAAAAGTGGACCGGAAACAGCTTTGACGAAAAAGATCTGGTATCCTTCGGGCTTGCTGATGAGAAAGGATATTTGACAAATGCCGGTGCATTGATCGCGGATGAAAGTCCTGTCCGCTGGTCACGACTTTTTTGTACGAGATGGAATGGTTTAAACAAGAGCGGCGGAACCATTGACGCGTTAGACGACGCAGAATATGACGGCAGCGTGATCTCTCTTATTGATAATGGGGAAGCCTTTATTAAACGCAACGCCAGAATGATGTGGAGAAAGACGGCAAATTCCAGGGAAGAGATGCCGGATGGTTCGGTGATTCAGGAGAGAGTCCGGTTCTTGCGAATGTCTTTAACAGACTTGGATATATGGAACAAAAGGGCAGCGGTTTTGGAAAGATTATCAGCGGATATGAATTTCAGAAAAATTATGACGAGAGTAAAAGACCGTCTTTTCGTTCAGACAGATATCAGTTTACGGTAGTAATGCCGAACCTGAATTACGATGTCACTCAAGATGTCACCCAAGATGTCACTCAAAGGAAACTGGATCAGGAAATTTTAGAACTGATACGGAAAAATAATACAATCAGTACGGATGATATGGCAACGGCGCTGGACGTGAGCTCCAGGACCGTGAAGCGACACATTAAAGAGATGGAGTATGTTCGATATATCGGAAGCGGATACAGCGGACATTGGGAAATTACGGAGTAAAACGGACGGACTGGAAACAGCCCATCCGCACCCGTTTCGAGCCATGAAAAAAGAAGCGGCCTCTTCTTACAGGAGAAACCGCTTCTTTTTTTGCGCGATAAGCCCGGCACGCGGCCGATAGCTTTACATGAACGGCTATTTGTCGGGATAAGCCTCACCCAAACTTCTGCACATAGCTCATGATCAGAATGAACAGAACGATCAGGGGCAGGATGTAGCTGACATAAAACCGCGCCCACTTGGGGAATTTCAGGCCGTTTCCGGCATCCGCCTCCTCGGTGAAGTTCTTCCAGCCCCATCCGTAGCGGCTGGTGCAGAAAAGGAGGTAGCCCACGCTTCCCAGAGGAAGGAGGTTATTGGAGACGATGAAGTCCTCCAGATCCTGGATCGTGGTTCCCTCTCCCAGCGGAGCGAAGCCGCTCAGCAGGTTGAAGCCGAACACGCAGGGCAGGGACAGGATCAGGATCAGAACCAGGTTGACCAGGGTGGATTTCGTTCTCGTCCAGCCGAACAGGTCGATGCCGAAGCTGATGATATTTTCAAAGACCGCGATCACGGTGGACAGGGCGGCGAAGCTCATGAACAGGAAGAAGAGCGCGCCGAAGATCCGCCCGCCTGCCATCTGATTGAAGATGTTGGGCAGGGTGACGAACACCAGTCCGGGGCCTTCGCCGGGATTGACGTTGAAGGCGAAGCAGGCCGGGAAGATCACCAGACCGGACAGCAGGGCCACCGTGGTATCCAGGCAGCAGATGCGCACGGACTCTCCCGTCAGGGCGTGATCTCTGGAAATGTAGCTTCCGAAAATTGCCATGGCGCCGATGCCGAGGCTCAGGGTGAAGAAGGACTGCCCCATGGCCGCGTAGACCACCTCAAACCAGCCGTATTCCTGGATCTTTCCGAAGTCGGGAACCAGATAGAAGCGGATACCTTCTCCCGCGCCCGGCAGGGTGACGCTGCGGAGGCACAGCAGGATGAGGATGAAAAACAGCGCGACCATCATTACCTTGGTGATCCGTTCCACGCCGTTCTGCAGGCCCATGCCGCAGATGCCGAAGCAGACAAGAACAACAACCACCATCCAGAACAGCATGGGGCCGGGTTTGGCCAGCATACCGTTGAAGACGCCGCCCACCTCGTCGGGGGTCAGGCCGGTAAATTCGCCGCGCAGCATTTTGACGATATAGGCCAGCATCCAGCCGGCTACGGTGGTGTAGAACATCATGAGCAGGTAGTTGCCCGCCATGGCAGGATAGGACAGCAGATGCCATCTGGTGTTTTTGGGTTCCAGCACATGGAAGCTTCTCGCCGCGGATCTGCGGCTGGCGCGTCCCACGGAAAATTCCATGACCATGATGGGAAGGCCCAGGATGACGAGCGAGATCAGATAGATGACCACGAAGGCCGCGCCTCCGTATTTCCCCGTGATGTAGGGAAAGCGCCATACGTTTCCAAGTCCGATGGCGCAGCCGGCGGAGATCAGGATGAAGCCCAGCCGGGAAGAAAAGCTTTCTCTCTTTTCCATTGGAATAAAATCCCCCTTTTGACGATTTCAGACGGCCTGACAGGTGTCTTTTGCTGAAAAATGCCGCCTGCGGTCAGTCTGTGTCCAGTTTATAAAAGTTGCGTACAGAAGTCAATACGAGTCAGTGGGAAAAACGGTTTTGAAGCGTATTAGCAAAATGCCTGAAAAAACGACTGAATAGCAGCGGATTATATAAAAATGGACGGATGTCTGCGAAAGGCGGAGGAGAAATAGAACAGGGATGTACATATACGCCATAATATAGATACATAAAGAAGCTTCTTTTGGCAAAATGACGAAGGAGAATTGCAATGAAAAGGAAAGTATTTGAGAAAACGCTTGCCATAGCGGCGGCAGCCGTCATGGCAGTTGGAACGCTTGCCGGCTGCGGCAGCAGTGAGACTGCGGAGAGTGCGGCGCCCGCGGAAACCCAGAGCGCGGCAGCTGAGACGGGGTCCGTTGAGGAAGCGGCAACAGAAGCCGCGGAAGGAGAGACGGAAGCGGCAGCTGCTGAAGCAGGCGGCGGAATGGACAGCTGGGAACCCTTTGCGGAGAATGTGACCCTTCAGGTTCCTGTCTATGACAGAGGCGTGGAAGGAATTCCGGATGTGGTGAATAACTACTGGACCCAGTGGATTCAGGAGAATTTCGGCGATCAGTGGAACGTTACCGTGGAATTCGTTCCGATCACCCGTAACGATGTAATGACAGACTATGCGCTGCTCGCGTCCGCGGGAACGCTTCCCACCATTCTGACGGAGTTCGACTATCCCAAGCTGGCGCAGTGGGCCAACGACGGCTATCTGACCACCATCGATATGGATGCGTTTGCGGCTGTCGCTCCGACCTACTATAACAGAATGGTGGAGCAGGGACAGCTGGATTATACCACCATCAACGGCGAAACCTATTTTGTCATGGGCGAGAGCACCTATTATGATACGGCTTATACCTGGCAGACCTTTGTGCGTATGGACTGGCTGGAGCAGGTAGGCTATGACCATGTTCCCGCTACCCGCGAGGAGTATCTGGACGCCATGCAGAAGATCATGGATGCCGGCATCTGTGAGCATCCCGGCGGAGGCAGTATGCTGACCGGCCTTGGATCCGACCAAAACCACAATTACAGAACGCTTCCTCAGGATGAAAAGGAATGGGCCATGTACGGCGATTACAACATCGTATCCCTTGGCTGGGAGCCCAATAAGGAGCTGATCCGCGACAAGAACGAGGAATACAATCTGGGAATCATGAATCCCGAGTATTATGTTACCGACTCTGAAACCGAGAAGGCCAATTTCGTAAACGGCGGGCAGTATTCCTACGGCGGCTACATTTCCGCGAGCATGGACTGGCTGAGCTCCTTCTATGATAATAATCCGGATGCGAAGCTGGCAGTCGTTCCCGCGACGGTAGTTTATGGAAAAACGTCGGCTTACCGTGCGAACAACCCGTTTGGCGTGATCGTGGGCTTCTCCTCCACTGCTTCTGAGGACGAGATCAAGGCCGCCTGGATGTATATGGAATGGATGAGCCAGGAGGATGTCCTTCATACGCTGCAGTGGGGCGTGGAAGGCGAGAACTATACGGTGGATGAGAATGGCAACGACATCAGCGTCGGCGATTACAGCGGCGAGTATCAGCAGGGCTATAACTACAACGGCGACTATGTTTCCGTGGTTACGAACGCGAGAATCACCGGAGATCCCGAACTGGATATCACCAACAGCTTCCCGCTGGAGCTTCCGCAGAGAGACGAGCTGGTGGAGCAGATCATTCAGTTCTATAACGACCGTGTAGCGCTGGTTGAGCAGGGAATGGCGATCGTGGACTGCCAGTTCTCCACCGCGATCGAAGCGGAGAGCGAATACAGAGACACCCTCAGCTCCCTGTATACCCAGTACCGCGACGAGCTGACCATGTGCGATCCCGCAGAGTTTGATGCCCTGTATGATCAGAGGGCGCAGGAATACCTGGACGCCGGATATCAGGCCATCATCGACGAGAGACTTGCGGCCTATGAAGCGGGTCAGACCACGAAGCTTGCGGAATAAATAAAAAGAGCAATAAAAGGATACGCCGCGTCCGGCACATTCTGCCGGATGCGGCGTATTTTAGTGTATCCGGCGGCCGTATGGATGGGCAGAATGCGCCCCCCGTTTCCCCTTGCTCTGTTTATGCGTCGTTTAAGAGAAAACCACCTTGAGAAAGCCTGTCCCCTGTGTTAAGATTATCAGATGAGGGCGGAGTCCTGAAAGGAAATTTATCATATATGGAAGAATTATCGACAGCATGGCCCGTTCTTCTGGCCGCGGGCGGCATCCTTCTTCTGGCGCTTGCCGGAATCCTTACGGTCAGATTTTTCAGAAGCCACAGACGTCGGTCGGAAATGGACGACATGGAGGGCCATGAGTTTGAATATTTCTGCGCGGAGCTTCTGCGGGACAACGGGTTTTCCGAGGTGGAGGTGACGCGGGGAAGCGGGGATTTCGGCGTGGATATCCTGGCGGAAAGGGACGGCGTCACCTACGCGGTGCAGTGCAAGTGCCATACGGATCCGGTCGGCGTCCATGCGGTGCAGGAGGTCTACGCGGGCCGGGACTACTATGACAGGATGGTGGGAGCGGTCATGACCAACCAGTATTTTACGTCAGCGGCCGTACAGGCGGCCGAGAAGCTGAAGATCCTTTTGTGGGACAGGGGATATGTGGAGGCGATGTTGGAAGAGAAGGAGTGACTGCGCATGGCCTTTGTGGAATTTAAAAATGTGAAAAAGGTCTATCATATGGGCGAGGTGGATATCGAGGCCCTGAGGGATGTGAATTTTGAGATCGAGGAAGGGGAGTTCTGCGTGATCGTCGGCGCGTCCGGCGCAGGAAAGACCACGATCCTGAATATCCTGGGCGGCATGGATACCCTGTCGGAGGGGAGCGTGATCCTGGACGGGAAGGAGATCTCCTCCTACACGCAGAAGCAGCTCACCGCCTACCGCAGATATGACATCGGCTTTGTGTTTCAGTTTTATAACCTGATACAGAATCTGACGGCGCTGGAAAATGTGGAGCTTGCCTCCCAGATCTCGAAGGACCCGCTGGACGCGGCGGAGACCCTGAAAAAGGTGGGGCTTGCGGAGCGGATCGGAAACTTCCCGGCCCAGCTCTCCGGCGGGGAGCAGCAGCGGGTGGCGATCGCCAGGGCGCTTGCGAAGAATCCCAAGCTGCTTCTGTGCGACGAGCCTACCGGAGCGCTGGATTATAATACGGGAAAGGCTGTACTGAAGCTTCTGCAGGATACCTGCCGCAGTACGGGAATGACCGTGGTGGTAATCACGCACAACCAGGCGCTGACCGCCATGGCGGACCGGATCATCCGGGTAAAGAGCGGCACGGTGCAGAGCATGGAGATCAACGAACACATCACTCCGGTGGAAGAGATCGAGTGGTAAGGCGCACAGACAGGCAGGGCGCGGGGAAAAGAACGCGGCTGCCAAAGCTCCGGAATGGAGGCTGACATGAAATCTACCATGATAAAAACGACGGTGAGGGAGATTCAGGAGAGCCTGGGGAGATATCTGGCGATCCTTGCCATTGTGGCGCTGGGAGTCGGACTGTACGTGGGCCTGACGGTGACGAAGCCGGACATGCTGGCTGCGGGAGAGAATTATCTGGAAGAAAACCGGCTTTACGATCTGCGTCTGGTGTCCACCATCGGCTATGACGACGCGGCCGTGAAGGCTGTCAATGAGAGAGAGGATGTGGAGATCGCCGAAGGCGAGATCTATACGGATTTTCTGGCGGTGGATGAGGCCGGGGAGGAAAGCGTCCTGCGGGCGCATTCCATGCTGTGGAAGCTGAACCAGGCGGTGGTGACGGCGGGAAGGAAGCCCACCGCCGGAAACGAGTGCATGGTGGACGCGCAGGCTTACGGGAAGGATGCGCTGGGAACCACGATCCGGGTATCGGAAAACAACGATGAGGATACGGCGGACATGTTCCGCTATACGGAATATACCATCGTCGGGCTGTGCAATTCCTCTTATTATATCAACTACGAGCGGGGCACCACGGCGCTGGGAAGCGGGCGGCTGAAGGGGTTCGTTTATCTTCCGAAGGACGGCTTTGATACGGATTATTATACGGATATCTATGTATTCCTGAAGGACCGGTACGGGCTGTACAGCCGGGAATACGACGACGCGGTGGAGGCGGCGGAGGACTGGGCGGAGCCTCTTGCGGAGGAGCTGGCGCAGGAGAGATATCTTTCCCTGAAGGAGGACGCCGAATGGCAGATCGAGGACGGGGAGAGACAGCTTGCCGAAAACCGGGCGGAGGCAGAGGAGGAGTTCGCGGACGCCAGGAAGGAGCTGGAAGACGGTCAGAAGGAGATTGAGGACGGCCAGAAGGAGATCGACGACGGCTGGGCTGAGATCGAGGACGCGAAAAGAGAGATCGAAGAAAATCAGGGCACGCTCGCAGATTCCAGACAGGAGCTTACGGACGGCCAGGCGCAGCTTGCGGACGGCAGACAGGAGCTCGCCGACCGGAAAACCGAGGCCTCCGATCTGGAGGATGCGGACGAGCGGGACAGCATGGAGGGCGGCCTGAACCTGGCCGAAGCGCAGCTTTTTGGAAACGAAGCGCAGCTGAATGCGGGGCTGGGACTCGTCAATATGGGACAGGCGCAGATCGCGGCGGCCAGGGAGCAGATCGCCCGGAATGAGGAGCGGCTGAGACAGGCGCAGGAGGAGCTTTCCGATGCAAAGGAGGAGCTTGCCGACGGCTGGGAGGATTATGAAGAAGGCCTGCGGGAGTTTGAAGAGCAGATGGCGGAGGCGGAAGAGGAGCTTTCTGATGCAAGAGAGGAGCTTGCTGATCTGGAGGAGCCGGATACCTATGTTCTGACCCGGGATGAAAATATCGGCTATGCCTGCTATGAGAGCGATTCCAGCATCATCGAAGGGATCGCCGGCGTTTTCCCCGTCTTTTTCTTCCTGGTGGCGGCGCTGGTCTGCATGACCACCATGGCGCGCATGGTGGAGGAGCAGAGGACGCAGATCGGCGTGCTGAAGGCGCTTGGCTATGGAAAGACAGGGATCATGGGGATCTATCTGTTTTATTCCGGAAGCGCGGCCATCCTGGGCTGCCTGATCGGCTTTTTTGTGGGCTCCTGGCTGTTCCCGTCCGTGATCTGGTTCGCCTACGGGATCATGTATTCCATGGGAGATTTTGTGCTTCTGATGGACTGGCGGCTGGGCGCGGTATCCCTGGCGGTGTCCGTCCTGTGCTCCATGGGAACCACCTTTGCCACCTGCCGGTATGAGCTGGCGGAGGTGGCGGCCCAGCTGATGCGCCCGAAGGCCCCCAAGAGCGGCAAACGGATCCTTCTGGAACGGATCCCTCTGTTCTGGAACCGGCTCTCCTTCCTGGTGAAGGTTTCCATCAGAAATATTTTCCGGTATAAGCAGAGATTTTTCATGATGGTGTTCGGGATCGGCGGCTGTACGGCCCTGCTCCTGACCGGCTTCGGCATCAAGGATTCCATCGGAGGGATCATCGACGACCAGTACGGAGAGATCCAGCTCAACGACCTTGGCGTGACCTTCAGCGATCCCTATGAGCAGAAGGACCGGACGGAATTTGAGACGGTCATGGCGCAGGAGGCGGAGGGCTTTATGATCTCCTTTGAGGAAAGCGCGGATCTGATCAACGGGGAGGAAAGCGAATCCGTGACGCTGGTAGTCCCGAGGGATCCGGAGGGCATGGGAGACTATCTGAGCCTGCATACGGAAAAAGGAGAGGCCATTTCCTGGCCGGAGAAGGGAGAAGCGGTGCTTACCGCGAAAATGGCGGAAAAATGCGGGCTGACCGTGGGGGATGAAGCGACCCTTACGGATGAGGACGGCAACAGCCTGACGGTCACGGTGTCGGGGATCAACGAGAACTTCATTTATAATTACGCCTATCTCTCTCCGGAAACCTGGGAGGAGCAGACCGGACAGACGCCGGAATATCAGACCGTCTATGTGAATGTGAAGGAGGGTCAGGACATCCATGCGGCCTCCGCCTTGATCATGAACTGCAGCGGCGTGGCCAGCGTATCCGCCTACGAGGACATGCGCGTCCGCTTCGGAAGCATGATGGAGAGCCTGGATTATGTGGTGGCGGTGATCATCGTCTGCGCCGGAGCCCTTGCCTTTATCGTGCTGTACAACCTGACCAACATCAACATCACCGAACGACTCCGGGAGATCGCCACCATCAAGGTGCTTGGCTTTTACCGGAATGAGACGGCAAGCTACGTGTTCCGGGAAAATCTGCTTCTGACCGGCCTGGGAGCGCTGGCCGGCCTGGTCATGGGAAAGTATCTCCACAGCTTCGTCATGGAGCAGGTGGATATCGATATGATCACCTTCGACGTACACATCGCGCCGTTAAGCGTGCTTTACAGCATCCTGCTCACGTTCGTGTTCGCCGTGTTCGTCTGCGGGGTGATGAACCGCAAGCTGGATGCCATCAACATGGCGGAATCCATGAAATCCATTGAATGACGGCGGGGCTGGCCGCCGCTACGGGAAGGAAAAACAGACCGGGAAAAGAACCGGAAATCTTTTGCAGCAGGAGGAAGCGGAATGGATATCAATGAAACGCTGAACGAGGTGCTGGTAAAGCTGTTCCGCGATATCAATACCATCGAGGAACGGGCGATCCGCACCGGCGAATACCGGGATGTGACCGCCAACGACATGCATGTGATCGAGGCCATCGGGACGGGAGAGGCGAAAAATATGACCGCGGTGGCGAAGCTTCTGTCCGTCACCACGGGCACGCTGACCATCTCCATGAATTCCCTGGTGAAAAAAGGCTATGTCCAGCGGGTGCGCAGCGAGGAGGACCGCCGCGTGGTTCTGGTCTCCCTTACAGAGAAGGGGAAGCGGGCCTTTCACCATCACAAGCAGTTTCACGACGCCATGATCCGGGAGGTCCTGAAAGGCCTGGATCCGCAGGAGCAGGAGATCCTGCGCCGCTCGCTTTTAAATCTGATGGCGTTTTTTGAGAAAAAGAAGGGATAGAGAGCCCCGTTTCTGCCGCGCCGGACGCCTGCAGCCGTTTTTTCAGGTTCGGGAAATCCGAAGGGCCGGCCTGCAGCAGGAAGGTGTGGAAGCGCAGGTCGGAATATCCCTCCTTCCACAGCGTCTGCGCTTCCTCCTTCAGGGAAAGAAGCTCCAGAAAGCTGAGATAATATTTCAAATAGGTGGTCGGTTCCCGGCGGACGTAGTCATAGACGGCGTCCGCCGTTTGCTGATCCGAAATGCCGAAGGCGGCAAGCGTCCGATACACGTCTTCCCTTCCCGCGCCGTAATAATGAATGGACAGATCCAGCAGACAGTAAAGGTTGATCTGAAGCTCCCGTTCCAGCCCGAGGATCTGCACCAGAAGCTGCTCGGCCCCGGAGGCTCCGTTTTCCGCCAGCACGTCGGCGGCATAGCCGTAGGAAAGGCTTTCCACATAATAGGCCCAGCCCTCCGCATAGCCTCCGAAGGAAAGCACGGCGCGCACCGGCTCCGCGTTTCGGGAAGCCTCATACAGATGGTGATAGACGGTCTGATACAGATGGCCGGGATAGCCCTCATGGGCCAGCGTGGTGTACAGCTCCAGCCCGGACCGGGTGGAGGAGGGATTGATATAGATCACGTTTTCCGTCACGTCGTCCAGGGGAGGCGTCAGGTAGAAGGCCGGGGCGGTATAGTCCCGCAGGCTTTCGGAAACCGTTTTTGCCGTGCAGGATACGGAAGCCTCCGCCGCCCCTTTTGCAGCGGGAAAGGCCGGGAAATCCTCCTGCATCCTCCGCTTCAGATCTTCCAGGATCTCCTGCGCGTTTTCAAAGGGGAAAGGGAACGGAGAGGAAGCGCTTTCCGGAAGCTTCCCGGACAGCTGCCGGTATTCCTCCGAGAGCTGCCGGATCCTCTCCACATTGGACTGCAGCCGGTCCGACAGAAGCTGCGTGATCTCCTCCGGCGTCCGCCCGGAGCCGGTATTTCGCTTCAGCAGACAGATGTAATAAACCATCCCGCCCGGCATCTGCGCAAGCCCGCCGTCATAGCGCCCGCTTCCGGACAGGAGAAAAACCATATCTCCCAGCGCTTCAAAGGCCGGAGCCGCCACCGTTTTCAGCAGCCGGTCATTTTCGGAGAGATATCGATCCCTTTCCTCCGCCTGTACTTCCCCCTTCTCGATCAGCCCATCCAGACGCTCCGCAAAGGTGGTCTGCAGAAAATGCTCCCCCGCTTCCAGCGCTTCTTTTTCCAGAATAGCGTCACACTGCGCCGTCACCTCGGCCGCATCCGCCTCCGTCATGAAAAGACCGGCCGCGGCCTTTTCCTTTTCATATTCCGCAAGACCCTCCAGATAGTCCGGAACGCTTTCCAGAAGCTCCAGATAATCCGTCAGATCCTCCCTGTCCCGGAAGGCATACTCCGCCAGCAGGATGGGAAGCTCGGTCTGCATCCCGGAGGAAGCAGAAAGCGGCTCCTCCAGATATTCGCATTCCGCCAGCGCCAGCTCGTTTTCCAGCCAGGGGATCATCAGGGACCAGGTCCAGGCGTCCTCCTCCTTCAGCTTTTCCGGATCGATCTCCCAGAGCGCGGTGAGCAGATTTTCCATAAGGGCGGCGCTTTCCTGCCTCCTCTGCCTGGAATAGACGGGAAGGGAGGCCGTATCCGGCTCCTTGAGGTACGGGGAAGGATCGGCCAGCGTATAGTGCAGGCTCAGACTGTCCCCGGACAGGGAAGAGACAAAAAAGTTCTCCGACGCCTGCCGGAAGCGCCTGGCGTCGCTGCTCAGAAAAAGATAAAGAAATACGACAGCAAAACCAAGAAAAAAGACGGCAGTAAACAGACAGGGGAGTTTCTTTTTCAATCGAATAATCCTGATGGACTTTTTATCAGTTTATGAAAAAGGCGGGGCGGGAATGACAGGGATGAAAAAACGCTCAGAACAGATTGGGAAATTTGGATCTCAGAAAAAACTGATAGTCCGGGCAGCCCTCTGCTTGCGCATATTCAGACTTTACAGACCGGCAGATCCATTCCAGTTTTTCCCTGCTGTTCTGCGCAAAGCTGTGCAGGATGAGCCTGCCTTCGGATTCCGCTTTCAGGAGCGCTTCATAAGCATCCGGAACATATTCACATTCGTCAATGGATGCGGGGGCAGAGGTTGTAAAGGTAAACGGAATGTCAGAGAGAGGTATGGCATCTCTGATGGTTTTCGCAGAATAAATATAACCGGAAACACTCTGATAGGTTTCAATCGTAGCATCGGGGTAATACTCTTCCAGGACAAGAATACCGTCTTTGGTAAATCCATAGCTTCCCCATTTTTTCCATGGACCGTCATGGTAAAAGCCGGATTCTCTGCAGCATTTTTCAACAGCATTGCTCAGATAGACCAGAACATTTTCCCTTTTTGTTGAAAAATAGATAAGGGGAGTTCCATGGTTTGAAATGTGTGGAGTTAACCTTTTTAGGTTTGAGACCGGGGATGCGTGAAAAAACATAAATAACCTCCTTGGGAAAACTATATTTTATAGGATGCATGTGCGGCTATACAGAAAGATCAGGCCTTCCTGCAAGAGCTTCTGGCTGTTTTATTCTGATACATCAGCCTGTCCACCCGCTGCAGAATTTCTTCCACGCCGGAATGAGGAGGCTCACAGAGCAGCACGCCGATGCTGACCTGATTAAAGGGGCAGGGAGCGCCCGAACCCCATTCCCGGCATTCCTTCAGGCGGTCAAGGATCTCCTGCGGTATGCTGCCCGGGCAGACAGCGACGAATTCATCCCCGCCAAAACGGTAAACTCTGCCGAGATCCGCCAGGATGTCCGAACTGAGCCTGGAAAAATGCTTCAGATACTGATCGCCTGTGATATGGCCGTATCGATCATTGATGAATTTAAAACGGTCCAGATCCATAAAGAGTACGGAAAAAGTCTGTCCGGCTTTGGAAACAGACTGCAGATCGGTCCAAAGCTGTGAACGGTTGCGCAGGCCGGTTAACGGATCGTGGGATACCTCCTGCTTCAGTTCATTGATCTTGATGGCGTCAAGAACGATCTGATGAAGGATCAGGAAGGATACGCAGATGGTTGACAAAAGAAGAAGCAGAATCAGGATTTTTCCCAGGGAAGCCTCTTCTTTCAGAAAATATCCGTTTAAAGCCACAAGAAGCAGGAAGCAGAGGCAGTTGTTCAGCACCATATATTTATACCAGTGCTTTTCAAAGACACTGATATGCTCGATGACAAAAATATACTTTGGCACAAGACGTTTATAAAACGGTACCAGGGTTAAAAGATGCAGAAGGTTCTGCACGATCCAGATAAGGATCTGTCTGTCGGGCTCCAGCAAGCCTGCGATCTGAATGGAAAGGGAAAGGATCCCCAGCGTATACACCCAGCAGGTACAGGAAATGATGACCAGAAGCGGCAGCTTTTCCTTATAAAGGAACCGAAAGGGAATCATGAAAACCAGGCCGTACAGACTGAGACTTCCATCTCCCCGAAAGGAAAGCTCCTCCGCAAAGGCACAGGAAATGCCAAATAGCACGGCGGAAAACAGGAACAGCGTAAGAAACGTTTTGAGAAAGCTGTATTTTCTGTGACAGCAGCGGTCTATGGAAAACAGGTTGAAAAAAAGCAGTTCCAGCGCAGGAAGATATTGAATGATCGGCATCTGATGTATCCCTCTCCAGTGAATCCCGGAAGCTGCCGTTCATACCGACGGCCTTCGGAGTGATATTCCTTATTTTACCACTTTTGCGTCAGGTTTTAAAGGATAAAGAAAGCTCTGCGCATTTTTATGCAGGAGGAAAAAGAAAATGGTATACTGATACAAAATAAAACTCCCTTTCGGATACATTGATGGAGAATGGAGGTAATTCTATGGACTATGAAACTGCGGTACGGCGGGTAACGGAAGCAGAAACCCGAAGAAGGATCGCGAGGACCATCCTGGAAGCCCTGCCGGACTGGTTCGGCATCCGGGAATCCAGGGAGGAATATATTGAAAACAGCGGAACCTGGACGTTTTTTGCCGCGTACCGGCAGGGGAGTCCGGCGGGCTTTCTGTGTCTGAAGGAGACCGGAAAAGCCACGGCCGAGCTCGCGGTGATGGGAGTGCTTCCCGAATACCACCGCCAGGGAATCGGCAGGGCGCTCTTTGAAGCGGCCAGAGAGGAAGCGGTCCGGAGGGGATATCAGTTCCTTCAGGTAAAAACGGTTGCGATGGGGCATTATGAGGCATACGACAGGACGAACCGGTTTTATCAGAGCATGGGATTTCTGGAATTTGAAGTGTTTCCGGAACTGTGGGACAGGGCGAATCCCTGCCAGGTTTATGTGATGGGGCTGGCGGCGGTGCAGGAAAATTGAATTTTGCGTTCAATGACAATCTTCAACCTTTATGCTATTCTCAGTTCAACCCAAAAACAGAGACAGATACGGAGTGAATCAGGGAGTGTTCACGCTGTCCGTATGGGAAGAACAGGAGGAAGCCATGAAGGTAAGAAGAGATTTTGTGACGAATTCCAGCAGCAGCAGTTTTATCCTTGCCAGAAGAGAGGAGCTGACGGAAAAGCAGAAAGAGGCCATCGTTGATTTCGTGGAGGAAAGGATGCTGGGGGAGAAGCTGCTCACTCCTCAGAGCACCGAAGAAGAGATCAGCGCGGTATTTGAGGAAAATTATATCGAAGAAGAGATGCAGGACAGGATCCGGCAGGCTCTGAAAGCAGGGAAAACGGTCTATTCTGACTGGGTGGAATTTGAATGCTGCGAGAACGATTATGCGGAAATGATGGAGAATCTGTGGGATTGTCTGGCAGAAACCGGAAAAGAAGATTTTGAGATCATCGACGGAGATCTCACTTACTGACGCCTATGAAGATCAGAAGAGACAGGGATTTTATTTCCCTTTTTGACGAAAAGACCGGCTTTTATATGAGAAGCGGCGTGCTGGAAAACGGGAAGGATACCGGGAGGGATCCTTTTATGGCGGAATTTCCGGAGCTTCTGGATGTGGGTATCATGGGACACTGCCGGCACGGACGCAGCGGACTCTGTCTGCAGGCGGGAGTGGAGTGCTATCAGGACGGGCTTCACAGCAGGAAGGAGAATATGGCGCTCGATGATTTCCGGGAAATTGTAAGGCAGTGCAGGAAGCGCACCTGGCAGTTTGCGCTGGGCGGCTGCGGCGATCCGGACCAGCATGAACATTTTGGAGAGATCCTGCGGATCAGCAGGGAGGCCGGAATCGTCCCGAATTTTACCACATCGGGTCTGGGAATGACGAAGAAAACGGCGGAGCTGTGCCGCCGTACCTGCGGCGCTGTGGCGGTGAGCTGGTACCGCAGCGGGTATACGCGAAACGCCCTAAAGCTGCTGATGGAAGCGGGGGTGAAAACGAACATCCATTATGTGCTGAGCCGGGATTCCGTGGAGGAAGCGCTCGACCGCCTGCAGAACCACGGATTTCCCCAGGGAGTCAACGCGGTCATTTTTCTCCTTCACAAGCCGGTGGGCCTTGGAACGGCTGAGAAGGTCATACCGGAAGACTTCGGGCCTTTCCGGGAGCTGGTCCGGCTGACGGGGGAGAAACGCTTTGACTGGAAGATCGGCTTTGATTCCTGCAGCGTGCCCGCTTTTTTGCGGGACGGCGCAGGAATAGACCCTTCCTGCCTGGATACCTGCGAGGGAGCCAGATGGTCCGCGTATATTTCGCCGGATATGAAAATGATGCCCTGCAGCTTCGATAACCAGGAGCTGCGCTGGGCGGTGGATCTGAGGACGCATTCCATGAAGGAAGCGTGGAGAAGCGCGGAGTTTGAAGCGTTCCGGGAGCATTTCCGACGAAGCTGTCCGGACTGCGACATACGGGAAGGCTGTATGGGAGGCTGTCCCATCCGCCCGGAGATCGTGCTGTGCGGGCGGCGCAGGAAAAAAGCGGAGGGCGCTGCTGTCTGAATCCGGAACCGCCTGACAGCGGAAATCACTGATACTGATTTGCCTGTGTCATAAACATATGATAATAATGGCCCTTCCGCTGCATCAGTTCCGTATGGCTTCCCTCTTCCACCTTTTTGCCATGAGACAGCACAAGGATCCGATCAGCCTGTCTGGTGGTTGTTAATCGGTGAGAAATGATGAGAACGCCTTTTTTCATAGAATTTCGCAGGATCAGTTCATTCAGCTTCTGTTCACTGGCTGCATCCAGTTCACTGGAGGGTTCATCCATAAGGACAAAGGGGGATTTCAGAAAAGCCCTGGTAATCACAAGCTTCTGGGCCTGTCCGCCGGACAGAACAATCCCGTCTTCATCAAATTCCTTTGTCATACAGGTATCCAGAGGGATTTTATTAAGATAAGGGTCTTTTCTGTACAGACTTTGTTCCAGGGCATCGTCCAGTTCTGATTTGTCCCACTGCAGATCCAGCACAATGTTTTGCGCGATGCCTGCGGAAAAGAAAGAAAAGTCCTGAAATATCACAGAAAATAATTTTCTGTAAGCTGTGATATGACAGTCCAAAAGAGAATGGTCATTGAACAGAATCTTTCCCGACTGCGGCATGTAAAGGCCCAGAAGCAGCTTGATCAGAGTGGATTTTCCGGAACCATTTTCTCCGACAATGGCAAGAGTTTCTCCCTGGCGCAGCTCAAAAGAGAGATTTTCAATGGCAAAGTCCTGATTCCCAGGATAGCGGAAAGAAAGATTCTGGCAGAGGATTTTGTTCTGCTTCTGGAGGCGCGGTTCCATTTTGCCCTTCACATATATCTGAGGTTCTTCTTTAAGAAAACGGAATATTTTATCCGCTTTCATGGAGTGCTCAGAAAGACTGTGCAGGCTTGATGACAGACCGTTCAGACCGGAAAACAGGGACCAGACGGCGAAGGTGGAGGCAGTATATTCTCCGATGGATATGGTATGTGTGACCATAAGCTGATGAGTGAGAAGAATCCGCAGACCAAT
>DXDD01000077.1 GCA_019115665.1 Candidatus Eisenbergiella pullistercoris | reverse complement strand
AACATAATGCGGGAACCACTGGTTTTGCCCTTATTTGATCTGACATAACTCAGATATTGCAGTAATGTTTCTGCTTCATCAAATGTAAAATCTTTTGGCTTTGCTTTTAACCGCCGGATCAATTTTTCTTTTTGCCCCATAGTGTATCCTCCTTAATTTATATTATACTCAATGCGAAAAATGTTGCAACTAAAAATAGTTGCGATTTTGCGGGGCCTTTATACTTCAAATTTGTGCTTTTTTGATGTAAGCGATGAATAACCCGCCGTTCCGCAAGTCATAGAGATCACCAACCGGATCTCAGATGCCCTCCTGTGCCGGATCCTTCAGGCGGCGGCACATGCCTGAAGATGCCGGCGGCATCCGCCGTGATGTCCTGTCCTGCGGCACCGTTGACCTGCGCAGGGGACACAGTAACGGCGATCAATCGGGTGAATCACACGAAACGCACATCTGGGGACCCCGCAGCGCCTGCCCCTGCAAACAACTGGTATCGCAGCACGACTTTGATGCGTTTTAGAAAATGATACGCAAAAATTTCAAAATAGTGGATGAAATTTAAAGTCTGATTTAAGGAAAATCTATTCTATTAGGATCCAATTCCCCCAAATGCTATTCTGAACCGCATCAGTAATTTCCCCGCTTCCATGAAAAGCAACAGAATATAGTTTGCGCTCAGCCACTTTCAATGGACAACTTGACTGCCCCATAGCTTAACGGTAAAATGAATCCATAACAGGTGAATGAGTCCTTTGTCGATTCTTATAAGGAAATGCAGAAGATCCCCAAAGGCATAATGGAGCGGTTTCCGGAGCTTCTCCCGTTCACTGACGCCGGAAAGGAGCGTGGGGAAGATATTACGCCGATAAAACCCTGTTCATTAAGGAACTGCTGCAGAACTTGGGAAAAGTCAATCTGTTTACCCGGCCAAGGCGCTTTGGCAAGACCCTCAATATAAAAATTCGTATTATCGGCTGATCGAAGTCGGTACGGCAGGCCAGGCGGTTTATGATATGACGAAAGAGGTAGCGGCGGCAAGCCTGAAAACGCTCTCTCAGCTTCTTGAAAAGCATTATGGCCAGAAGGTCATCCTGCGGATCTCCAAAGAGTGCATTTTTACCGGGCTGAACAACCTGAAAATACACGCGATCTCGGATTTCAGGTATGATGAATACTTCGGCTTTACCGATACAGATGTGTATTGCCCCTGGGAAACTGTTTTATGAACTGATCGAAGACTGGTTCCGCGAGACGACACGTTCCGATATTTCAAGGATCAGCCGCTTCTACGCGGCATTCCCGGCCGGTGATACGGATACGATTCAGAAAATGCTCGACGATTATCTGTGGGAATCCATCAGCGTGCGGTGAGGCGCTGAACCAGATCGAAGAAAAGAAGTATGCGGAAGGGCTGAAGCGCCGGGGAATGAAAAAGATCATCAGGTACGGGACCGCCTTTTATGAAAAAGAATGTATGGCGGTTGCGGCAAAATCGCCATAAGAGGAAACGCATATGAAAACCAAAGACAGTATTCCCGGCCCGGTCCAGTCCCGCCGGATCATCCATACTCCTTCTCCCTTCGCCCGCGCCAGCCTGCTGCATCTTCAGGAGGCCGGAACCCTGCAGGCGCTTGCCCCGCATCGGAGCGAGCGCTCCGGAATGGCTTCCTGCCTTTTTTTTCTGGTTCTTTCCGGCTGCGGAAAGCTTCGCTGTGAAGAAGGGGAGTATGAGCTTCAGAAAGGGGACTGCGTTTTTCTGGACTGCAGGAAGCCTTACAGCCATGAAACAGGCGGCGCTGCGCAGGGACTGGAGCCGGAGAAGTCCGCTCCCGCTCTCTGGTCCCTGCAGTGGTGCCATTTCTACGGGCCGAACATGAACGCCATTTACCGGAAATACCGGGAGCGGGGCGGGAAGCCCGTATTTCATCCAAAGCATCCGGAGGCCTATGGGGCGATCCTGGACGAACTGAGCGAAATCGCGGGTTCTGCGGATTATGTGCGGGACATGCGCATTCAGGAACGGCTTTCGGCCCTTCTGGTCCTTCTCATGGAGGATGCCTGGGATGTGAAAAAACGGACGCACGCCGGGACTGCAGCGCTGGATGTCCAGCAGGTGAAGGAATATCTGGATGAAAATTTCCGGGAGAAGATTACGCTGGATGAGCTGGCGGCCCGCTTTTTCATCAACAAATATTATCTGATATCTCTGTTCCGGGAGCGCTACGGCATGACCGTGAACGCCTATCTGAATCAGGTGCGCGTGACGTATGTGAAGGAGCAGCTTCGTTTTACGGACCGGACGGTGGAGGAGCTGGCGGAGGAGCTGCAGATCGGGCCGTCCTGGCTGAGCAGGCTGTTTCGGAAGGTGGAGGGCGTAAGCCCGGCCGGATTCCGGAAAAGCTGGAGGGCATAAGCCCGGCCGGGCTCCGGAAAAGCTGGAGGGCGTAAGCCCGGCCGGGTTCCGGAAAAGCTGGAGGACAGGACTGAGACACGCCCGAAAAGAGGCGGGAAAACCCAATATCGTCCCGGTTTTTTGCGGGATGGTCGGTTCCCTTCCGGCTGTTTTTTCGGTAAAATGAGGTCAGAAGTCCTGGCGGGGCGGAGCATCAGGCGCTCTGGCGGGGCAGAATAACAGGAAAAAGGAAAGAAGGAAGGACGATAAAATGATGGAAAAAGACGCGAAAATCTATGTGGCCGGACACAGAGGCATGGTCGGCTCCGCCATTGTGCGGGAGCTGGAGCGGCAGGGTTATCACAATATCATCACCCGTACCCACCGGGAGCTGGATCTGTGCCGCCAGGATGCGGTGGAGGCGTTTTTCGCGCAGGAGAAGCCGGAATATGTTTTTCTCGCGGCGGCAAAGGTGGGAGGCATTGTGGCCAATCAGGAAGCGCTGGCGGATTTCATGTATGACAACATGATCCTGGAGATGAACGTGATCCACTCCGCCTGGCAGAACGGCTGCAAAAAGCTGGAGTTTCTGGGAAGCTCCTGCATTTATCCGCGCATGGCGCCTCAGCCGATGCCGGAAAGCTGCCTTCTGACCAGCGAGCTGGAAAAGACCAACGAGGCGTATGCTCTGGCCAAGATCTCCGGCCTGAAGTACTGCGAATTTCTGAACCGGCAGTACGGCACGGACTATATCAGCGTCATGCCTACCAACCTCTACGGGCCGAACGACAATTACCATCCCACCCACAGCCATGTGCTGCCCGCCCTGATCCGCCGCTTCCACGAAGCGAAGGTGGAGGGGAAGGATACCGTGACCTGCTGGGGAGACGGCTCCCCGCTGCGGGAATTTCTGTACGTGGACGATCTGGCGAACCTGTGCGTGTTCCTGATGAACAACTACAGCGGAAACGAGACGGTGAATGCAGGCACGGGCAAGGAGCTGACCATCAGGGAGCTGACCGAGCTGGTGGCGAAGGTGGTCGGCTATACCGGAAAGATCGAATGGGATACCACAAAGCCCAACGGCACGCCCCGCAAGCTTCTGGATGTGAGCAAGGCGACGAAGCTTGGCTGGACCTATAAGACGGAGCTGGAGGAGGGCATTCGCCTGTCCTACGAGGATTTCCTGAACAATCCCATGCGCGCGGAGAGATAACGGCTTACGGCGCGCCGCTGTACCGCTGTTCGGAACCGTACTACGGGCAAAAATCCGGTTTTCCGGATTCCTGCCGTAGGATTTGCAGCGCCCGCTCCTGCGTGCCCGCTCCTGTGTGCGGGAAAAAAGTATTGACGGAAGGCCCTGCCGCTGTGTACAATAATATCTGTCCGCAGGCGGGACGTTCCAGGAGCGTTTTCCCTTTTCCTGAAGGGAAAGGGGCCGCGCGGCTGAGAAGAGCATTATTTTTCAAAAACAGACGCCAGGAAGGCATCGGAATCCCTGCAGGGGATGCGGCTTTCCCGGCGTTTTTGCTTGATAAGCCCGGCGGGCGGCCGCCGCTGCATGTGCGGCCATTTGCGGGAAAAATCGCATCGGCGGGAAGGAGAAAAACATGGACGCAAGAGAAGTGCTGGTAAAATACCGAAACGGGGAGCTCTCCCTGGAGGAGACGGAGCTTTTCTTCCGCAGGGAGCCCTTTGAGGAGCTGGAGTATGCGAAACTGGATACGCACCGGAAGCTGCGTTCCGGCTTTGCGGAGGTGGTGTTCTGCAGCGGCAAGGCGGATGAGCATCTGCTCTCTATTTTCAGGAGGCTTTATGAAGAGGAAGGGGAGGTGTTCGGCACCAGAGCTTCGCAGCAGCAGTACGAGCTGGTAAAAAGAGAGCTGCCGCAGGTCAGTTACGATCCCGTTTCCCGGATCCTGAAGATCGAAAAGCCAGGGAAAAAGCATATCGGAAGGATCGCGGTGTGCACGGCGGGCACGGCGGACATTCCGGTGGCGGAGGAGGCGGCGCAGACCGCGGAGTATTTCGGAAGCCATGTGGAGCGCATCTATGACGTGGGAGTGAGCGGCCTGCACCGGTTGATGTCCCGGCTGGAACAGATCCAGAGCGCCAACTGTGTGGTGGCCGTGGCCGGGATGGAGGGCGCGCTGGCGAGCGTCCTGGGCGGCCTGGTGGCCAATCCGGTGCTGGCGGTCCCCACCTCCGTGGGCTACGGGGCCAGCATGCACGGTCTGTCGGCCCTTCTAACCATGATCAATTCCTGCGCCAACGGTATCGCCGTGCTCAACATCGACAACGGCTACGGGGCGGGCTACATGGCGACGCAGATCAACCGGCTTGCGGAGAGAAATTCAGAGAAAAAAGATTCGGGAAAATGCGGAGAGAAATAAAAAGCGGAAAAGGAAAAAATCGAGAAGTGCCGTGAAGGGAAGCGGGAGCCTGTATGGCAGCGGCGCATCGGAAAGGGTGAAAAAATGGGAAAATGTTTATATCTGGAATGCATGTCCGGCATCAGCGGAGACATGACGGCGGCGGCGCTTCTGGATCTGGGAGCCAGTCGCGGGCCTCTGGAGCGGGCGCTTCGCTCTCTGCCGGTGGACGGATTTTCCGTGGCGGTCAGCCGGGTGAAAAAGTCCGGCCTTGACGTGTGCGATTTTGACGTGCGGCTGGATGCCGCCCATGAGAACCATGACCATGATATGGAATATCTGTTCGGCGGGGGTCGCCAGCCGGCGGGAGAACACGGAGAGGGGCATGAGCATGCCTGCGATCACGGGCATGTCCATGATCACGATGGTCATGGCCACGATCACGACGGCCATGACCACGGCAGCCACGATCCTTCTCACCCTCATGAGCATCGGGGAATGAAGGAGATCCTGGAAATCCTCTCCCGGGCGGATATGACGGAGCGGGCAAGAGCCACGGCGGTGCGGATCTTTACTATTCTGGCGGACGCGGAGGCGGCGGCCCACGGTGTGGACAGGAGTCGGGTGCATTTTCATGAGGTGGGAGCGGTGGATTCCATCGTGGACATCGTGACGGCGGCAGTGTGCCTGGATGATCTGGATGTGACGGAGGTGATCGTGCCGTATCTGTGCGAGGGAAACGGAATGGTCAGATGCCAGCACGGCCTGATTCCGATCCCGGTTCCCGCCGTGGTAAACATCGCGCAGGCGCATGATCTGACGCTGAAGCCCACGGACATACAGGGAGAGCTGGTCACGCCCACCGGCGCGGCGATCGCGGCTGCCATCCGGACCTCCGACCGGCTGCCGGAGCGCTTTACCATTGAAAGGGTCGGCCTGGGCGCGGGAAAACGGCAGTACGAGCGGCCCAGCATCCTGCGGGCCATGCTGATCGCGGACGCCTCCGCCGGAAGCAACGAGATCTGCAAGCTGGAGACCAACATCGACGACTGCACAGGGGAGACGCTTGGCTATGTGATGGAGCGCCTGTTTGAGGCCGGCGCAAGAGACGTGCATTATACTCCTGTTTTTATGAAGAAAAACAGGCCCGCCTGGCAGCTGAACGTGATCTGTGATCCGAAAGACCGGGAAAGCATGGAAAAAATCATCTTCGCGGAGACCACCACCATCGGCATCCGCCGGGTGAACATGCAGCGCACCGTGCTGGAGCGGGAATGCGTCCGGATCAGTACGCCGCTGGGCGAAGCGGATGTGAAGCTCTGCCGGTCCGCCGGAACGGAGAAATGCTATCCGGAATACGACAGCGTGAAGGCGCTGGCCCAAAAGAGCGGCCGGAGCTTTCAGGAGGTGTACGAACTGGTCCGTCAGGCCGGGACTTCGGCGGGCCTGTCCCGATAAAATGGCTTCGGCAGGGAGGAATACGTCAGGCATGGAAAAAGCAGGAAAAAAACAGCTGGCAGAAAAGAGAGCGGCCCTGGAGGAATATATGCGCGCCCTGCCCGGCCACGCGGTCATGGTGGCCTTCTCCGGCGGGGTGGACAGCAGCCTGCTTCTGGCCGCCGCCTGCCGGGCGGCAGGCGGCAAAGAGGAAGCGACGGAAGACGGCAGACGGTCTGATGCCGGAGAGGCGGGAAAGACGGAGGGAAAGACCGTCTGCGCGGCCATGGTACGCACCAGTCTGCATCCCCTTCAGGATGCGGCTGTGGCGAAGCGGGTGGCGGGAGAGCTGGGAGCCGGTTATCTGGAGATCGCGGTGGACGAGCTGCAGGACGCAGGAATCGCAGATAATCCGCCGGACCGCTGCTACCGCTGCAAGAAGCTTCTTTTTTCCAGACTGAAGGAGGAAGCCAGGAAGCTTGGCATATCCGCCATTCTGGAGGGAAGCAACGCGGACGATGTCCTGGTTTATCGTCCCGGCATCCGGGCGGTGAGGGAACTGGGAATCCGGAGCCCGCTGCTGGAGCTGGGGCTGACCAAGAGGGAGGTGCGCGTCCTGGCGGCGGAGTACGGGATTTCCGTGGCGGACCGCCCCTCCGCGCCCTGCCTCGCCACCCGATTTCCCTATGGGACGAGGCTTTCTGCGGAGCGGATGCGGCAGGTGGACGAGGGCGAGCGGTTTCTGCGCTCCCTGGGGTTTTATAATGTGAGACTTCGGGCCCACGGAGATACCGCGCGGATCGAGGTGGACCGGCAGGATATGGGAAGAATCCTTGAGCACGCGCAGGAGATTGCGGAAAGAATCCGGGCGCTGGATTTTTCCTATGTTGCGCTGGATCTGGAGGGCTTTCGCTCCGGCAGCATGGACAGAGACCTGCCGGTTATTATATAATGATTATTATATCCAACCTGCGGCTTGTGGAGAAAATGCCGCCTGCGGCGTCGCTTTCTCCCCCGCTGCGCGGGGATTATATCTGACCCGCGGCTTGTGGAGAAAATGCCGCCGCAGGCGGCGCTTTCCCCTCTGCGCACGCGGTATTATGAAACTGGAACCGAAGAAAACGGCTTTGACGGGATGGGGAATACATGAGAAAAAACAGGGGAAAATATCTGAAAACAGCGGCTCTTATCACCGCCTGTATGCTGGCGCTTGCCGCCTGCGGCAGAACGCAGGAAACGGTATCGCAGACGGAAGAGGCGGAAACGCGGACGGAAGAAACGGAAAGCCTGCCGCAGACGGAAGAAGCGGCGGAGGAATCGGGGACGGCGGAAACGGAAGAAGAAGAGGAGACCCTTTCCGTGATCGGGGAGCGGGAGGCAGTGGACGGGAAGATGCAGAGCTATCTGACCGGGGAGTGGAAGGACGAAGAAATCGTCACCAGAAAACCGATCGCGGTGATGATCCCCAACAACGCTCCGGCCATGCCCCAGTACGGGCTTGCCAGCGCGGATATCATTTACGAGGCTCCCGTGGAGGGACGGATCACCCGCCTGATGGGAATTTTTGAGGATTTTGACGGGCTGGACCACATCGGGCCGGTGAGGAGCAGCCGGGACTATTTCGTATATGTGGCCATGGGTTATGAGGCCATTTACTGCAACTGGGGACTGGCGAGGCCTTACGTGGAGGAGCTGATCAACAGTGAGGCGGTGGAAAATGTGAGCGCCGGCGTGGAGGGCATCCACAATCCTGCGGACGAGGCGTTCGGGCGGCTGAGCCGTCCGGGCTACGCTACGGAGTTTACCGGATATCTTTTCATCGACGGGCTGATGGATGCGGTGGAACGTCTGGGCTATGACTGGGAGTACGACGGGGATTTCGTGCCTCAGCTGACCTTTGCCGCAGACGGCGTCCGGGCGGAATATGAGGATGCGCAGGCGGCGACGGTGATCCGTCCCGGAGGAACGCAGAGCAACAACGGCGGCTACGGGGTATACAATCCCTGGTTTGAATACGACGCACAGGAGAAGCTGTATTATCGCTTTCAGGACGGAAAGGAACAGATCGACGAGAGGACGGGGGAGCAGCTTGCGGTTTCCAACGTGATCCTGCAGTACTGCCACGGCGAGGTGCGCGACAGCCACGATTACCTGGCATTCGGCGTCCACGGCGTGGGGACGGCCCTTGTTTTTACGAACGGGAAAGTGATCCCCGCCTCCTGGAGCAGGATGGAAGGGGACGGCGTCCCGGCGAAGTTCTATGACGCGGACGGAAACGAGATCGTCTTCAATCAGGGAAAAACCTGGATCTGCAACATCTGGGAGGAATACTCGGAGTACGTGGAATTTGAATGACGCGCTGCGCTGCGGCGCGTCGGAGCAGAGAATACGGAAACGGCGCGCCGGGCGGAGAATACAGAAACGGCGCGTTACAGCGCGGCGGAAAGGATGCGGAAGGCTTGCACGAGCTGGGAATTTTGATGTCGGTCATAAAGACCGTTGAAAACTATGCGGCGGAAAATCAGGTGGGAAAAATAGAAAAGCTGGTCCTGCAGATCGGGGAGATCTCGTCCGTGATTCCCGAATACATGAGAAAGGTTTACCCTGCGGCGGTGGAAGATACGCTCCTTGCGGATGCGCGGCTGGAGATCGAGATCCTGCCCGCGAACGCGGAGTGCAGGGACTGCGGAAGTGTTTTTCATGCCACGGTGACCGGCGGCGTCTGCCCGGAATGCGGCAGCCGGAACATGCATCTGATCAGCGGGCGGGATTTTTTCATCAAGGAGATCGTATGCAGCGGCTGAAGGGAAAAAAGAAGGACGGCCTGCGCGCCGTCCGGCTGCGGATCCTGCGGGATCTGAAAAAATACCGGCTTGCGGTTCCGGCGTTTCTGCTCTATGCGGCTCTGGCTACCCTTTTGCTGGGAACCATCTGCCCTCTTTCGGCGCTGACCGGCTTCCCCTGCCCTGGCTGCGGAAGCACCCGCGCGCTGCTCCTGGTTCTGACAGGCCGGTGGCGCGCCGCGTTTTTCTATAATCCCTGCATTTATCTGTGGATGCTTCTTGCGGCTTACGTGGGATGGCAGCGTTATGTCCGGGGAAAAAGGGCGGCGGGGGCGCTTCCCGCGGCGGCCGGGATTGCGGTTCTCATGATCCTGATCTATCTGTACCGGCTGGCGGCGGAATTTCCCGGCAGCCCGCCCATGAACTACCGGGAGGAGAATGTGCTGGCGCATTTTTGGCCGGCGTACGGGGAATGGATGCGGCGGCTGTTTTTATGAAAACAGGAAGAAAAACGGGGCTGTACGCGCTATCCGGCGCCGCAGCGTTACCTTGTCCACCTGCCGGAAGCGCCGCAGGGAAGGATGAGGCCGGCGCCCGTAACGGGAAGGCCGATTTCTCCTGCCTCCACCTGCCCTCCGAATCCGGGCGTAATGCACAGATGCATCATATAGGAAAGCACCGCAGGCTGCAGGCCGGTGGTGTAGGAATTGATGAGGAAAAAGCGGGCGTCTTTGGAAAGAAGCTGCGCGCACAGCTTCACGAAGGGAAAAATGCTTTCCTCGATCTTCCAGATCTCGCCCTTGGGGCCCCTTCCGTAGGAAGGCGGATCCATGATGATGCCGTCATAGGTATTTCCGCGCCGGATCTCCCGTTCTACAAATTTCACGCAGTCGTCCACCAGCCAGCGGATCGGCGCATCGGCAAGTCCGGAAGCGGCCGCGTTTTCTTTTGCCCAGGTCACCATGCCCTTTGAGGCGTCCACATGGGTGACGCTGGCTCCGGCGGCTGCCGCGCTCAGGGTGGCTCCCCCCGTATAGGCGAAAAGGTTGAGCACCTTTAACGGCCGTCCCGCATTCCGGATGATATCGGAAAACCAGTCCCAGTTGACCGCCTGCTCCGGAAACAGGCCCGTATGTTTGAAACTGAAGGGCTTGAGCCGGAAGGTGAGATTCCGGTAATGGATGCTCCATTCCTGCGGCAGATCAAAAAATTCCCACTCCCCGCCGCCCCGGCTGCTCCTGTGATAGTGGCCGTTCGGTTTTCTCCAGCCGGGATGCCTTTTATCTGACTCCCAGATCACCTGAGGGTCGGGACGCACCAGCAGATACGTTCCCCAGCGTTCCAGCTTTTCTCCGCTGCCCGTATCGATCACTTCATAGTCTTTCCAGTTATTCGCTGTCCACATAATCGCTTTTTTCTCCTGTTATTTTGGTAAAATACGGAAATGCCCGAAAGGGCTTCCGGTCTGCCTGTCACTATACACTGTCTGTTCCCGCTTTGCAACCGTCTGTCAGTGTCCGGGGACGGATCAGGCTCCCGGCCTGACAGAAGGACGGCTGAGCCATCATTTTATACTATTTCCCGGGCGGCGGTGTTGTCAATCCTTTCTCTGATAAAAGAAGACCTGCGGCATGGAATGACAGTATGGCCCGGTTTTTGCTCAAAAGCAGCGCGGACGGCCGCCCCATCTTGCCTGGACAGGAGAGACTTGGTACAATAGCCCTAACAGGAAAAACGATTTCAATGCCGCAGGCGGCGGAAAAGAAGAAACCATGATTTCAACGCCGCTGGCGGCGGAAAAGAGGAAAACATGTATCAGATCAGAAAAATGCAATCCAGACAGGAGATCGACTCCTGCGAACTTTTTCACATCAACCATTACATGTGGAACAGCAAAAGAAGGCCCGCGGTCTCCGGAAAAATGGGCTATATACCGGGAGAGGGCTTCTATGTCCGCATGGTCTGCGAAGAAGAAAAACCGCTGACAACCTATACGAATTATATGGATCCGGTCTGCAACGACAGCGCGATGGAGGTTTTTCTGGCGTTTCCGGAAGAAGGCGAGCGCCTTGGCAATAACGTGATGTATCTGAACTTTGAAGCGAATTCCAACGGCACGCTGTATGCCGCCTATGGAAAGGGGAGAAAGGGAAGAAGCCCCATGCCGGCGGATTATCTGCCCCTTTGCGACATGCAGGCGGAGGTCGGAAACGAGAGCTGGAGTCTGGCGTTCCTGATCCCGGAAGCATATTTGAAAAAGGAATGCGGCGTGAAAGAGCTGAATGAAAACACAGAGATGTACTGCAACTTTTATAAGATTTCCGAAACGCCGGAAATCGAGCACTACGGGAGCTTCCATTTGATTGAGAATCCGACGCCCAATTTCCATTTGCCGCTTTA
>DXDD01000076.1 GCA_019115665.1 Candidatus Eisenbergiella pullistercoris | reverse complement strand
AAAAGTACGGTTAAAGATTGGAAAATCCCCTTTTTAACCGTCGCTTCAGACTTTTTGTACGGTTATACAATGTAGATTCTTATTTTAAACCGTATCAGAGCATCCTGCCGGATATGAAGCAGGGGGGTTCGATATGGGAGAAGGAATCAACGGCAGTATTTTCCCGACCCATGAAAAGTAACACTGTAAATTTTTTTGAAATGATTTCCCGGCGAAATCCTTACCTCCTGCTATTCAATATAGTATAATAAACATGTAGAAAGAAAAAAGGGAAAGCCAGAGACATACGGCCTGCCCTGTCAATATTGTAGCGTCAGCCTTTTAAAGGCCAGCCGTCACTATTGCAGGTAGTGGCGGCTATTTCTTTCCATCGGAGATCGTATAACACAAGGTTGTGCTGCACAAGTCCCACGATGGCGGCAATGAGCATACAAAACTGAAATAAATCAGCATATGTAACCATTGGCATCCCTCCGTAAAAATCCACAATTCACCAGGACAAAAATTTCAGGAGCCCCTCCGGACGGGCAGGCGATACAAAGCCTGCCGCCCGGAGGGGCTCCTGTTGAAACAGTCCGCCGCAAAATCCGTAAAATACTACGAAGTAAAGCGGACCGGTAAAACTGCTTAATCCAGCTCCAGCGCGCCGGTGTACAGCTGGTAGTAGGTGCCCTTGAGCTTGATCAGCTCGTCATGGGTGCCTCGCTCGATGATGCGGCCATGGTCGAGGACCATGATGGCGTCGGCGTTCTGTACCGTGGACAGACGGTGCGCGATGACGAAGGTGGTGCGGCCCATCATCAGGGCGTCCATGCCGCGCTGGACGATGGCCTCGGTGTGGGTATCGATGGAGCTCGTCGCCTCATCCAGGATCATGACGGGCGGATCGGCTACGGCCGCGCGGGCGATGGCGATCAGCTGTCTCTGGCCCTGGCTCAGGTTTGCGCCGTTTCCGGTCAGCATGGTGTTGTAGCCGTCCGGCAGGCGGCGGATGAAGTCGTCCGCGCCCGCAAGCCTTGCGGCTCCGATGCAGTCCGCGTCAGGCGCGTCCAGATTGCCGTAGCGGATGTTCTCCATAACGGTGCCGGTGAACAGGTTGGTATCCTGCAGCACTACGCCGAGGCTTCGGCGCAGATCGGCCTTTTTGATCTTGTTGATGTTGATGCCGTCATAACGGATCTTGCCGTCCGCGATATCATAGAACCGGTTGATCAGGTTGGTAATGGTCGTTTTGCCCGCGCCGGTGGAGCCGACGAAGGCCACCTTCTGTCCCGGCTTGGCGTAGAGGGAAACATCGTGCAGGACGATCTTTTCCGGCACATAGCCGAAGTCCACGTCCACCAGGCGGACATCGCCCTGCAGACGGGTGTAGGTGACGGTGCCGTCGTGATGAGGATGCTTCCAGGCCCAGATATTGGTGCGTTCCTGGCATTCCGTCAGCGTTCCGTCGGGATTTTCCTTTGCGTTGACCAGGGTGACATAGCCCTCGTCCGTTTCCGGTTCCTCATCCAGCAGGGCGAAAATACGCTGCGTGCCCGCAAGTCCCATGACCACCATGTTGATCTGGTTGGATACCTGGCCAATGGCGCCGGTGAACTGCTTGGTCATGTTCAGGAAGGGAACCACGATGCTGATGCTAAGCGCCATGCCGGAGATGCTCACGTTGGGCGCGCCGGAAAGCAGCAGGCTTCCGCCCACCAGAGCCACGATCACGTACATCACGTTTCCGATGTTTCCAAGCAGGGGCATCAGGATATTGGCATAGCGGTTGGCCTTCTCGGAGTTTTCAAACAGCTCGTCGTTGACCTTGTCAAAGTCGGCCTTTGCGCCTTCCTCATGGCAGAAAACCTTGATGACCTTCTGGCCGTTCATCATCTCCTCAATGAAGCCCTCCGTGCGGGCGATGGAGATCTGCTGCTTCAGGAAGTAGCGGGAGGAATGGCCGCTCACGTAGCGGGTAACGAAGGTCATGATGACCACGCCGCAGACGACCACCAGCGCCAGCCAGATGCTGTAGTAGAGCATGATGCCGAAAACGCTGATCAGAGTGACGGCGGAGATCATCAGCTGCGGAAGGCTCTGGCTGATCATCTGGCGCAGAGTATCGATATCATTGGTGTAAAAGCTCATGATATCGCCGTGGTTATGCGTATCAAAATACCGGATGGGCAGATCCTGCATGTGGTCGAACATTTTTTCACGCATCTTTGCCAGCGTGCCCTGGGTGATGACGGCCATCAGCTGGGTGTAGAGAACGTTGGCCAGCAGGCTGAGACCGTAAAGCACAAGCAGCAGCGTCAGCAGCCGGAAAATGGTTCCGGATGCCGAAGCCCAGTCGCCGCTCTGGTAGGTATCCTCCACCACGGCGATGGCGTTCTGCATGAAAACGGAAGGAATGGAGCTCACGACCGCGTTGAACAGGATGCAGACCAGCGTGACCGGAAGAAGCACCGGATAAAAGCCGAATACGGTGCGGACCAGGCGGGGAAGCACGCCTTTGGAAGCGCGGGCGCCCCGTGCAGTGGAATTATTTGCCATCCTTATCACCTCCTACCCGATTCTGGGAATTGTACAGATCACGGTAAACCTCGTTGTTTGCAAGCAGCTCCTCATGGGTGCCCATGGCGCTGATGCGGCCGCCCTTCATCAGGATGATGCGGTCCGCGTCCTGCACGCTGGCCACACGCTGGGCGATGATGATCTTGGTGGTTTCCGGAATGAACTCCCGGAAGCCTCTGCGGATCAGGGCGTCGGTGCGGGTGTCAACGGCGCTGGTGGAGTCGTCCAGGATGAGGATCTTCGGCTTCTTCAGAAGGGCGCGGGCGATACACAGACGCTGCTTCTGGCCGCCGGATACGTTGGTTCCGCCCTGCTCGATCCAGGTGTCGTATTTGTTCGGGAACTGCTGGATGAACTCATCGGCCTGGGACAGACGGCACGCCTCCTCCATCTCCTCGTCGGTGGCGTTGGGGTTGCCCCAGCGCAGATTGTCCTTGATGGTTCCGGAGAACAGCACATTTTTCTGAAGCACCACGGCGACCTGATTGCGCAGGGATTCCAGATCATACTTGCGCACGTCCACGCCGCCCACCTTCACGCAGCCCTCCGTCACGTCGTACAGACGGGGGATCAGCTGGATCAGGGAGGACTTGGAGGAACCGGTGCCTCCGAGGATGCCGACCACTTCGCCGGACTTAATGTGCAGGTCAATGTCGGCCAGCGCCATGCGGTCCGCCTTTTTGGAATACTTGAAGCTTACGCCGTCAAAGTCGATGGAGCCGTCCTTTACCTCTTTCAGACCGCTTTCCGGGCTTCTCAGCGTGCTTTCCTCACTTAACACCTCCACGATACGCTCCGCGGATTCCGCGGACATGGTGATCATGCCGAAGACCATGGAGAGCATCATCAGGCTCATCAGGATCTGGAAGCTGTAGGTCAGCATGGAGGACATCTGTCCCACGTTCAGATCCAGTCCCTGGCTGGTGATGACGGTGTAGGAGCCGTAGGACATGACGAAGGCCATGCCGGCGTAAACGCAGATCTGCATCATCGGGCTGTTGATGGCCATAATGCGCTCTGCTTTGGTGAAGTCCTTCTGAACGTTTTCCGCGGCAGCGCCGAATTTCTTCTTCTCATAGTCCTCACGCACGTAGGATTTCACCACGCGCATGGCCTGTATGTTTTCCTGCACCGAATCGTTCAGCGCGTCGTACTTGCGGAATACCCTGCGGAACAGCGGGGTTGCAGAGCGGATCACGAAGAACAGGCCGAGGCCCAGCAGCGGGATGGTGAACAGGAAGATCACGGCGAGCCGTCCGCCCATGATGAAGCCCATCGCAAAGGAAAAGATCAGCATCAGCGGGCAGCGGATGGCGATCCGGATGATCATCATGTAAGCCATCTGTACGTTGGTGATGTCGGTGGTCAGCCTTGTGACCAGACTGGACACCAGGAATTTGTCGATGTTTTCAAAGGAATAGCCCTGGATCTTGTAAAACATATCCTTGCGCAGGTTGCGCGCAAACCCGGCGGATGCCGTGGCGCAGGTCGCGCCTGCCGCGCCGCCGAAGACCAGGGAGATGATCGACATGGCGATCAGGACCGCCCCGTACTGCGCGATGACAGACATGGAGCAGCCGGCCTGCATCTGGCTGACCAGATTGGCGATGATAAATGGAATGATGCATTCCATAATAACCTCTACCGTAACCAGCAGAGGAGTCAGGATCGAAGCTTTTTTATACTCGCGTATGCTTCGTGCCAGAACTTTGATCATTGGTGACATTCCTCCTTTTTTGTTTCTGCTGTTTGGCGCCCCTTCTGCTGAAGAGGCGTGTCCGGAGCAGGGCCGTCTGCGCGGCCGCAGGCCTCGCGGTCCCAGTCCTCCAGATTGCGGAGCATCTGCGCCGCCATTTCCCGGAACAGGATGACCTGTCCGTCGGAAAGGCCCTTGGTGAGCTGACGGTCGGTCTCCGCCAGACAGGCATGGACGCTGGCATCCAGCTCCACGGCGCGCTGCGTGGGAATCAGACTTTTCAGGCGGGCGTCGTTCGCGACGCCTTCTTTAAGAATAATGCCGTTTCGTTCCAGAAGCTGCAGGATCCCTGTCGCCGTCGAACGGCTCAGGCCGAACGCGCTTTCGATATCGCGCTGAAAAACAGGCCCGTCGGGATAATGCTTCAGAATATAGCAGATGATCCAGCTCTGGACGCCTGTGATGCCGAGATTCTGGAAGGCGGCGTCCAGCCGCGCCTTGACCTTGTGCGACAGCAGGTTGATCCATGCGCCGCAGTCCTTCTCCACGTCAATCCCCCCTTTCGGGTGCAAATACCAATTTATATTGTTAGGATGCGAACGATATCATAGCGCAGTTTGAGGGGATATGTCAAGAGGAAATGAGGAGGTTCATCAATCTGTCAGAGATCCTCGGCAAAAAAATGTTTTTTCCAAGATTCTTTACAAGAAAATGATTGAAAAGGGGTTGTTTATAGATTAAAATAGACACAGGGTACGATTGCATTTGGGTTCATGAATATGATAAACGGGAGGTAGGATGTATGGCGAAGTCGATTAAAACGATAGGAATCCTGACGAGCGGCGGCGATGCGCCCGGAATGAACGCTGCGATCCGCGCGGTGGCCAGGAAAGCGCTTTCCAACGGCGTGAAGGTAAAGGGCATCAAGAGAGGATATCAGGGGCTTCTGAATGAAGAGATCGTGGATATGGAGGCCAGAAGCGTATCCGATATCATCCAGAGGGGCGGTACGATCCTGGGAACGGCGCGCTGCATGGAGTTCAAGACTGAGGAAGGCCAGCAGAAGGGCGCGGATATCTGCCACAAGCACGGTATCGACGGCCTTGTGGTTATCGGCGGAGACGGATCCTACATGGGAGCGCGCGCGCTTTCCAGACACGGGATCAATACGGTGGGCATCCCCGGCACCATCGACCTTGACATCGCCTGTACGGATTATACCATCGGCTTCGATACGGCAGTCAATACCGCCATGCAGGCCATTGATAAGGTAAGAGATACCTCATCCTCCCATGAACGCTGCAGCATCATCGAGGTTATGGGAAGGAACGCCGGCTACATCGCTCTCTGGTGCGGCGTGGCGAACGGCGCGGAGGACATCCTTCTTCCTGAAAAGTATGATTATAACGAACAGAACATCATCAATAACATCATCAGCAACAGAAAGCGCGGAAAGACCCACCATCTGATCATCAACGCGGAGGGCATCGGCCATTCCACCTCCATGGCGAGAAGGATCGAGGCGGCCACCGGCGTGGAGACCAGAGCGACCATCCTGGGCTACATGCAGAGGGGCGGAAGCCCGACCTGTAAGGACCGTTATTACGCGTCCATCATGGGCTGCCTGGCGTCGGATATCCTCTGCGAAGGCAAGACGAACCGGGTGATCGGCTACCGCGGCGGCAAATTCATCGATTTCGACATTGAGGAAGCGCTGGCCATGCAGAAGGATATTCCGGAATACGAGTACAGGATCAGCAAGCTGCTTGCGATCTGACCGCGGAGAACGGAAGAAACAGGTCCGGCCCGGACGGCCTGTCCGGAAAAAGAGAGAAGGCGGCATTCAGATAAAGAAAGAAAACCCGCATCAGCGGGATACGAAGGGCAACGGCGCGCATGGCGCGCCGTTGTTTTCAGGTTAAAGAGAGCGCGGCGGACACCCGTCCGGATGTCCGCCGCGCTCCCGGAATGGAGAACGGTATGATCACATCCCTGTCAAACAGCAGAGTGAAAAACGTGACGGCGCTGAACCGGAAGGCGAAGGAACGAAAAAGCCAGGAAAAGTATGTGGTGGAGGGCGTCAGGATGTTTCTGGAGGCACCGGAAGGAGAGATCGAAGAGATCTATGTTTCCGCCGGGTTTGAAGAGGGCTGCCGCAAGGGAGCGCATGCGGATCCGCATGCCAGGGCCTGCCTGGACAGGCTGGACAGACTTCCCTTTGAAACGGTTTCGGACGAAGTGTTTTCCAGAATGTCGGATACGCAGACCCCGCAGGGAATTCTCTGCGTGATGAGGAAAAGGAGCTGGACGGAAGGGGATATCCTGGCCGGAAACGCGCCCCTTGTCATGGTGCTGGAGGATATTCAGGATCCCGGGAATCTGGGGACCATTCTGCGTACCGGCGAAGGGGCGGGGATCGGCGGGATCTTTATGAGTCCCGGCTGTGCGGATATCTATAATCCGAAGACGATCCGTTCCACCATGGGAAGCATCTACCGGGTGCCGTTTGTATGCGTTTCATCCCTGGAAGAGACGGCGGCGCGCCTGCACGCCGCAGGCGTTCGTCTGTGCGCGGCGCATCTGCAGGGCTCCGTCGTATATACGGAACCGGATTACACATCCGCGACTGCCTTTTTAATAGGAAATGAAGGAAACGGTCTGCGCCCGGAAACGGCCGCCCTCGCCGACTGCAGGATCCGGATTCCCATGGCGGGACAGGTGGAATCCCTGAACGCTGCGATGGCATCGGGAATTTTGATGTACGAGGCTGCGAGACAGAGGAAAGGAGAGCTGTGTAAAAAATAAGCCCGATGGCTTATTTTTTACACGGCAATTTGTGCCGGAGCGTCACAAATTGCTTTGATGGCAGAAGAGAAATCGCATTCGCGATTTCTCTTCGCCCCGTCGCTACGCTCCGGAATGGAGATTGAGATGCTGGAAAACAGAAAGATTGGATTCATCGGACTGGGAAATATGGCCTCCGCCATGATCGGAGGGATGCTGAGGCAGAAGCTGGCGGAACCCGGAAATATCCTGGGAAACGCGAAAACGGACGCGACAAGAAAACGGGCAGAGGAAGCCTGGGGGATCCGGATCCTTGCGGATAATGTGCGGGTGGCGGAGGAAGCGGATATCGTGGTGCTGGCGGTAAAGCCTCAGTTTTTTGACGAGGTGATCCTGCAGCTGCGGCAGCTGGGAGAGACGGCCTGGCGGGAAAAGATTCTGGTCAGTCTGGCCCCCGGAAAGACCTTTGACTGGTTTGATCAATGCTTCGGATATCCGGTTCCCGTGATCCGCTGCATGCCGAATACCCCGGCCCTGGTGGGAGAGGGCTGCACCGGCCTGTGCGTTTCCGACAGGGTACCGGAGGAAAGCGCGGCGGAAGTGAAGCGCCTGACGGACAGCTTCGGCCGGACGGTTCTGGTGCCGGAGCGTCTGATGGATGTGGTCAGCGCTGTGAGCGGCAGCTCCCCGGCCTTCGTATTCCTGTTCATCGAAGCCCTCGCCGACGGCGCCGTAGCCGCAGGAATGCCCCGCGCACAGGCCTATGAGCTCGCCGCGCAGGCAGTGCTTGGAAGCGCGAAAATGGTCCTTGAGACGGGAAAGCACCCCGGACAGCTGAAGGATATGGTCTGCTCTCCCGGCGGCACCACCATCCAGGGCGTCCGCGCGCTGGAAGAAAAGGGTTTCCGCGCTGCGGCGATGGACGCCGTGGCCGCCTGCCTGGAAAAGGCCGGGAGGCTGTAGCAGCGGGAAAACTGCAATGACGGGAAAACCGGCGCAACGGGAATGCGCCGAAAGCAAATTGTGACAGAATGTTACAAAAATTGTAATATCTTAATGGAAAAAAGAACAGAAAAACGGAAAAATGTCTTTTGCCTGAGGGAAAACGCGGGGAAAAGACATTTTTTATGCGAAAAATCAGGACGAAATGCTGATTGACAAAAGAAACTGCCGCTGTTATGATAGCAATCGTAACATTTGTTAATACTTTTGTAATAAATGAGAGAAAAGTGTAACAGAAAGAAAATGGAGGTTGCTATGAACACGAAGGGCAGAAGGCTGTGGATGCATGCCGCAGGAATGTTCACGGGAATGCTTTTCCTGGGAATGACATGCGAGACAACCGTTTTTGCAGAAGGCGTGACACAGGCAGACAGGTCCGGCACGGTAAGCGCCGGAACGGAAACCATACAGACGGATATGCTGACCGCGGCGGCGCAGGAAGCGGCCGCAGCGGTTCAGAAGGCTACACAGGAAGCGGCGCTGGCCCAGCAGAAGGCTGCACAGGAAGCGGCACAGGCTGCCGCGCTGGCCCAGCAGGAAGCGGCGCTGGCTCAGCAGAAAGCCGCGCAGGAGGCCGCTGCACAGGCGGCGGAAACGGCAGCAAGACAGGCGGCAGCGGCTGCACAGGCGGCCATGGAGGACGCGGTCCTGGTACAGAAGGGCGTCAGCAGACAGGAATATGACCTCCTTGCGGCTCTGATCCAGTGCGAGGCGGGCGGCGAATCCTATATCGGCCAGGTGGCCGTGGGAAATGTGGTGATGAACCGGACGGAGTCCGGAAAGCATCCGGACAACATTACGGACGTGGTGTATGAGCCCGGGCAGTTCAGCCCGGTCAGAAACGGAAGCCTGAAGAGGACCCTCGGATCCGGAAATATCAGCGCTTCCTGCCGCCAGGCGGCCCTGGAAGCCATTGCGGGCTCCGAGCCGGTGGGGGATAAGCTGTTTTTCCGGAGAGTGAACGGCCGCAGCGGCCAGGTGATCGGAAATCACGTATTCTATTAAAGGAAAATTTCCTGCGGCAGGGTGCGGGAGGGTGCGAAGCTTTTGCGGAAAGCCTTTCGGAGATGCCGGAAGTTCTTCGGCGCTTTTCCGGACTTCCGGAACCGGGACCGGCATGAGAAAGCCGCCTGCTGCGGACAATGATCCGATTTCCCGGATTCCTGCCACAGGATATTGTCTCACTACGGGCAGTTATCTGATTTTCCTGTTTTTTGCCGTAGGATTTGTTCACTCTGCCGCTCACTACGGGTAAAAATCCCATTTCCCTGATTCTGACCGTAGGATTTTGCTGCCCACTACGGGGAAAAATCCGATTTTTCTGATTCCGACCGTAGGAAAGTCCTTTTCACTACGGGTAAAAATGACAGAATTGTACTTTCAGCCGTATAAAGTCACTGAAATCTACGGTACAGAAATCGAAATCTTCTGTTTTGGCCGTAGTGAGACCCCAATCTCTACGGGTCAATATGCCATTCTTCTGATTTCTGCCGTAGAGGCCTCCGGCAGAACCGTAAACTTCCCTTCTACAATATTCCTGTAAAATCTTGACAGAAATTGCAATAATTGTTAACATGTCCGTAATATATGTAAAATTTCACATTCGGCGGACAGGATCTGTGAGAAACGGGTCAAAACGGAAATATTGTGAGGAAGGGCGATGAAAAGGAAAGAACAGAGGAACGGCGTCCGAAGATATCTGCTGACGGCAGCAGCCGCGGCTTTCTGCCTGTCGTGGGGCATAACGGCAATGGGAGCGCCCGGATCCGGGGAGCACCTTACGGCAGGCGTGGGAGAGATCCTGGATGCGCTGCCGGAGACGGACGGAGCGGAAGAGGAAGCCGCCGCGGAAGAAGACGCTGAGGGGAAAGAGGCGGAACAGGAGGAAGCCGCAGAAGAGGAAAAAGCCGGGCAGAAAGAAGCGGAAGAGGAAACCGCGGAAGAGGAAAAAGCCGGACAGAAAGAAGCGGAAGAGGAAGCCGCAGAAGAGGAAACCGCGGAAAACGGCGGGCCGGCTGCGGATAAGCGGAAGACTCCGGAAACGAAAGAGGACGGATCGGATTCCTTCCGGGACGAGCTGGTGATGACGGACGTATCGGACGTGCTGAACGTGAGGGAGGAGCCCTCGGAGGAAGCGCAGAAGGTGGGATATCTCTACGCGGACTGCGGAGGGACCATCTTGGAAAGAAAGGACGGCTGGACGAAGCTGGAGTCCGGGGAGCTGGTCGGCTGGGCGAAGGACGAGTACCTGCTGTTCGGCGAGGACGCGGTGGAAGAGCTGGAGGATGTGGGAAGGCTGATCGCCCATGTGACGGGAGAAACGCTGCGCATCCGGAAGGAGCCGTCCACAGACGCGCAGGTTTATGACCTGGCCGCGCAGGGAGATACTCTTGAGGTGGTAAATAAGGCGCAGCTTCGCTACAGCGACGGAATCGAGCTGGACGCCGAATGGGCCGCGGTGGATTACGAAGGGGAGACGGGCTACGTTTCTTCGGAATTCATCGAGATCGATTTTGAGTATGACCACGGGGAGACGCTGGAGCAGATCGCGGCCAGGCAGCAGACGGAAGAGGAGGCGCAGGAGAAGAAATCCTCCTCCCAAGCGAAGACCCGGCCTTCGCCGGGACGGCAGAACGCGGGAAGCATTCCCGCCGGCACCAGCGACGTGACGCTGCTTGCGGCGCTGATCCAGTGCGAGGCCGGAAACGAAAGCTATGAAGGACAGCTGGCGGTCGGGGCCGTTGTGGTGAACCGGGTGAAGAGTCCGTCCTATCCCAATACGGTGACGGATGTGATCTTTGCCTCCGGCCAGTTCACGCCGGCGGGAAGCGGGAAGGTCGCCCGGCTGATCGAAAGCGGGAACATCTACGCAAGCTGTATCCAGGCGGCGAACGAAGCCCTCTCCGGCGTGACCAACGTGGGAAGCGCCACCCATTTCCGCAGAGCGGGCGGACGGGACGGCATCGTGATCGGAAATCATGTATTCTGGTAAGGGAAAAGGGACGGGAGCGCCTTCGGCGCTCCCGTCTGCGGCGTTTCCGGGAAAGATTTCTTACCTTATTACTGTTCAGCCTTCGGCAGAACAGTAACGGCATCCGGCCATTCCAATCGCTTCGCGATGGGCCGGATGCTTCCTTCCTGTACGTTTTTGTACGGTCTGCGCAGTAAATGCGCAGACCTGGCTGAACAGT
>DXDD01000075.1 GCA_019115665.1 Candidatus Eisenbergiella pullistercoris | reverse complement strand
TTTACCTTCGAGGCGGAAGAGCAGTGCGACACCTGGCTGGATTTCGCGGGCTGGGGAAAGGGCTGCGCATTCCTCAACGGCTTCAACCTGGGAAGGTACTGGGAGATCGGGCCGCAGAAGCGTCTGTATATCCCGGGGCCTCTGGTAAAGAAAGGAAAGAACGAGATCATCCTGTTTGAGACGGACGGAAAGGCGCCGGGAGAGATCACGCTTACGGACGAGCCGGATATCGGCTGATTTCTCCGGGCGGACGATCTGCCGATATGCCTGCTGATATCCTGTGCGAAAAAGGGCTGGAAATTTTCACAGTATCTATTATAATGAAAGGAACGGGATTCTGACGCCGGCATATGGCTTTATCGGATATGCGGCACGGCGCGGGAAGGCGCACGGCGTTTTCCCGCGCCGCGGCAGAACGGAAGGAAGGACTGCTTCAGGGAGAGAGGGTATCGACAACATGGAAAAAGAGACGATCAGTATATATACCATCGCAAAGGAAGCGGAAGTCTCACCGGCCACGGTTTCCAGAGTGCTGAACGGAAGCGCGAAGGTCAGCGAGGAGAAACGGGCCAGGGTACAGGCCCTGATCGAAAAGTACAGCTTTACGCCGAATGCGCTTGCCAGAGGCCTGAGCAGCGTGGAAACCAAGGTGATCGGCCTGATGGTTTCCGATATCCGCAATCCGTATTATGCCACAATGGTGGTGGAATGTGAGAAGGCGGCCAGCGAAAAGGGATATCTGATGATGCTCTGCAATTCGCTGGGAAGCAACGAAATGGAGCTTACCTATCTGGAAAAATTCAGCAGCCAGCGTGTGGATGCGGTGATCCAGATCGGCGGGAAGGTGGACGAGCTGGTTTCGGACACGGGGTATGTGGAAAGCGTGAATAAGGTGGCCAGCTCCATGCCGGTGCTGATCACGGGAAAGCTGGACGGGGCGGACTGCTATCAGGTGAATATCGATGAGGGACAGGCCATGGAGCTCCTGATCCGTTTTCTGATCGAGAACGGGCACCGGGATATCGCGCTGCTGGGCGGCCGGGATAATGTAAAGTCCACGGTGGACAAAAGGCTGCGCTACCGTCAGATGCTGTGGAAATACGGCATACCGGTGAGAGAGGAGTACATCATAGACGGAGACCGCTATGATATCGAAAGCGGTTCGGAGGCCATGCAGCAGTTTCTGAGGGAGGATCATCCCATGCCGACGGTGGTGATCGCCATCAACGATTTTACCGCGGTGGGCGTGGTGCGGACGCTGCGGGAGGCAGGCTACCGGATCCCGGAGGACATTTCCGTGGTGAGCTTTGACAATACCTATATTGCGGAAACCTGTATGCCGCGGCTGACCTGCGTGGGCTATGACTACCGGATGTTCGGAAGGCTCCTGGTGGATACCGCGGTACGGGCGATCCACGGGGAGGAACCGCCGAGAGTGCAGATGGTAAAATCCAGGCTCGTGATCCGCGATTCCTGCAAATGCCTGAACGACTGAGAAGGGGAGGCCGCGCAGCAGATGTTTTACCGGATGGATCCCGGGATCCTGCCCGCCGTCAGACTGGCGGATTCCGTGGTGATCGAGCCGCCCTATGTGCATAAGCGCAGAAAAGCGGACGAATATATTTTATATCTGATCAAGAGGGGAGTCATGTATCTGCAGGAGGATGGGGCTCCCCTTACTTTGCAGGCCGGAGATCTGTGCATTCTGGATCCGGCCTGTACGCACGAGGGGGTAAGGGCGTCCTGGTGCGAATATTTTTACATTCATTTCAGACACCCTTCCATGCAAAGGATCGATGAAAAGGAAATCCCGGATTTTCAGAAGATGCTCCTGGAGAACCGGCAGTCTTCCATCCAGAGCAATATTTTCAGCTATGAGAAATGCGAAGGGGAGGCGCTTTACCTGCCGAAGCGGTATCATATGTCGGATTACGGAAGCCTGATCCGGGTAACGGAGCTGTTCAACGACGCGATCGGAAAGAACAGGAGACAGCTGGAAAATTATAAGATCCAGCTCGCCTGCCGCATCCTGGAGGCCTTCACTGAGATCGCCAGAAGCTATGTGACGACGGAAACCGTACAGTATATGGAATCGCAGCCGAGATCCTGGCGGCTGGTGCAGAAGATCCTGCATTATCTGAACCGGGAATACGCTTCCGACATCACAGGGGAGCTTCTGGAAAAGGAGTTCGGCGGAAATTTCGACTATATGAACCGGGTGTTCAAAAAGACGACGGGAGAGACGATTTTCCGCTATCTGAACCATGTGAGAATCAATCATGCCAGGGCGCTGATCCTGAATACGCCTTGGAAGATGTCCGTGATCGGAAGACGCGTGGGGTTTTCGGATGAGTACTATTTCAGCCGGGTGTTTAAGAAATATACCGGAAAATCGCCTACGGAATACGCAAAAGAGGGAATGAACGGCAGGGGCGGCTGAATGCCGCCTCGGAATTTTTTCGGAAGAAGAAGCCGGGAAAAGACGTGCCGCGGGGAAGAAGGGTCAGCTCTGGCGGCCTTTTTTCAGGCCTGTGGCGCAGGCCATGGCGAGAAAGTGAAAATCCGCGCACCGGTTATGCTGATAGAAATCCGTCATGAGCCGGGTGAGCGGATGGTGGGAAAGGCCGCCGTTTTCATCAAACTGGCCCAGATAGGCGAGAAACCTTCCGGGATCGTTTTCCGGCATTCTGGAAAAAGCGTCCGAGGTGGAAAGAAAAACAGAGTCGCACAGAAGACAGGGGAGCAGCGCGCTCATCCGGTCTTTGACGATGCTGGCGCACCGGCAGATGGTCCGGCCGTCGGAAGAGAGGATGCGTAAGGTGAGATAGGCAAGCCCGCGCAGACTGTATCCGTCCTTCGGAGAGGGAAAGCCGCCCGGGGACGGGAAGCCCACGGATTCATAGACCTCCAGCCAGATGCTGCGTCCTTTTTTCAGGCGGCAGCAGAAAGCGATATTCTGCGCGAAATTTTCTGTCTCCGAGCCCTCATATTCCACTCCCATTTCCGTCATGAAGCCGATGGGATCGTATTCGGCGACCTCCCAGTCAAGCGCTCCTTTTTCAGTCCTGCCGGTAACGGCGGCAAGCAGTCTCTGCATTTCGGGTGAGTTCATATCCATATCTTTGAGTCCTTTCCTTCATTATTCTGTCTGTCGGAGAAAGTCTCCCTATAAGGATTTCCCGAAAAAGAGGAAAGTATTACGAATTCCTGTGAAAGCCGCCTGTTCAGGGACCGCCAGAATATAAACTGTGAAGAGAAAAATACTCCGAGAGTTTATTATATTATACTTTCACGATGGTTACAATAATTATAGTTTAAGTTTCGATCGGGAAAGAGGTGGCGGAAATGCCGGTGAACAGCAAGGCGATGGGCAGAAGGATCAAGGCCGCGAGGAAGAAGGCGTCCATGACGCAGGCCAGACTGGCGGAAGAGATTGGGATGAGCGAGGTGCATATCAGCAACATGGAGTCCGGAACAGGCAATCCAAGCCTCGCGACTCTGGTGGATATTGCGAACGTTCTGTCCGTTTCCACGGATGAGCTTCTCTGCGACAGCGTGATCTGCTGCAAACCCGTGTATGAAAAGGAGATCCTGGAAACGACCGCCGACTGTGACGATTATGAGATCCGTATCCTGAGCTATATCCTGAAAGCGGCGAAGATGGCGCTCAGGGAGAACGGGGATTTGAGAAGGCTGCCATGAGAAGATGAGAAGGCTGCCATGAAAACGGAAAATGTCCGCCGGGCTGCGCCTGATGCCTCCAGACTGAACTGGAGAGAAGGCGGTCCGGCGGACATTTTGCGTCCGGCTTTCCTGGCTATACGTGCTTCTGCGTCCAGCGGCGGGAGCGCCACCGGGTGAAGAAAGTGATGCCGCGGAACAGCTCGTCCATCATAAAGGCGATCCAGCAGCCGGTCAGGCCGAGGCCGAGACGGATGCCAAGCAGATAGGAGAACAGGATGCTCATCGTCCAGGAGGAGAAGATGGATACCACCATGGAGAACATCACATCTCCGGCTCCCCGCAGGGAATTGTCCTCAATATGATTGAAGGCGCGGCCGATCTCCACGAAAATGTCGATGAAGAGGATGGGGGCGGCCATGGCGAAGATGGACGGATCATCCGTAAACAGTTTAAGAAGCGGCCGGCCGAAAAGGCAGATCAGGGAAGAACCGGCGATATTGAGCAGAACGGCGATGCGCAGATTCTGCAGATTCAGCCGGTAGGCCTTGTCATATTCTCCCGCGCCCGTCAGCCATCCGATGATCAGAGAGGTCGCCGTCCCCAGAGCCATTCCAACCACATAAATATAGAAGAAGATGGTGGAAAGATAGATCTTGGTTGAAATGGCTGTCGTTCCCAGGATCCCCAGGATCGAGGTGGAAACCACCTGGGAGGTGGAATAGGAAAGGGAGCTGATCCCGCCGGGAAGGCCGATATGCAGGATACTTCCGATGCACTTCAGGGTCTTCAGGTTCTTTTTGGAGAACTGCAGGTTCAGGTTGCTGCGCCAGAGGCAGACGGCGATGAGAAGAAAGGCCAGTCCGCGGCTGATCACATTGGTCACGGCGATTCCCGTAACGCCGTACAGCGGCGTTTCAAAGGGGCGGAAAATGACGATGCAGTTCAGAATGGCGTTCATGGCGTTCATGAACAGGGAAGCGACGACCGCTATTTTGGGAAGGCCGTAGCTTCTGAAAATGGCCGATACGGAGGACATCAGGGCCTGAAAAAAGGAAAAGGATACACAGATCCTGAAGTAACCGGCCGCGTCCGTCAGGACCTGGCCGGTCAGATTCATCATTCCCATCAGCTGCACGGCGAAAACGGAAAGGATCCCGCCGACGCAGAGGCTGAGGGCAAAGCTGCACAGGATGGAGGTAAAGGCGGCATCCGACGCCAGATCGGCTCTTTTGGCTCCGAGACGGTGGCTGATGAAGATGCTGGTGCCTGTGCTGATCACGGTGTAAAAGGTGAAGATCATGCTCAGAAGCTGATTGGCCGCTCCGACGGCCGCAACGGCATCGTCGGAGTACTGGCTGAGGATCAGCGTGTTTACCGTTCCCATGGAATTGGTCAGCAGAGATTCCACGAGAAAGGGTACAAAAACCGAGAACAGGGTGAGCGTTCCCTGGGGGGTGTCTATCCGGCTCAGTTCCTTATCGTACAGCCTGATATGGGGTAATGTAGGGGCTTTCATGTCTGATATCATATCCTTTCCTGCCCGGGATCAGTCCTCGGGCAGTAAAATCACGGCTTCGCCGCAGCCGTCCGCCTGAACGGATACGGAGACGCTTCCTTCTTTCGTCCTGCGGACATAGGCGATCAGCCTGCCCTGCAGGGTGGTTCTGACAGGCTCGCTGTAAGGGGTATTGTCCGCGAGGTTACCGTTTTCAAGGCCAAGAAGGACGCCGGCGCCCGATACGGAAACGCGCACAGGAAGATCCTTATGCACGACAGCGTTTCCGTCGCGGTCCGCAAGGGTGATCTCGATCTGCTCCACACGGACCGGACGGCCGCCCTCTTTCAGGGAGGCCTCCTGTCCGGCCGCAGCCGTCTCCGGAGCCGCCCAGCGGTTCAGAAGAAGACGCTCGGGCTCTCCCGAGGTGGCAAGCTGGAAGGTAAGCAGTTCCGGATTCTCCTGCCCGGCTTTTGCTTCCGGATACCCCTTTACGGAGAGCTCTCCCGCTTCAAAGGGAACGATCCAGTCCATGCTTCCGTGTTCGTTCAGGCCCTCTTTTTTCCCAAGACTTCTGCCGTTTAAGAACAGCTCGGCGCAGGGGAGGTTGGTATAGCAGCGGACGAGCACCTGTTCGCCCTCCGCGTAGTTCCAGCAGTCGGAGGAGGGGAGATATTCCGTCGTCTCTCCCGTATAGGAAGAGGTGGACAGGTGAAGCACGGGCGAATCCAGCCAGAAGGACTGTCTTCTGTAATACCGGTTCTTGGGGAAGCCGGCAAGGGTGAGCAGTCCCGCGCCGGAGCCGTGGATGGGCCAGCCGTGCGCTTCTCCCAGATAGTCGATTCCGGTCCAGAGGAACTGGCCGCTGATGTAGTCATTGTCCGCAACGGCTCTCCAGGCCTCCAGGGAATGTCCGTTTTCACTGCCGAGGAAGGGCAGGGAGGGGAAGCGCCTGTGGTCTTCCTCATACAGGTGTTCCTTGTAATTGTAGCCAACCACATCCAGCGCGTCAAAATAATGCAGCCTGGAGGAAAGCTCCGGGAAAGCGGCTGCCAGCGTGACGGGACGGGTGGCGTCATAGCGGCGTACGATATCGGCCAGCTTTCTGGCGATGGGGGCGAGTCTTTCCATGTTGGGCTTGTCCGGATTGTACTGACGCTCCGCGGCAGGCTTGTTGGCGTCGTTGTTTCCTGTCATCTCCGCAAACAGAGGATGGCAGTAGGGATCGTTGGGATAATCGATCTCGTTTCCGATGCTCCAGAGGATGACGGAAGGATGGTTTCTGTCGCGAAGCACCATGGCGGCCAGATCCTTTTCATGCCACTCCGGGAAGTCCTCAAAGTAGCCCTGGTGTCTGGGCGGATAAACGTTGTGGCCCGTGGACCACTTGTTCTTGGCGTTTTCCCATTCGTCAAAGGCCTCGTCCATCATCAGGAAGCCCAGTCTGTCGCACAGGTCATACAGCTCCGGCATATGAGGGTTGTGGCTGGTGCGGATGGCGTTGCAGCCCATTTCCTTCAGGGAAAGCAGACGCCTTTCCCATACCTCGCGGGTCACAGCCGCGCCGAGACAGCCCGCGTCGTGGTGGACGCATACGCCCTTCAGCTTCATGCTGCGTCCGTTCAGGAAGAAGCCCTCGTCCGGATCGAAACGGAAGGAACGGATGCCGACGGGGCCCTCGTATACCCGGTAAGGAGCCGCTCCGTCCACGGAAAGCTCCGTCACCAGCGTATAAAGCGCCGGATTTTCAGGAGACCACAGCCGGGGATCGGATACGCTTCCGCTTAAAACCACCTTTTCCGGTCTGCCGGGCTCCAGATCCACACAGGAGCTTACCTCAAGCACCCTTTTACCCGTGGGAGCGGTCAGGCTGCTGGTTACGGATACCTTTGCCTGCCTGCCGGTCTCGTTGATCAGCTCATGCGATACCTCCACCTGGGCCGACCTGCCGTCGTCGCCGTAGAGGGTGGAGAAGAAGATGCCGTAAGGAACGGGATGGACGGGCTCCTCGATCAGAACGAAGGCCTTTCTTGTGATGCCGGAGCCGGTAAACCATCTGGAATCCGCGATATCCGTATGGGTGACCTTTACCGTGATCTCGTTTTCCTGGCCGCCGAAGCAGGCGATGCTGCTGATGTCATAGTTCACGGGCACATAGCCGTTGGGACGCTTTCCCAGATAATAGCTGTTGCACCAGATCTGGCTGTTCTTATAGATGCCGTCGAAGCAGACGGCGACCTTTTTTCCTCTGTATTCTTCGGGAAGGGAAAAACGCAGCCTGTACCAGCCGACGCCTCCCGCCAGATAGCCGGTCCCGCTGGAGTATTCCCTGGAAAAGGGAAGGCTGACGGACCAGTCGTGAGGAAGCGTGACCTCCTCCCATGCGGAATCGTCGTAGCCCTTATACCAGGCGTCTTCCGCTTCGCCCAGATAAAATTTCCAGTTGTCGTTCAGTAAAATCCGTGTCGTATCCATATCTGCCTCTTTCCCCGCCGTCGGGCGGAACTGGGTATGATGATGGGAAAAATCCCTTTCCTTCAACAGTATAGGAGGAAAAATGGGGAAAACAATGGAAAAAAGGGTAGAAAATTTGTACTTGAGCGACTTTTTTATAAATGAACGGGGCGGCGCTGCCTGCCGTTGCGGCTGCGGTATTCGGAGGGAGAGACGCCGGAGGCCTTCCGGAACACCTTGCAGAAGTAATTGCCGCAGGAAAAACCGCAGGAGAGAGCGATCTCTTCCATGCCAAGCGAGGTGTTCAGAAGAAGGAAGACCGCGCGGGACAGACGGATCCCGGTAAGGCAGGCAAGCGGCGTCTGGCCGGTTTCCCTGGCGAACAGGCGGGTGAAGTAGGCGGCGGACAGTCCCAGGCTGTCCGCAAGCTCGTCCATGGAAAACCGGTCGGAAAAGTGTTCCTTCATATAATGAAGCGCAGCGGCAACCGCCGGGGAGGGCTCGGGAAGAGACGGGGCCTCAAGCGTGCGCAGAAGGGCCGTGAGAAACCGGTAGACCAGCTCGCCGCCCTCATAGCTTTTCAGCTGCCGCCCCTCCCGGATCTCCCGGTGCAGGTTCAGCCACAGAAGGACGGGAAGACTGTCCTGAGGCAGAGAAAAACAGGGACCGAAGGCCTTCCGGATCCGGTCAAAAAAGGGAAGGGCGGCCTCTCCCCGGAAATGGACATAAAGAAATTCCCAGTACGCATCCGGCCTGTCCGCAGGCAGAAAATAGCGGTTCTCTTCCGGAACATGGACGAAGAAGGCCCTTCCGGCGGGGAGAGACTCCGTATGCTGCTGCCGCTCAAAAACGCCCTGTCCGTCCAGCGTATACTGAAAAAGATAACCGCTGTAGTCCCTGTTCGCGTTGTCGTAATCATAGGTCTCGTTCTGCCTTTTTTCCAGTCCGAAGTCCAGAAGGACCAGAGGCTCGTCCGTCAGCGAGCCGGACTGGAGGAAGCCGAAGCTGCCATAATTTTCTGAGGTCAAAAAATTACCCTCCTCTGTCATTTTTTTATTCTTGAAGCGCTGCTTTGAGCCCATTATAATCGGGTTAGATAAGGAGGGCAAGACATGAACAAAAATACCTTTGCGCTGACTCCGCCCATGGGCTGGAACAGCTATGATTATTACGACACCACAGTGAACGAGGAACAGGTGAAGGCCAACGCCGATTATATGGCGGCCCATCTGAAGGAGTACGGCTGGGAATACGTGATCGTGGATATCCAGTGGTACGCCTGGGGAGCGGGCAGTATGCGGGATAAGCATCAGTATATCCCCTTCAGCCGCCTGGAGATGGATGAATACGGAAGGCTGCTTCCCTGTCCGGAGCGCTTCCCCTCTTCGGAAAACGGGGCGGGCTTTCAGCCCCTTGCGGATTATGTCCATTCCCTCGGCCTGAAGTTCGGCATCCACATCATGCGCGGCATTCCCCGCGCGGCGGCGCAGGAGCATCTGCCTGTCCTGGGAAGCGAGCAGACGGCGGACGAGGTGGCGGATCCTTCCTCCATCTGCGGCTGGAATCCGGATATGTACGGGCTTCGTAAGGACATGGAGGGAAGCCAGGCTTATTACGACTCCCTTTTCGCCCTGTACGCGCAGTGGGGCGTGGACTATGTGAAATGCGACGATATCTGCAACACCAGCCTGTACCGCGAAAATCAGTATTCCGCGGCCCATGAGATCGAGATGCTTCATGCGGCCATTGAAAAATGCGGCCGCCCCATCGTGCTGAGCCTTTCTCCCGGACCCGCGCTCATCGAGAAGGCCTGGCATTATGAAAAGTATGCGAACATGTGGCGCATCACCGATGACTTCTGGGATAACTGGGAGCTTCTGAAGAACATGTTTTACCGCTGCGAGCTGTGGCAGGATCATGTGAAGGAAGGGTGCTTCCCGGACTGCGACATGCTGCCTCTCGGCATGGTGGGAAAGGGCTTTTCAGAAGAACGTTCCACCAGGTTCACGAAGACGGAGCAGGTGACGATGATGACCCTCTGGTGCATCTTCCGTTCCCCTCTGATGGTGGGCGCGGAGCTGACGAAGCTGGATGACTGGACCCTGTCCCTTCTGACCAACAGGGAGGCGCTTTCCCTCCTGGAGGACGGCCATCACGGCGTTCAGGTCCAGCGGACGCAGGACTATGCCGTATGGGCCGGCTGGAATGAAAAGGACGGAAGCGTGTACGCCGCCCTGTTCAACTTAAAGGACGAGGACGCCAACGTATCCGTCTCTCTTTCCGAGATCGCTTCCGCCCTTCCCGTGAAGGTCGGAGAAAAGCTCATGGAGAAGGCCGCGTCCGGAGAGATCGCCCTGAAGGAGCTCTGGACGAAGGAAACGGCGTACTGCGCGGGCGGAGCGGTATACAGCCCGGTGGAAAAGCACGGCGCGAAGCTGTTCGCCCTGTAAAAGGGCCTGTGCGGGAGGACGGCCGGCGGCGAAATGTTCTGCGCATTTTTACGGGAAAAGATTCCGCAGAGAGTTCCGCGGAATCCTTCCGCAGGGCCTTTCGCGGGACTCTCCGGCAGGGCCTTCTGCGGAACGCTTCCGCCCAGTACGGTTACAGATGAGGAAATCAGGGATTGAACCGTATCGGGACATCCTGACGGGGCGAATAGAAATCGCATTCGCGATTTCTATTCGCCCCGTCGCTGCGCTCCGAAATGGGGATTGATATGGGAAAAGGAATGAGGCTGCGGAGAAAAGAAATTCTGCAGCAGAAATCAGAAGAATAGCATGCTGACAAGCAGAAATCAGGATCTCACTACGGCCAAAACAGGAAATTCCGGTTTTGTACCGCAGATTTTTGGTGGTTTCCTACGGCAGGAATCCGGAAAACCGGAGTTTTGCCCGTAGAGAAAGTGGCTTTCTACGGTAAGAATCCGGGAAGGCGGATTGTTGCCCGTAGTGGGGCGAAATCCTGCGGTAAGAATCCGGAAAACCGGAGCATTGCCTGCGGCACCCGCTTTCTCGTTCAGCGACAGGAGGCCGGATGTTTCCTGCCGGTACGTTTTCGTACGGTCTGCGCAGTAAATGCGCAGACCAGGCTGAACTGTAACCCTAAGGCTGAATGGCAGTAACGCTCCGTGGCCTTTTTTTCTGTACTCATTTTGGCAAAAATATGGTAAAATGACAGGCAGAGGGACAGGCCGCGCAGCCTGTCGGAAAGAAAGCGGGGCGGAGAAAACGCCGCCTGCAAGGAGGGACTATGACACAGTATACGGGATATCTTTTTGTACATTTTATCGGGGAGCAGCCCATGGGAGAGCAGATCTATTTTTCCCTGAGCAGAGACGGCATGCACTGGAATGACCTGAACGGAGGGAAGCCGGTGCTGGTGTCCGAAATCGGAGAGAAGGGCGTGCGGGATCCGTTTATCCTGCGCAATCCTCTGAACGGGAAATATGTGATCATCGCCACGGATCTGAGGATCGAGGCCGGAAAGGGCTGGGACGCGGCGCAGCATGCGGGAAGCAGGAATCTGATCGTGTGGCAGTCCGACAACATGACCGACTGGGAAGGGCCGGAAAGCCATGAGGTGGGCATCCCGGGAGCGGGCTGCGTCTGGGCGCCGGAAGCCATTTTTGACGAGGAAAGACAGGAGTTTCTGGTGTTCTGGGCCTCCATGGTGAAGGAAGCGGGGGACGAAGCGTCGAAGCAGAGGATCTACGCTTCCCGCACGAAGGATTTTCACTGCTTCACCCCTGCGGAAAAGTTCCAGGAGGGGGAAAATCATATCATCGATACCACGATCCTGAAGGCGGGGGAGTACTACTACCGCTTCGCGAAGGATGAGACGGTGAAGAATATTCGCCTGGACAGGAGCAGAAGCCTGGATAAGGACAGCTTTGAGCCGGTGGAGGCTCCCGTGCTGAACGCCCTGATGGGCGTGGAGGGACCGGAGGCCTTCAAGTTCAACGACAGGCAGGAGTGGTGCCTGATGGTGGACCGGTTCGCGGAGGATAAGGGGTATCTGCCGCTTCTTTCCGGGGATTTCGGAAGCGGCGTTTTCCGGATTCCGGAGGACGGAGAGTATGACCTTGGGAAAACGAAAAAGCGGCACGGCGGGATCATGAACCTGACGGAAGAGGAATATGCGGCGCTGACGGCAAAATACGGAAAATAACGGCTGCTGTTCAGCCAGACCTGCGCATTTGCTGCGCAGACCGTATGAAAACACATAGGGAGGGAGAGCCGTGAAGATGCTTTGGAAGCTGACCCGGGAGGCAGCGCGATATAAATTACTGTATGTGACGGCGATCCTGGCCACGCTGGGACTGACCGTGGTAAATCTGGCGGCGCCCCGGGTGCTTTCCGCGCTGACGGGCGTGGTGGAGGCGGGGACCATTTCCCTGCCCGTGATCCGCACCCTCGCCCTGATCCTGCTCGGCCTGTATCTGCTGCGGGTGCTGTTTCGGTTCCTGAGCAACTACCTGGCCCACAAGGCGGCCTGGTACCTGGTGGGAGATCTGAGGGGGAGGCTGTATGACCGGCTGCAGAGCTTTGATCTCGGCTTTTTCCATGACAAGCAGACGGGCGACCTGATGAGCCGGGTGGTGAACGATACCAGAGATTTTGAACTGCTTTACGCCCATATCATCCCGGAGCTGATCACCAATCTGGTGACCTTCGCCGGCGTGCTTGCGATCCTGCTCGCGATCAACTGGAAGCTGGCGCTGATCACCTGCTTCCCGATCCCGCTGATCCTGGTTTCGGGTGTGATCTTTGCCAAAAAGGTAAGACCCTTTTTCAAGGTGTCCCAGAAGTGCATGGGCGAGCTGAACGCGAGGCTGCAGGACAATCTGTCCGGCATTCATGAGATCCAGTCCTTCTGCCAGGAGGATTATGAGAACGGCAGGGTGCAGGAAAAGAATTTTTCCCAGGTGAGGGCCATGCTGCGGGCGCTTCGGGCCAGCGCGGCCTTCCACCCCAGTGTGGAGTTCCTTTCTTCCGCCGGGACGGTGCTTGTGGTGTTTTTCGGGGGCCTGATGGCGTACCGGAACCTGCTTTCCGTGGAGGATATCGTGGCTTTCGTGCTGTATCTGTCCCTGTTCTACACGCCGGTGAGCGGACTTGCCACTCTGCTGGAGAACCTGCAGCAGTCCCTGGCGGGCGCGGAGCGGGTGGCGCTGATTCTGGATACGCCCTCGAAGGTGACGGACGCGCCGGACGCCGTGCCGCTTACGGAGGTGAAGGGCGCGGTGGCCTTTGAGCATGTGAGCTTTCATTATGAAAATGAGGTCCCGGTGCTGCGGGATATTTCCTTTTCCTGCGAGCCAGGCAGGATGGTGGCGCTGGTGGGACCCACCGGGGTGGGAAAGACCACGCTCACCCAGCTGATTCCCCGGTTTTATGATCCCACGGAGGGCAGGATCCTCATCGACGGGAAGGATATCCGGAAGGTGACGCTTTCCAGCCTGCGCGGCAGCATTTCTCCGGTGCTCCAGGATACCTTCCTTTTCGACGGCACCATCCGGGAGAACATCAGCTATGCCAGACCGGACGCCTCCCTGCAGGAGATCGAGGAAGCGGCGAAGGCGGCCAACATCCATGAGGACATCCTTGCCATGCCGGACGGCTATGAGACACGGGTGGGAGAGCGGGGACTTCGCCTGTCCGGCGGACAGAAGCAGAGGGTGGCCATCGCCAGAGCGATCCTGCGGAAATCGCCGATCATCATTCTGGATGAGGCCACCGCGTCCGTGGACGTGGAGACGGAGAGGCAGATTCAGAACGCCATCAGCCGGATCGCGGGAACCCGGACGATCCTGGCGATCGCGCACAGGCTTTCCACCATCCGAAACGCGGACCTGATTCTGGTCATCGAGGACGGCCGCGTCGCGGAACGGGGGACCCACGAAGAACTGATGGCGAAGAAGGGTTACTATTATCAGATGCAGCTGGCCCAGTCCGAGGGGCAGACGGCGGGCTGAGCGCGGCCGCCGGCTCCGTCAGCTGGCGGAGCACTGGGCGTACTTCTTGGGGGAGATCCCGACTGCCTTGGTAAAGGCCTTCAGAAAGTTGCTGTAGTCGTTGAAGCCGCACCGTTCGCAGGTCTCTGTCACGGAATAGCCGGAGCTTAACAGGGACTTGGCCACGGTGATCCGCTTGGCCGTGATGTACTTGTTGATGGTGGTTCCCGTAGCGGCCTTGAAGATCCGGCACAGATAGGAGCTGCTCAGGAAAAAATGGCCGGAAAGATCCTCGATGCTCAAAGGGGAGCTGATATTCTGGTTGATGAAGGAAAGAATCTCATCCACCTGAGTGTGGTAGGAGGGAACCTCCTCCTCTTCCCTGCGGGATTCGGTCCGCTGATAGAAGATCCGGTTCAGGAAGACCATCAGCTCGGTGAAGACCGCCCGGTCCTCCAGATCGGAGCCGTAGCCGGACAGCCCCGCCAGCTTGTGCACGAAGTAGCGGAACCGGTTCTGCTCCTCCTCCGTCAGATGCAGCTTGTGGGAAAGCTCGTCGCTGCGGAAATGGAAGCACAGGTTCAGATCCGTCTGTTCGGAACTGAGGGAAGTCAGAAAATCCGGATGGATTTCCAGCACGAAGCGTTCGTGGACCGCCCGGTCCAGCTGCGAGAGATAATGGCTTTCATACTGATTGATGAAGAAAATATCACCCGGCTGGATATCATAGAACCGGTTGTCGATCAGGAACTGCTTCCCGCCGGAAATGGAGTAATAGATCTCATAGCAGTCATGGATGTGCATGTCCATGGGCTTGTCGTCGTTATACAGATGGGCTACGGCGAAGCTTTTCGTTTCCAGACAGGACTGGATGGCAAGCTTGCAGGAACTGAATTCTTTCATGGGTAAACCTGTTGTCTTTCTTCTTATGAAACGGCGCGCGCCCGCAGGCGGCGCTTTGCGTCGGATGAATCGGATACAGCTATATGCATCAGTATACGATAGAAGTTCAGAATAAGCAAGATTTTAAAGAAAATAACACAAGAACCGGAATATAAAGAATGCTATGATAGGCTCACAGGATGAGAAAAAAGACAGTTTTCCATAAATTTTATAAAGAAATGCCGCCTGACGGCGGCGGAAAGTGAGAGGCGGAAGACGGCTCTGCCGTCTTCCTGGAAGAATCCCTGCGGGATTCTTCATAATGATTTTAATGCCGCCTGACGGCGGCGGAAAGTGAGGTTGTTATGGAGTTAAGGACTGCGTGCTCACCGAAGGATGTGAAGCACTACACAACGGAGCGTCTGCGTGACGAGTTTCTGATCCAGGGACTGTTTACGCCGGATGAGATCAAACTGGTCTACAGCCACATTGACCGCATCATCGTGGGAGCGGCCACTCCCGTGGAAAAGAAGCTGGTTCTGACGGCAGGGGAGGAGCTTAGGGCGGATTATTTCCTGCAGAGAAGAGAGCTGGGCGTGATCAACATCGGCGGAGCCGGAAGAGTTACCGTTGACGGAAAGGTATACAACGTGGCGCCCAGAGAAGGCATGTATATCGGAATGGGCTCGAAGGATATTTCCTTTGAGAGCGATAACGCGGAAGATCCGGCCAAGTTTTATCTGAACAGCGCGCCCGCGCACAGAACCTGCCCCACGGTCCTGATCAAACGGGAAGGGACGCCGGAAGAGGGCGTGGTCATCATCAAGGATGAGAACAAGGTGGAGCTGGGAAGCCTGGAGGAGTCCAATCACAGAGTGATCTGCAAGTACATCCTTCCCGGCCAGGTGGAGAGCTGCCAGTTGGAGATGGGCATGACCTCCTTAAAGCCCGGCAGCGTATGGAACTCCATGCCGTGCCATACCCACGACAGAAGGATGGAGGTATATCTCTACTTCGATCTGCCTGAGGACGCCTTCGTGATGCACTACATGGGAGAACCTACGGAGACCAGACACATCGTGATGCGCAACGAGGAAGCGGTGATCTCTCCCAGCTGGTCTATCCACTGCGGAAGCGGCACCAGAAACTATACCTTTATCTGGGGCATGGTGGGTGAGAATCAGGATTTCGACGACATGGACGGCGTCGGCATGAAGGAGCTTCTGTAAGGCTTTTTGTAATCTGCAGCGAAAACCTCCGGCCATCCGCGGCGTTCCGTGAGGCGGCGGACGGCCGGTGAGATAAAAAACGTCTTCGGACGAAAAAAACAAGGAGGAACAGGATCATGGGAATTTTAAACAGCTTTTCACTGGAAGGCAAAGTCGCTCTGGTAACGGGCGCTTCCTACGGAATCGGCTTCGCCATCGCTACGGCTTACGCTGAGGCGGGCGCTACCATCGTTTTCAACGATATCAAGCAAGAGCTGGTGGACAAGGGCCTTGCCGCTTATAAGGAAAAAGGCATTGAAGCGCACGGTTATGTCTGCGACGTGACGAATGAAGCGGCTGTAAACGAGATGGTGAAGAAGATCGAAGAGGAAGTGGGAACCATCGACATTCTGGTGAACAACGCCGGCATCATCAAGCGTATCCCCATGCTGGAGATGAGCGCGGAGGCGTTCCGTCAGGTGATCGACGTAGACCTGAACGCACCCTTCATCGTTTCCAAGGCCGTTATCCCGGGCATGATCAAGAAGGGACACGGCAAGATCATCAACATCTGCTCCATGATGAGCGAGCTGGGCAGAGAGACCGTTTCCGCTTATGCCGCAGCCAAGGGCGGTCTGAAGATGCTGACCAGAAACATCGCTTCCGAGTACGGCGAGTACAACATTCAGTGCAACGGCATCGGGCCCGGCTACATCGCCACCCCTCAGACCGCGCCTCTGCGTGAGATCCAGCCCGACGGAAGCAGACATCCTTTCGATCAGTTCATCATTGCCAAGACGCCGGCTGCCCGCTGGGGAGATACCTCCGACCTGCAGGGACCTGCCGTATTCCTGGCATCCGATGCTTCCGACTTCGTGAACGGACACGTTCTGTACGTGGACGGCGGCATCCTGGCTTACATTGGAAAACAGCCCCAGTAAGAGACACTGGTTGGATCGCTGAAAGCCTTTCCGCACCTGGTGCGGGAAGGCTTTTTCAGAATCTTCGCCTGATGCGGCAAAGAAATGGAGGGAAAGATGTTTACAATTCAATGGATCGGACCGGACGGCAGCCTGAAGGCGCAGGACCAGGGAGAGGACGAAGCCCGTCTTGTGGTAAACGGGGAATATGAAGAGGGAGACAGGCTCACGGTGGAGAGTACGGAGGACGCCGTATACGCCTGGCTGCAGATGGAGGATGCCTTAGGAAGGTCCCTGGTGTATCTGAAGGGGCGTTATGAATACCGGATCCCGTTCGGAGAGAAGAGGATCTGCTATTCTCCCAGAGCCTTTGCGGGAGAAATGCATCTGGTGACGGTGAGAAGGGCGCTGGAGACGGATGTGCACGCATACAGGAACCTGGCGCTGAACGTGAATGATCAGCACGGGAATACGGTCTGCTTCCCCAGGGCGCACGCGAACGTGGAGACCCGCGGAGAATCGGTGTTCGCCGCGATGAACGCCATCGACGGGGTGACGGAGAACCGGTCCCACGGCGCATGGCCCTATGCCTCCTGGGGGATCAACAGGCAGGACGACGCGGAGCTGACGCTGGAGTTCGGAAGGCCGGTTGCGGTGGATCAGGTGATCCTCTATACCAGGGCGGATTTCCCGCACGACAACTGGTGGGTGGACGGGAAGCTTACCTTCTCGGACGGCAGCAGCATGCAGCTGCCCATGGAAAAATCGGTGCTTCCCCATGTGTTCACTTTTGAAAAAAAGACCGTAGAATGGCTGAAGCTGGGAGAACTGATCAAGGCCGACGATCCGTCGCCGTTTCCGGCGCTGACGCAGATCGAGGTGTACGGAACCGATCTCTGAACAAAGCGGCAAAAGAAAGGGAGCTGCTATGACAGACAGAAAAGAGGAACTGAAGGGTTTTCTGGCGCAATATCTGGACTGCATGAAAAAAAATGCCGCCGAGATGATGGACAAGCCCATGCCCGAGGCGGACGAGGAGCTTTTTGCCCTGTTTGAGAAGACGGGGAACCGGCTCCGCTATGAGGATGTTTATTTCTGCCGGAGAAAATATCTGGCCGTGTTCGGCTGTCTTTCCATCCTGGACGGCGGAGAGGCGTATACGGGGAAGCTGGAGGAGGTCCTGAAGGGGATCTGCGGCGAGGAATGCTGGGCGCTTCCCGCTCATGTGCACAGGGATGCGGATCCGGACTGGAGGATCTGCGTGGATCTGTTCGCTGCCGAGACGGCACAGGCGCTGGCGGAGATCGTCAGCCTGGCGGGAGACAGGCTGTCAGAGGATGTGAAGCGTCTTGTGCGGGAAAATGTGTTCCGCCGGGTGCTGGATCCGTTCCAGAAGAGCACGCCGCCATACCTTCCCTGGGAAGGGGTGGACTATAACTGGAGCGCCGTATGCGCGGGGAGCATCGGCTGTGCCGGGATCTGCCTGATGCAGGAGGAGCCGGAGAGGCTGAACGCCCTGCTGAAAAGGCTGGCGGCGTCGCTTCCCAATTATCTGGAAGGCTTTTCCGGGGACGGGGCCTGCATGGAGGGACTGGATTATTTCACCTATGGCTTCGGCTATTACGCGGGCTTTGCGGATATGCTGTACCGCTATACGGACGGAAGGACCGACCTGCTTTCCCAGGAAGCCTGCCACAGGATCGCGCTGTTTCAGCAGAAATGCTATTTCCCCTCCGGGAGGACGCTCAGCTTTTCCGACGGAAGCACAGGGAGCTGCTATCAGATGGGGCTGACCTGCTTCCTTGCGGGCAGATATCCCGATATGGTGATCCCGCCGGTCGAATGCGCCCGGAGTTTTGAAGGGGATTCCTGCTTCCGCTTCATGCACAACCTTCGGGACGTGCTCTGGACGGAAGGGTATCTGAAAACGCTGGAAGGAAAGGAGCAGAGTTCTCCGGAAGCGGCTGCCCCGAAGGTGATGGTCCTTGCGGACGCACAGTGGAACATCGCCCACGGAAAAAGCGGCGGCGGAATGGCCTGCAAGGGCGGGCATAACGGGGAACCCCACAACCACAACGATGTGGGAAGCTTCCTCTATCTTCTGGGAGGCGATATGCTCCTGACCGATCTGGGAGCGGGGGAATATACGAAGCAGTATTTTGGCCCGCAGCGTTATGACATTCTCTGCAACAGTTCCTTCGGACACAGCGTGCCGATCCTGGACGGAAACGGCCAGAAGACCGGAGCGGAATACGGCTGCGGCAGCTTCGCGGCGGACGGCAGAGGCGGCTGTGAGATCCATTTTGCGGGCGCTTACGGAGACAGCCGCGTCAGGGATCTGAAGCGCAGCTTTTCCTACGATCCGGATACGGAGGTTCTGGAGATCACGGACGAGCTGGAGGCAGAGACGGACGTTCCCATGAGGGAGAACCTGGTCACGCAGTTTGTGCCCGCAATCCGGGACAACAGAGTGTGGATTCAGGGCGAAACATATGCCTGCGTTGTGGAAACCGGGGAGCAGACGGGCGGCTTTGTGATCGAGGAGAAGAAACATTCCTCCCATAAGGGCGTACTGGAAAGCGTTTACTGTATTTCCTGGGAGGTTCCGGCGCAGGAGGGACAGACGGGCAGACGGAAATGCCGCATCTGCGTGAAGCCTGCCTGAAAGAGGCAGAGATTCCGGCGGGATCCGTGACGCAGAATAACAGAAAGGAGATGCATATGATTAAAGGATTTAAAATGAAGCTGTACGAAGGGCAGGAGGCGGAATACGAAAGACGCCATAACCTGCTCTGGCCGGAAATGAAGGATATGATCCATGAGCACGGCGGAAAGAACTATACCATTTTTCTGGATAAGGAGACGCTGACCCTGTTCGGCTATATCGAGATCGAGGACGAGGAGCTCTGGGCCAGGGGAGCGGATACGGCCATCAACCGGAAATGGTGGGATTACATGGCCGATATCATGGAAACCAACCCGGACAACAGCCCGGTGAGCATCGATCTGAAGACGGTCTTCCATCTGGACTGATCTTTTGTATTTGCGGCGCACAGCCCCTGCGCATGCGGGGGCTGTGCGCCGTCCGTTGCCCGGTCACTGCCTAATGGAGCGGATATCGATGATCTCGTGGAAGAAATCAAACTGTCCGGTGAGCAGGCCCTTTCCGTCGATCTCACATTCGCCCACCTGATTGTCGTAGGGGTCGGCGCGAAGACCCGACTTGGGCGGGACGAGGGGAGCCTGAAAGGCGGTATTCGCCACCATGCGGAAGGGATCCAGGTTGCCGAAGTAGAAGTCCCGGCGTTCCATCTGTCCGGCGCGGAAGGCGCTGCCGCCGAAGGAAAGGTCCGCATACAGCCAGCCGTAGGGCGGGATGAAGAACTGCGCCCAGTCGTGCGGCCCCACGGAGGCCGGCGTTACGGAGAGGCCGGACTGCCAGCGGGCCGGAATGCGGGCGATCCGGCACATGGTGATGAACAGGAGGGCCTGCACGCCGCAGTCGCCCTTCCGGCTGACGGCGCAGGTCTCCGCGATATCATCCAGCAGGAAATATTCCGGCATATAGGAATAGGCCACCTGCGAGGTGATAAAGTCGTAGATCCGCCGCGCTTTTTTCAGAGGATTGCGCTCTTTTCCCACAACCTCGGAGGTGAGGGCGCGCAGATAGGGCGTGAAGCGGATATGGGGAGGCTGCTGCCCGGTATCGAAGTCGGGAAGACGGTCGGAAACGCGGTCCGGATCCGGCTGAATATACCATACCGTGCTGTCGTATTCATATTCCACCCAGAAGGTGTCGTTCTTCTTCGGGGACTCCCGGAACGCCACGGTCCTTGCGGGAGCGTCCGAGGGACTGAGGAACGCGGGCCGGTGCCCGGTGTTCAGGATGCGCACGCCGTTTATGGGATCGCATTCCTTAGGAACGGGAAGATGGACCAGATATTCCTTCTCCGGTTCAAAGAATTCATCCTTTACGCGCAGTCCGGCCTTGAGATGGATGCGGTATCTCAGCAGGCCTTCCTCCTTCAGGAGCCGGATGGTGCGGTCGCGGAACCGGCCGCGGTCGTCCATATCCCGGACGAGCTGCGGATCCGCCCGGCCCGCGAGAACGGGATCCACGGCGAGAAGGGTGTCCAGAAAACGGCCGGGATAGCGCTTCTGTCCCTCCAGGAAAACAGGCTCCGCCCTTCCTTCCCGTTCCAGAGCATGGAATTCCTCTTCCGAAAAATCCGGGATCCGGGAACGGATCAGGGACAGGGCTTCCGAAAAGGAATAGGGGTATTCAAAGGGAAGCTGGGAAAGACGGGCGAGCTCAAGCGTCAGGCGGCTTTTTTTCTGCCGCTGTTCCCCGGACAGGGGACTGTCGGCCCGGTTCAGACGCTCCAGATAAAATTGGATCCGTTCGCGCGCTTCCTGCAGACAGCCCGCCGAGATCAGGCGGCGGACGTCTGCGGGGAGCGGAACAGACAGAGACTCTATGGGATCAGGTGCAGGCAGGATGGCCTGCTCTTTTGCAGGGTTCATGGCGGGTCCTTTCTTCAGCGCCGGCCGGCGCAGCCGCAGCTTCGCTTCTGCCGCCGGTCCGGATCAGGGGTATCTGCTCTGATTTTATCACATCCGTGTCCGCAGGAAAAGCATGAAATGGTTCCCGGAGCCCTCCCCGGGATCAGCCGGGTTACTGTTCAGCCTTCGGCAGAACAGTAACAGCATCCGGCCATTCCAATCGCTTCGCGATGGGCCGGATGCTTCCTTCCTGTACGTTTTCGTACGGTCTGCGCAGTAAATGCGCAGACCTGTCTGAACAGTAACTCAGCCGGTTCCCGCTTCCGTTTCCGGAGACTCCTCCTGCGCTGCGTCCGTTTCCTCCCGGCAGCAGATCCCGCAGGAGCCGCAGCAGTCGTTTTTCAGCATCTCCTCATATTTGGGAGGGCCAAGCTCAAGGGGCTTGATGGACAGGTCAAGCAGATCTCCGCAGACAAAATCCAGACAGATGGTATCGTCAGTCGGCCTGGTGCAGGCCTTGGGAACGACCGCCCGTCCTTTGTGAGGGATCCGGTACTGGGAGAAATATACGGTTTTCAGAAGCACGCTCAGGCCGATGGTGACGGCGGGCTCCTCCGGACAGAAGCAGAGCACCCTGGGAATGGCGATCAGATTCAGTCCCTGGTGAAGTCCGGTGCTGCCGGCGCCGAAGCCCAGCGCATGGATGATGGCCCTGCCGTTCGGCCCGGCCTCCCGGGCAACGCCGTAGGGGGCGAAGATCTCCAGCTCCACACAGTCCGGATTGGTGTCCTCATCCATGTAGGCATAGTCTGCGGAAGAGGGATCTCCGGGCAGGTAAACGGCGCTGACGGTCTGCGTATCCAGGATTTTTCCCGAACAGTCGTAAAGGGTGACGAAGAAGGTTACCTGAAGGTCCGTCAGGGTGACCAGATAACAGTTCGGACGGCCTGCAATGGGAACCGCGCCCGCTTCACAGCCTTCCGTGCCGGAACCGAAGGCGATATCCATAACCTGTACGGAAATGCGGTCTATGTTGGGAACAGCCATTTCAAGAGGGACGTTTCTGCACAGGTTGATCCCGAGCTCATCGTAGACTACGGGAGTGAGGACGGTCAGGCAGTCAGGCTCCCCGCAGAGAGGATCCGTGCAGACATCGAGACAATTTCCCTTCCGGTCGATCCCACAGCTCACATATCTTTTGGAGCAGCATCTGCATTTGAGATTTTTGCTGGAGGACATAAGGAACGCTCCTTAAAATTTCTTACTTTATCTTATGCTTTCCGATTCTTTTTGTTCGGCTTCAGGAATATATTTATGGTGTGGCTCTGCGCCGGAAGGCTGGTCCGGCGGAAACAGGGGCCGGGAGGTAAAAATGGCATATCAGATCTTTGAGACGGCTGACGGACAGAGGACGGCGCTGTACGCGCAGGGAAATTCCATTTTTTCCTGCCGGCTTCCTTTTCTGAAAGGAATGACCCCAAAAGAGCTTAGGACGGATTATCTGGCGCATCTGGACGCCGTCCTGTTCCGGGATGCGGTCTGCTTCGTATATGAAAATCTGGAGCACCAGGCGGTGATCGACAGCCTGGGAGGTTCCCCGGCCCGGATCCTGCTTGCGGACATTCCGGACGGATACCGGTTTGAAAGTCTGCAGCTGACCGTGAGGGAGAATGGCCTGTATCTTTTTTACCAGATATGCGGAAAGGGAGAAAAGGCAGGACTTTATGTCTGCATGCCTTATCGGGAAAATGTGTGGGGAACGGTGTTTGAAGGACCGGAGGGGAGCTGGCGGGCGGAGACCGTCAGGACAAAAGAAGGGGAGCGGCTGCTCTGCCTGGACCGGCGGACGGGACGGCTGCGCCTCTACGACTGGACCGGAGAGGCGGATTTTACGGAGCGTCCCATGATGGAAGAGGCGGAGCACAGGAGGCGGACGGAGGCGCTGGAGGCCGTCTGGAGGGAGGAAAAGGCCGGCTGGCAGCGTGAGAAGCGTGCCTGGCAGGAGGAAAAGGCCGGCTGGCAGCGGGAGAAATGCGCCTGGCAGCAGGAAAAAGAGGAGCGCATGATTCAGTGCAGGAAGGAATATGAGAACCGGGTGGAGCGCCTGCGGGCGGAGTATGAGGGGAAGCTTTCCAGGTGCCGGGAAGGCTATGAGCTTCAGCTGGGACAGGCGAAGAAGCAGTATGACGAGCTGGCCCGGACTGCCGTGAAGCTGCAGCAGATCGGACGGAAGTGGCGGGACAAATACTTCGGACGGATCGAAGAAAAGGCTTGAAATTTTCTCCGCTCTTTGTTAGAATATCCGCATGGAGATATAGCTCAGCTGGGAGAGCATTTGCTTGACGTGTAAAGGGTCGCAGGTTCGAGTCCTGTTGTCTCCATCCGAAAAGCGGATATGTTCCCGATTGACGGGAATATATCCGCTTTTTCTGCAGTGCAGGATACTTTGACAGGGAGGTAAAGCAGCAGATATGAATCTGACAGTAGAGACCGGCGTGCCGGTCATAACCGTTTTTCTGCAGGGGCTTCTGAGTTTTTTCTCCCCCTGCGTGCTGCCGCTGGTGCCGCTGTATGTGAGCTACCTGGCAGGAGGGGCGCAGCGGGTGGACGAGGATGGAACGATCCATTATCCGAGGAAAAAGATTCTGGTGAACACGCTGTTTTTCGTGATCGGGATCAGCTTCACCTTTTTCCTGCTGGGCTTCGGCTTCACGGCGCTGGGACGCTTTTTTACCGATAACCGGGCGTGGTTTGCGAGGATCAGCGGCATCATCATGATCCTGTTCGGCCTGTATCAGCTGGGACTGTTCGGCCGCTCCGGCGCGATCGAGCGGGAGCACAGGCTTCCCTTCCGGCTGGACCGTTTTACCATGAACCCGTTCGTGGCGCTGCTTCTGGGCTTCACCTTCAGCTTTGCCTGGACGCCCTGCGTGGGTCCTACGCTTGCCAGCGTGCTGCTGATGGCGTCTTCTTCCGCGTCTGCGGGCAGAGGATATCTGCTGGTGGGCGTTTATACCCTGGGCTTTGTGCTGCCCTTCCTCGCCGTCGGTTTGTTTACCGGCGCTGTGCTGGATTTCTTCCGCAGAAAGCGGAACGTGGTCCGGTACACGGTGAAAATCGGCGCGGTGCTTCTGATCCTGATGGGAATCATGACGCTGACCGGCTTCATGAACGGCATCACCGGCTATCTGTCCCGGATCTCGCCGGGCGGGGCAGCCTCTGTACAGGAGGAGACGGACGGACAGCAGGAGTCTGAAGCGCAGGAGGAGACCGACGGACAGCAGAAGGCCGAAGCGCAGGAGGAGACAGACGGCGCGGAGGCCGGAGCGCAGGGAGAGACGGACGGCGCGGGAGCCGGTTCGGATGCCGGAGAAGCCTCCGCAGCGGCGGAAAGCGGGGAAGCGGCTTCCTCTGCGGACGCGGCGGACGAAAGCGAAGAGGAGTCAGAACGGGAGGAGATCCCGGCCTATGATTTCACCCTGACGGATCAGTATGGGAATACGCATACCTTTTCCGACTATAAGGGAAAGACGGTATTCCTGAACTTCTGGGCCACCTGGTGCCCGCCCTGCAGGAGCGAGATGCCGGATATCCAGGCCCTTTATGAAAAATACGGGGAAAACGAAGGCGATCTGATCGTGCTCGGCGTGGCAAATCCCAAAACAGAGGAAGCGCCGAACAATCAGGACGGAACCATCGAGGAGGTGGCGGCTTATCTGGAGGAAAACGGGCTGACCTTCCCGGTGGTGATGGATACCACGGGAGAGCTGTTTTACTGGTACGGGATCAGCGCCTTCCCCACCACCTTCATGATCGACGCCAACGGAAATGTGTACGGCTACGTGTCCGGAGCGCTGACGGCGGATATCATGGAAAGCATTGTGACGCAGACCATGGAGAGCGTGGAACAGGACAGCGCGGAGGAAGGCTGAAGAAAACGAAGGGAAGGCGGGAAGAACCAGAAAGAAAAAAAGCGACTGGAACGCATCCGGATAAGATGCGCCGCCAGCCGCTTTTTGATTTTACAGCAGATGAATGCCGTTCTTCTCCGCCTCTTCCGCGATTTCCGGCGGCCACAGGGAGGACTGCACCTCTCCGATGTGCGCTTTCCGGAGGAAGAACATGCAGATGCGGGACTGGCCGATGCCGCCGCCGATGGTAAAGGGAAGCTGTTCTTCGATCACCGCTTTCTGGAAGGGAAGCTGCGCCCGTTCCGGACAGCCTGCCTTTTCCAGCTGGGAAAGCAGGGCATCCTTATCCACACGGATTCCCATGGAGGAAAGCTCAAGGGCGATATCCAGAACCGGGTAGTAGACCACGATGTCCGCGTTCAGAGCCCAGTCGTCATAGTCCGGCGCGCGTCCGTCATGCCGCTGGCCGGATTCCAGGACATCTCCGATCTGCATGATGCAGACCGCGCCCTTCGCCTTTGCGATGTAATATTCCCGCTCCTTGGGCGTGTAATCCGGGAACATGTTTTCCAGCTCCTGGGTCGTGATGAAGAAAATATCGTGGGGCAGGATCTCTTCTATGTAGTCATACTGGATGGACATGTATTTTTCGGTCTTTCTGAGAACCTTGTAAACGCTGCGCACCACATCCTTCAGGGTATCCAGATTCCGGTCCTGCCTGGAAATGATTTTTTCCCAGTCCCACTGATCCACGTAAATGGAGTGGATGTTGTCCGTGATCTCATCCCGGCGGATGGCGCTCATATCCGTATAGAGCCCCTCTCCTTCGCAGAAGCCGTATTTTTTCAGTGCATAGCGCTTCCATTTGGCCAGGGACTGCACCACCTGCGCTTCATATTCGTTCTGCTCCTTAATGCCGAAGGAAACCGGCCGCTCGATGCCGTTCAGGTTGTCGTTCATGCCGGAAGCCGGATCCACGAACAGCGGCGCGGATACGCGCAGCAGGTTCAGCCGTTCAGCCAGCAGCCGCTGAAAGAAATCCTTCACCGTCTTGATCCCCACCTGGGTATCGTGCAGGGACAGGGCGGATTCATAATTTTTCGGAATTTTCAAATGTTCCATATCTGCCTCTTTTACCTCTTTTATTTTTGTACCGCGCGGCGTTTCCGTCCGGAGGGACGCCCGCCACGCTATCTATATTAAGCCTCTCCCGTCTGCCTGTCAATGAAAAATCGGCTTTGGGGGATCCGGGGGAACTGAAGATGTTACAGTTCACTCCGCGCCATTCGCAAAGCCGCGCTACGCGCTCTCCGCTGCTTCGCAGCTACCTTTGCTCAGAGACTGGCGCTCCCTCCGTCCGCTCAGAGCCAGTCATCTGCTCGTGCAAGCACGG